>JAADHK010000116.1 GCA_013151835.1 Deltaproteobacteria bacterium
CTCCGCTTTCGCGACACCACTACGCCTTGTATATGGAACTTTCTACTTAGCCATCGTAACCGGGTTGTCTGACTTTTTACGAGTGCATCATAATTTTAAGACCGAACGGTCTTTATTTGAGGAATCCGGGTCGAAGCGTTTCAGCATATGATCAATAACGTCCGGACCGAAGTCCAAAACGCGATCCAAAAAACCAAAACAGCGGTTAAGAAAATATCTTAACCGCTGTTTTATCCAGGGTCGGATTTTACCCGAATCATAAAGGCTTTGTGCAGTTATACCTTTATTGTACCCGCTTTTCAGGCCTGCCATACGACCGGCTTTTTCTCCTTAAACCACCCGTCGGCGAACGGGCCATAAGTGGTTTCGAGTGTGGCGCGCTTAATTTTCATGGTCGGTGTCAGAAAGCCATTCTCCGCCAGCCATTCATCCTTGACCACGGCCACGAAAGCCAGGTGTTCGTGATGCGGCAGTGTGCTGTTGACGCTCTTGACCTGTTCCGCGAGGTCGTTTTCAATAGCCGCCTTATCGCCTTGAGATAGCGCCTCCCGCGCAGCCTCAGACAGCATAACCAGGGCATATGGTTGTGGATAGCCCAATCCGGAGACACAACAGGCTTCGATACGCGAACTGGTCGAAAGCAAGTTCTCAATCGGAGCAGGCGCAACATATTTGCCTTTTGAGGTCTTAAACAGCTCCTTTGCCCGGCCGGTGATTTTAAGGCGTCCCTTCTCATCGATTTCCCCGAGATCGCCGGTTTTAAGAAAACCATCCTCAGTAAAATCCTCTTTGGTCTTTTCCGGCATTTTATAATAACCCATCATGTTGCCCGGACTCTTGACAAGAAGCTCCCCTTCCTTGCTGATTTTTTGCTGCACACCCGGAAACGGGGCACCGACGTAGCCGGGGCGAACCTCGCCGGGCTTGGTGCAGTGCGAATAGGCGAAGTTCTCGGTCATACCGTATCCTTCAAGGAGTTCGAGCCCCAGGTTCCGGTACCACGAGAGAACCTCTTTGGGGATAGGCGCCGATCCTGACCCGGCAAATCGAACATTATTCAACCCCAGCTGGGTGAGGATTTTTTTCTTTATGATGTTTTTCAGGATCGGAATCTTAAGCAGCAGGTTGAGCTTTTTTTCCGGCATTTTTTGGAAGACGCCGAGCTGGAATTTAAGCCACAGACGCGGTACTGAAATGAACAGGGTGGGCCGGGCCCGTTGAAGATCCTGCACAAAGGTATCGAGGCTTTCGGCAAAATAGAGCGGAAATCCAACCAAAAGCGAGTGGGCCTCGGCGACAAACCGTTCAAATGAGTGGGCCAGCGGCAAATAGGATATCACCCGGTCTTCTGCTTTTGTCTCGAGATAATTGTGGATGCCTTTGGCGCTTGTATACATGGAGCCAAAACTAAGCATGACGCCCTTGGGATTGCCCGTACTTCCGGATGTGTATATTATGGTTGCCAACTCGTCCGGGTCGCGTTCCGCCGGATCAGCCAGCGGCTTGTGTTTCGAAACGATATCATCCCATTGTTCGTGATCATTTGGGGGAGCAAGCGGAAAGGCGACGCAGGGCAAACCATCCGGCACCCCCTTCTTCATCTCATCCCAGACAGCGTCGAGCTTGCCGACAAAAAGAAACTTCGATTCCGAATCCTTGAGCGTGTATTTAACGATATCTGCCGTCAGGATCGGATAGATCGGAACAGTGACGTGTCCTGCCATCCAGATGGCCAAATCCGCCATGATCCAATGGGCGCAGTTCTTTGAACAAATCGCGATGTTGCTGCGATCAGGCAGATTGAGGCTCTTGAGGTAGGCCGCCATGCGCCGGGCCTCACCAACCGCCTCTTTCCATGTCCAGGTTTTGACGTTGGCATCACCGCCCCCCATCGGCTGCGTGAAGTACATACGGTCAGGAGCGTTCTTTTCCCAGTGGTATGCACATTCCAATAGATTCTTACTGTCAGTCTTCGGTCCCATAGATCCCCCCTCTTTGTGGTTTTGGCCCTTTGTGGAGCCGAGTGAATGACTTTATCTATAATTATATTAATCGGTCGGAGTCAAGTCAATTAAAATATACCCGGAATTAATGCATTCCGCTGACGTCATGGTCAGACGTCGTTTCACATTAAACCTTCTCATTGCAGCCCCTCCTTTCCGTCCAAAAGCATCTCCATGAACGCATCCGCCCGGGCCTGGAACTGGGCCATGGAGAAATTGCGCGCGTCCATGTGGTCGCCGTCGATGATAAGAGACGGGATGCCAAGCTCCTTTTCAAGGGCCTCTTTTATGGCCATCTGGCCCAGGGTGATGGGTACGCAGGACCTGTTTCTGTGAAGGATCACGCCGTTGATTTTATAATCCCGGCAGGCTTTTAAGACCATTTCCTTTCGCTTTTCAATTGAGACGCATGAAACCATGGGGTAGGACATGAGGCTCTTTACGGCAAGGGAGCGGATGGGATTTTCCGGGTCAAGCCTGAGCGACCATGCCGCCGAATAGGTCTCGGCCACAACGACTCCCCCTTTTTTCTCGAAATAATTAAATATCCCCATGTGGTACCATGGCGGGATATTGTCCCAGAACAAGCGAACCTTTTCGTCCTCGATAACGCCGGTTTTCGATTCGGCCCGCGCCCGCACCTCGTCTGCCACCTCCTGCAAAAAATCCACGGCAATACGGGTTCCCTGCCGGGTCACCATGACAAACATGATGCCGATCTCGGCCGCTGAAAACGGGGCCGGCACAAATCTGCGAAAGCTCATGATCTCGTCCCAGAGCGCACAGGCCTTATCGGAAAGCGCCACGGTTTCGCGCAACCGATCCTCATCCAGTTCATGTCCGGTGGTTTCGGTCAAAAAAGAAATAAGCCTTTTCATCTCATCTTCGGCATAATCAATATGATAATCCCGGATATCCTCCACCGCCACCTGGGGAAGGTCCGCGTAAAAGACTTTTGCATCCGGAAAGCGCCGCTCAAGAGCATGAAATATCTTCATCACCGGGACGCATCCCCCGCCCGGGGAAAGCAGGATATCGGGCTCGGGCAGGCCGCCCAGGGGGGTATCCGGGTCATCTATCGGGCCGTTTACATACCCTATGATATTACGTAAATACCCGCAAAGATCACGGGAATAGCCCATATCCTCGGCAACCGCAAAATTCTTTGGCGCAAGGCCAAAGGCCGCGCAAACAGGAGACCAGTTTTCCGGGAAAACGGGCTGAAGGTCCATGGCGTAAAATATCTCTATGGCGCCGTTCATTGGTGGCATCCACCCCACCGGGCGCCCCTGTTTCTTCGCATTCCCGCACTCGGTGTAGTAATCTAAAATGATCCGGTTCAGCTTTTTTGCCGCTTTAAGGCGCTTGTTCGATTTGCTGATTTCGCTCATCAGGCGCCTCCCGTCATTTCAAAAAAACTCTCCAGGCGTGTCCGGGTCTGCCCGCTCACAGCCCAGGATTCATCCATTTCAATGAGCAGGACCGGATAGCCTTTTTTATTTAATTCCTCGGAAAGAATCGGAAAATCGGATAGGTGCGGAGTGCAGAATTTCTGAAGCACGAAAATTATCGCCGCGGCCCCGTGTTTTTGCGCAAGCCCGGCAATATCATCACACCTGTCGACCGCCCTGCTCCGGGACGGGCAAGGCATGCGGCTGATATAACGGTCGGCCAACCGGTCCATTGGGGTTTTGCCCTGGCCTGCAAAAGGCGGTATCTGACGAAAACCGTTGCACAGGTCATCGCAAACCACAAAACCGCCGGAAGCCTCTATGGCGTCAAATATTTCGGTTGATTCCACAAGGCTTCCACTCACCAGAACCGGCACACCACGGGGAGCAATCCCGGGATCATGGGCGAGGTCGACTTCGAGCCGCGCTAGTTGTTCAAGATAAGCTTCAGGCGGCATGCAAGTCCCTGCCGTCATCACGGAAATCCGGTCTTTTGCACTCAGGGGCAAAGCACCGTCATCACGGGGCTCATAGAGAAAATACTGGAGTTTGCGGATGCTTTCGTAGAGCTGAATTGAACGTGCAATCGAATTTTGCGAAAAATCCCCGCCAACGGATTCCAGTTTGCAAATAGCCTCATCCATGGCGGATTTTAAAAAAAGCCTTGCACGCCCGCTTTTGCCGTATGGGATGGGAATTGAAAAGACCGGTTTTTCCGGCATAATCTCTTTTATTGTATTGACCACGCCGCAGGCCGCATCACAGGTGTACCCCTGGATCAGGCCGGAAAGGGCCGCATATCCGCCGCCAGCCGCCCTTTGGATTACCCGCTTTAAAAAGGGACAGATGAAATCCGGCACATGGGCATAGGCCTGTTCAACTTCGCCCGGCCCGGCAAAGAGTCGCACCGGAACAAATCCCGCTGCATGGATGAGTTCAATGGGAGTATAGGTGCATAAATATCCCATATACCGCTTACCGGATTCATCCGGATTTGCAAGCAACCGGGGGAGATTTTCAATGGCTGACACAAAAGGTTCGATAAAACTGTTGGTCACAGACTTTTCTCCTCATTTCATTGCCTCTTCTTTTAATTTCCTCCGCAAAATCTTTCCCACCGCGCTCTTGGGCAGTTCATCCATAAATTCCACGGACCGGGGAACCTTGTAGGCCGCAAGCTTGCTCCTGCAATACGTTACGACTTCTTCTTCCGTAAGGTTTTCGCCTTCCTTGACAACCACATACGCCTTTACCGTCTCTCCCCGGTATTCGTCGGGAAGCCCTATGGTGCAGGCCTCGAGAATCTTTGGATGGTCAAAGAGCACGCCGTCTATTTCAACGGGATAGATATTGTATCCGCCCGCGATAATCATGTCTTTTTTCCGGTCAACAATGCTCAAATAACCGTCTTCATCGAATTTGCCGATATCTCCCGAATAATACCACCCGTTTCTCAAGGCCTTTTTGGTTTCTTCCGGCCGATTGTAATAACCCTTCATGACCTGGGGCCCGGAAATAATAATTTCACCAGGCTCGCCTTCGGGCATTATATCTTTACCTGTTTCAACGTCAACGATCCTGATGTCCGTGTCGGGCACGGGACATCCCACGGTTCCCGGCTTGATCGCTCCGCCCCAGGGGGTTACCGATACAACAGGCGTGGTCTCGGTGGCGCCGTAAACCTCGCACATATCCGCGCCGGTAATGGACTTAAGCGAACGGATGGTGTCGGCGGCAAGAGGCGCAGCCCCTGAAAAAAACCCCTTAATGGACGAAAAATCAAGGTTTTTAAATTCCGGATCGGCCAGAAGCCCCACAAATATGGTCGGCACGCCAGGAAGAAAGGTGGGCCTGTATTTTTTTATGATCTTAATATTGATTGCCGGCTCGGGCCTGGGAACCAGGATAATCTCATAGGCCTTCCAGATGCAGAAATTCTGAATGGCCGTAAATCCCGCTGAATGAAACATGGGAAAATTGCCCACAAGGCTTTCCTCGCCCGGTTTTAAATCCGGAAACCATGCGGAAAACTGCTGGACATTGGAACTTAAATTGGCGTGGGTCAGCATTACCCCCTTGCTCACACCCGTGGTGCCGCCGGTATAGATAAGTGCCGCAACATCGTCCCACCTGCTCGATTCGGGAAGCCCGTCCGTAGAAAAATTACGGATAATATCTTTAAAGATGTGAACCGTCCCTGTCGGCCGCACCTTCCGGTACATGGCTTTTTTTACAAAAGGAAATATCTGTTTTATTGGAAACGGAAGATAAGAATGGATGTGGCATGCAATGATCTGCTTAATCCCGGTCTGCCCTATGATTTTTTCGATCCTGGGTACAAGGAGCGTGAGAGTTACAATGATTTTTGCATCTGAATCGTTTAATTGAAATGCAAGCTCGCGCTCGGTGTAAAGCGGGTTGCACTGGACGCATACGGCGCCGATCCTGAAAATGGCATAATCCGCTATGACCACCTGGGGTATGTTGGGAAGGCAGACCGCCACCTTGTCGCCGGGCTTTACGCCGAGATCAATGAGCGCCCGGCTAAACGCGTTGACCAGCCCTTCGAGTTCCCGATAACTGATCCTTTTTCCCATATAATTTAAGGCCGGACACACAGGAAATTTTTCCGCCGACCGGCTCAACGCGGCGGACATCGTGGTCTGCTCGAAATTTATGTGTTTGGGAACGCCGTTGGCATAAGATTTGAACCAGGGTCTGTCTTCCATGGCGCACACTCCTTTTATATAGGGTAAAATTTTTCTTGAACTAAAGGCGATCATATACTAAAGATAAAATCTTAGCGACAAGAAATTTGTTGTGATGGCCTGTCCTGAACTTTCCAAAAATGACCAACTCACACTATCAAGACAAAAAAGGAGAACAACAATGAAAAAGGCAATTTTTGCACTAATCGTAAGTTTCATGATGGTTGGAACCGCCACGGCGGCCACGGTTCGTCAGGATTGCGGCTGCGGCCTGGGCGGCATGGCCCTGGCCCAAAAAGAAGGGCTTATCTGGAACCTTGTGGGGACTTTCCTTAATGGAATAAGCGCCAACCAGACCTTTGCCATGACTTCCGGGACACTCGATTGCGGCCAGCCTACAAAACTTGCCATGCTCGACAAGATGAACGTATTTGTTGCCGGCAACATGGATAACCTTGCGATTGATATCGCCCAGGGACAGGGCGAATCTTTGGACGCGCTGGCGGAGATCGCCAACATTCCGGTCCAAAAGCGGCCGGCCTTCTTTGCTGCGCTGCAGAACAATTTCGACACGATCTATCCCACGACGGAAATCACCAATGATACGGTCGTAAAGTCAATCGCCAACATTATGGACACCATTTAATTCATCATTCACGATTAAATACGTTGAAGACATCAACATGGAGACACGGAATCCCGGTGGATTTCGTGTCTCTTTTGCTTTTAATCCTGCTTATCCTCGCGGCGTTTTTACCCTGCCGGGCACAGGGCGCCGGAAAAGTCAATATTGTAGAACACCTCGTTTCAGAGGCCCGGGAAAAGCACCTGGCCCAAGACCGCTACTGGAATATCCTCCTGCATTACCAGAAACATCTTTTTGGCGTTGAAAGCCAGATCAACGATCCCGCGTTTTTCCTTGCAAAAAACGGCAAAACCGATCCAAAGTCAGAACTTACAGCCACCATCAGGACTCTTTTTCAACCGGACACCCGAGTTGCGCAACCGTATATCTGCAAATTTTACGCGCGCTTTACCTGGCTAAAAAAAACGCTTCATATTGATCCTGCCCTGTTTGCAGATCGAACCTGTCCGGAAGTGGAGAAAATTTCTCCCCGGGCCGCCGGCCTGATTTTCCCGACCTATTACATGAACAACCCCGCGTCCATGTTCGGACACACCCTGCTTACCATCGATACTGGCTATTCAAACAAACGATTGTCCAATGCGGTTAATTACGCAGCCTATGTGGAAAAAACCAACGGAGTTTCCTTTGCCATGAGCGGTCTTTTCGGGCTCTATAAAGGCTATTATTCGGTTGCGCCCTATTATAAAAAAATCCGGGAATACGGCGACATCAACCAGCGGGATATCTGGGAGTTTCCCTTAAACCTTACGCCCGATGAAATAAAACGGATGCTCAGGCATTTAAAGGAACTGGAACAAATATCCACAAACTATTATTTCTTTGATGAAAACTGTTCCTACAGCCTCATGTTTCTCCTGGAGGCCGCGCGCCCGTCCGTCCATCTCACGGACCGGTTCCCACTCTGGGTCATACCGATTGACACGATCAAGGCGGTCGGTTCCGCTGGTATGATCGAGGCCCCGGCATTCCGTCCGGCAAAAGCCACCCGGATAAAATATGAAATCTCAAAAATGGATGATTCCGGACTGGCTAAAACCCGTGCCGTTATCCAGGGCAAACTGACCCCCGAAGACCTGTTAAATAATCCTTCGGAACGGGAGGAGAAAATCCGGATATTAGACCTTGCCATCGATGAAATCCAGTATCTGTTCGTCAGCGAATCCATTTCCAAATCCGCCTATAAAAAACAGCTCATGGGGGCGTTAAAGGCAAGAAGCCGCCTGGGAAAATCAAACGAATCCATTGACGAAAAAATCCCGGCCCCGCCCCGGCCGGATAAGGGCCATGGCTCATCGCGCATAAGTATCGCCCCGGGGGTTTATGGTGGAAATGTCTTTTTGGAAACCCGTTTCCGCCCGGCCTTTACCGATCTTACGGATATGGATTACATCACAAAGCAGGGGGCGCAGATCGAATTTGGAGACACGCGGTTTCGCTATTATCCCGAAGACCGGCGTTTTGAACTGCAACGATTTGATATCGTAAATATTGTATCCATTTCCGGCAGAGACGCATTTTTCAAGCCCTTTTCCTGGGAATTCAACACCGGCCTACGCCGCAAGGAAATGCGTGACGGACAAAACGGGCTCTACTACAGGATAAACGCGGGAGGCGGTGTTGCCGTGCAATGGAAATGGGTGGGGCTGTGTTATTTCATGCCCCAGGCCGAAGCCGATGTCGCCGGGCGGCTTGAGGATAATTTCGCCCTGGGAGGCGGGGCAGGCGCAGGGGTTATCCGATTATTTACCCCTTTCTTAAAAAGCCATTTATCCGGACAAATAATGCGGTTCGGACCGGGCGACGCACACCTTGAGATTTTGGCATCACTGGTAAACACTTTCAAAATATCGCAGAATAACCATTTAACCCTTGAGCTTAAATGGGAAAATACCCGGCACAAAAAGGATTTCACCGGGCTTGTGGCATGGCATTTTTTCTTTCCGGCGTTTTATTGACGGCCCTACAAGCCCCCCCTCATGAGCTTCTTTTAAATAAAGGGCGGTCCCCTGATTTACGCATTTATTCATAACGTCCCTCTCATTAGACTCTCATTAGAGTATGCTTATCCTGCTTCTTTTAAAAATCCACTGGCATATTTATGAAGAACACTTCCAATTAACGTCTGATAGGGAATGCCTTCCCGTGCAGCTCTTCTTTGCAGGGCGGAAAGAACATTTTCCGAAAGCCTTATGTTTATCTTACGATTCTTTTTCATTGTATTGCGGGCTATCGCCTGGTAATCAGCCTGAGATTTTGAAGGCTTTAGCATTCCATTCTCGTATGCCTCCAGGATTTCTTTCTCATACCCATCAAGGGCTATCTTTTTGCGTTTTTTGTCCATTTTAGTTATCCACCAAGTTTGGTTATCCGCCAAGGTATTTTTTAGTTGCCTTCCTGCTGGGAATAATCGTTTTAAGAAAATATTCATCCTTGTCTCTAACACATGGAACCAGATAAGCATATCCATCCACATCCACAATCAGTATTTTTTGATGTGGATATTCTTTCTTGTTGGGATGTTCCGTTTCAATAACTTTAGCTCCCGTTTCAATCCGCTGGACGATCTCTTCGAATGTAATCCCTCTTTCCCTTGCGAGCAATTCGTTTTTTTCCAAATTCCACTTAAATATTTTCATGGTCATAATATATGGCATTGTAGAGACAATGTCAATTTTTCTTTTATTTGGGGGTATCCAGCACGTTTCGGATGGTTTCGGCCATTTTGCGTGTAAGGATGGGTTTTAAAACAAAAGCGGATGCGGACGCTGTTTTTGCGCTTGCCTGCCCGGTGGAGGAGCTGAAATGGATTTATAAATGGGAATTTGACATGATCTTTTCCTGCAGCGGAAAGAATGAAACCAACTGCATTTTCAAGGAATCCATGTCCGGGCTATTTGTTTTAAATTCGCCGGAAAACGCTTTATGATGCAGTGGCGCACCGGTTTCATGCGCTGTTAATATATGGAAACAAGGCCGCCGGTAAGTTTGATGATCTCGTAAAAAGTCAGGCAACCCGGTAAAGATGGCTAAGTAGAAAGTTCCATATACAAGGCGTAGTGGTGTCGCGAAAGCGGAGCATACATATAGTATTCCGAGCATTTCGCGACCCGCTACAACGCAGTAGATGGGACTTTTTACGACGCCATCAAGTTTGAATTCGAAACCAGGGAAGATATTGAAGGATATTCAACCGCCCGGTGGAAACTCACATATACCGCATTAAATGAAGAAGGGAATGCGATTGCGGATGCGTCATTGCAGGGCAGAATGATGGGAATGCTCAATTTCCTGGGTGAGTCGGCAAAACATTATCTGGAAACCGGGAACATGTTGCGCGTGGGCTGATGCCGTTTTGTTAATTTATGCGGAGTCGCCATTATTTTTTAGCAGGCGGAGTCCCCTGAACCATTCGATCAGGCCCGCCTTGGCAGCACAATAAGTGACCCCGTAGGGATTCCCTCGTTTGCCGCCCAGAAAGGACATGGTACGGTCGAACCTTGCGGGTCGCTCGGGCAGAGCCCGAGGTTTAATTAAAAGCAATTATTTTTTCCTGCTTCCCGCCAGGATCGCCTTTCCAACACGAATCGTCTGGACCAGGGGAATATTTGCCGGGCAGCTATATGCGCAGCAGCCGCACTCAACGCATCCCATAATATTATATCGTTCCATCATGGCGATATTTTCATGTCTGGCGGCCAGCGCCAACCTGGCGGGCACCATATGCATCGGGCAGACATCCACACAGGTTCCGCACCGGACACAGACGGTTTCCGCTTCCCGGCTTAAATCCTCGCGGGTGAGGATGGTAACGCCGCTGGTCCCTTTGGTAACAGGCATGTCAAGGTCGGTAAAGGCAAACCCCATCATCGGCCCGCCGGAAAGGACGCGGGCCGCATCGGACGTCAGGCCGCCGCAATAATCAATCAACTCCTTGTAACGGATGCCGATGGGGGCCAGCAGGTTTTTCGGATTTAAAATGCCGGCTCCCGTAACGCAGATAATCCGGTGGGTCAGGGGTTTTCCATGGAGTACGGCCCGGGCCACGGCCGCCATGGTTCCCACATTGCTCACCGCCACACCGACATCGGACGGCAACCCACCCAGGGGAATGGTGCGGTTGACGACGGCCTTGACCATGTGCTTTTCACTGCCCTGGGGATATTTTGTTTTAAGGACCGCGATCTTAATCCCGGTACCGGCGGCGGCCCCGCGCATTGCCGCAACGGCTTCCGGCTTGTTCTCTTCAACATTGATAATGATGTCTTTTACACCAATGGAGAGTCCGGAAAGAAGCGCCCCCGAGACGATGGCCGATGGGACTTCCTGCATGAGACGGTCATCCGATGTCAGATACGGCTCACATTCACACCCGTTGACCAGCAATGTATCCACCGGTTTTTTCTCATTATTTACGATCTTGATATGAGTTGGAAAAGCGGCGCCGCCAAGCCCGACAATGCCCGCCTCGTTAATGGCGCGGGTCACCTTTGCGGAGTCGTATTTACCATCAACATCCTTTGGCCAGTCCCCGCCGAAAACATCCTGCCATAATTTTTTACCCTCGAGTTGCTCGCCATTTGCCTTGATGTGTATGGCGCTCAGATGACGACCGTTGGGAAGCGTTGTTACCGCCATTTTCTGGACAATACCGGCAATGGGAGCGTGCAGTTTCGCTGAAACAAACGCCTCGCTTTTGCCGATCAATTCACCGTAAGCCACTTCCTGCCTGGGCTTGACAATGGATTCACATGGCGCTCCGATGTGCTGCTGCAAGGGGATCAATACTTCACCGGGAGACGGCATTACCTCAATTGGCATTCCGGCTGAAAAGTCTTTTCTTTCCGGAGGATGCACCCCCCGCGGAAAGGTTCCGCTACCGACGAGTTCATCTAATTTATAAGCCAAGAATCCACCCCTTTTTTAAATATTCACCTTTGATGGCGTCGTAAAAAGTCCCATCTACTGCGTTGCAGTGTTTTTTCAGTCACTCGGAATACTATATGTATGCCTTTGTTCCTGAAAAACCACTACGCCTTGTATATGGAACTTTTAACTTAGCCAT
>JAADHK010000114.1 GCA_013151835.1 Deltaproteobacteria bacterium
GGGGTGAGAGGGTCTGATGGAAATTAAAGCCGAAGAAATAAGCCAGATTATTAAAGACCAGATTAAGGATTTCGACAAGAAGGTTGAACTTTCCGAAACCGGTATCGTCTTGTCGGTAGGCGATGGTATTGCCCGCATTTACGGCCTTGAAAAGGTTCAGGCGCTCGAACTGGTTCAGTTCGAAAACGGAGTCCTGGGCCTTGCCATGAACCTTGAAGAGGATAACGTGGGTGTAGCGGTCATGGGCGAGGACACCCATATCAAGGAAGGTGATATCGTCAAACGGACGGGTCGTATCGCGGAGGTTCCAGTCGGTAAAGGTGTGCTGGGACGTGTTCTTTCAGCGGTAGGCGAACCACTGGACGGAAAGGGGCCTGTCGTCTCGGATGAAACCAGGCGGATCGAGATGGTCGCTCCGGGTGTTATTGCACGTAAGAGTGTCCATGAACCCATGTATACCGGCCTTAAAGCAATTGATGCCATGACGCCCGTTGGCAGAGGACAGCGGGAACTGATCATTGGTGACCGACAGATCGGTAAAACTGCCTTGGCAATCGACGCCATCCTGAATCAAAAAGGGAAGGATATCTACTGCATCTACGTGGCCACGGGGCAGAAGCGTTCAACCGTGGCGCAGGTGGTTTCAGTGCTGGAGAAGCACGGCGCCATGGAGTACACGACCGTTATTGCAGCGTGCGCCAGCGACCCGGCCACTCTTCAGTATGTTTCGCCCTATGCCGGGTGCACCATGGGGGAATATTTCAGGGATAACGGCATGCATGCATTGATCGTCTATGACGATCTCTCAAAGCAGGCGGCCGCATATCGCCAGGTATCACTTCTCATGCGCCGTCCCCCGGGGCGCGAGGCATATCCCGGTGATATTTTCTACAACCATTCACGGCTTCTGGAGCGTTCTGCTAAATTAAATGACGAACTCGGTGCCGGTTCCCTCACGGCATTGCCGATCATCGAAACCCAGGCGGGAGATGTTTCCGCCTATATCCCAACGAATGTTATCTCCATTACTGACGGGCAGATTTATCTCGAGCCCGGCCTTTTTTTCGCAGGTGTCAGGCCCGCGATCAATGTCGGCCTGTCGGTTTCCCGCGTGGGCGGCGCCGCCCAGGAGAAAGCCATGAAACAGGTGGCCGGGACCCTGCGGCTCGATCTTGCCCAGTATCGTGAACTTGAATCCTTTGCCGCATTCGGTTCCGATTTGGATGCCGCCACTCAGAAACAGCTTACCCGTGGCGCGCGTCTTGTGGAGATTTTAAAGCAACCGCAGTATCAGCCCCTGTCTCTTGAAAAACAGGTGACGATTCTTTACGCGGGCGCAAAGGGGTTCCTTGATGATCTTCCCATAAGTGCAATGGCCAAGTATGAAGCCGGCGTTTACCAGTTTATGGAAAGCAGGCATCCTGATGTTTTCAAGGATCTCGATGAAAAGCGGGAAATCACCGATGATATCGACCAGATGCTGGACAAGGCCTTGACCGAGTATGGCAAAGAGTTCAAGGATACGATTCAATAAATCGGCGGGCGGTTCTTCCGCCGATTAAATTTATAAAAGGGCTGGTTGAAATGGCATCTTTAAAAGAAGTTAAACTTAAAATTTCAGGGGTCAAAAAGACCAAGCAGATTACTAAAGCCATGCATATGGTTGCGGCATCCCGCTTGCGTGGCGCCCAGACAACGATGGATGCTTTCCGGCCCTATGCGGAAAAATTCGCCGAGGTCCTGGGCAATATAGCGGGCAAAGCCGGAGAGGATGTCAGCCCTTTGCTGATGCCGCGTGATGCTGTCAGAGATATCCACGTCGTATTGTGTACATCGGACCGCGGATTATGCGGCGGCTTTAATTCCAATCTGATCGAGATGGCCGAATCTGTGATTGAGAATCGCTCGGACGGTTATGCCGAGTTTTCCTTTACCTGCTTCGGTAAAAAAGGGAGGGACTGGTGCCGGAAAAACAAGTACCGGATAACTGACGAATACCTGAATGTCGTCGGGACAAAAATCGGATTCAATGTGGCTTCGTCCGCAGGACAAGCGCTTATAAATACGTTTCTCGATGAAACCTATGACGAGGTTATCCTGATCTATGCGAGGTTCGCCAGCTTGGCTAACCAGCTTCCCGAAGTCAAACAGCTCCTTCCTATCCCGGTTATCGAATCGGATAAAAAGGAATTAAATGAAAAGGAGCATGTTGCAGAACATATCTTTGAACCGTCTCCCGATGCATTGCTCAACACGATGCTGCCGAGAAACGTTTTTGTCCAGATATACGATGCGCTGCTGGAAACTTCAACCTCGGAGCATGCATCAAGAATGCGGGCCATGAATAATGCCACAAAGGCTTGTGATGATATGATTGAAAGCCTTACATTAGCATATAACAAAGCCCGTCAGGCGGCGATTACAACGGAACTTATGGATATTGTCGGTGGCGCCGAGGCTTTGAGGGGGTAGGTAGCTTTCGCAATCGCTTGTTTTACAAAAATACCAATTTCGGTTTCTTTATTTTAAGGAGGAGAGTCAATGTCGGAAAAAATTGGGTCGGAAAATATTGGAAAAGTAGTACAGGTGATGGGTCCTGTTGTTGACGTAGAGTTCGAACAGGGTAAACTCCCTGAAATCATGACGGCGCTGCTGATTTCTAACCAGGCAATCAACGATGAGCCGGACAACCTTGTTGTCGAGGTCGCTCAGCATCTTGGCGATAACGTTGTCAGGACGATTGCCATGGATATTACAGACGGCCTGGTCCGGGGAATGCCGGTAAAGGATACCGGGGACCAGATCATGGTGCCGGTTGGTGCGGCATCCCTCGGTCGTGTCATGAATGTCGTGGGTCGGCCCGTGGATGGCCTCGGTCCCATCAGTCATGAGAAAATGGCACCGATTCACCGGCTTGCTCCGGCCCTGACCGAGCAGGATGTTTCCGTCCAGGTCCTTGAAACAGGTGTCAAGGTTATTGATCTGCTCGTACCTTTTCCCCGTGGCGGCAAGATGGGTATGTTCGGTGGCGCCGGTGTTGGAAAAACAGTTATCATGATGGAGATGATTAACAATATTGCAATGCAGCATGGCGGTATTTCGGTTTTTGCGGGTGTGGGCGAACGAACCCGTGAGGGGAACGACCTCTACCATGAAATGAAGGATTCAGGCGTACTCACCAAGGCGGCCCTTATTTACGGACAGATGACCGAACCCCCGGGCGCACGCGCCCGTGTCGCGCTCACCGCGCTCACTGCGGCTGAATATTTCCGTGACGAAGAAGGCCAGGACGTTCTTATCTTTATCGATAATATTTTCCGCTTCACCCAGGCCGGCCAGGAGGTTTCTTCTCTTCTGGGCCGCATGCCTTCAGCAGTTGGATATCAGCCGACATTGGCGGTAGACCTTGGTGAGCTCCAGGAAAGGATTACATCAACGGACAAGGGCTCACTTACGGCCGTACAATGCGTTTATGTGCCGGCGGACGACTTAACGGACCCCGCGCCCGCAACGACATTTGCCCATCTTGACGGAACAGTGGTCCTTTCCCGCCAGATTGCAGAGCTTGGTATTTACCCGGCCGTGGACCCGCTTGATTCATCATCCAGAATTCTCGACCCCAACTATATCGGAGAGGAACATTACAACGTGGCGCGTGAGGTGCAGATGATTCTTCAGAAGTACAAGGAGCTTCAGGACATTATCGCCATTCTGGGCATAGAGGAACTTTCCGACGAAGATAAGGTCACGGTTGCGCGTGCAAGGAAGATGCAGCGTTTCCTTTCACAGCCCTTCCATGTTGCCGAAACCTTTACAGGGCTTGCCGGCAAATTCGTCAAGATCGAGGATACCATCCGTGCATTTAAGGAAATTTGTGAAGGTAAGCACGATGACCTTCCGGAACAGGCATTCTATATGGTAGGGACCATAGAGGAAGCTGTGGAGAAGGCCCAGAAGATGGCCGCATAATACGACTCCGTAAAAAGTCCGTCTGCGGCGTTGCGCTTCCCCGAGAAAGTTACTCGACGTACAAAAAGTACGCCTCCGTCTTTCCCGGCTCGCACGCCTTGCATACGGAGCTTTTTACAAAGCCGTATACGTGGTTGACATTTGCTGTAAAATGACATTGTGGGAGAAGAATTATGGCTGAAACAGTCAAGCTTGAAATAGTAACGCCTGAGAAATATGTGGTGAGCGAAGATGCTCAGATCGTAATGGCTCCCGGAGAACTGGGCGAGTTCGGAATACTTTCCGGGCACACCCCGTTTTTGACATCGCTTCAGATCGGAAAGATACGCTATCAGGATACCGGGGGCAAGGAACAAGTTATCTTTGTCAGTGGTGGATTTGCCGAGGCGTTGCCCGATCGTATCACTATTCTCGCGGAATCGGCCGAGCTACAGGATGATATCGATGTGGAGCGCGCCAAGTCGGCTCTCAACCGGGCGGAAAAACGACTTTCAACCTTTGAATCCAATCTCGATATCGGCAGGGCAAAGGCTGCAATGACGCGGGCGATGACTCGTATCCGAATGTCCGGAATGTAAAAAATACCATGTGTTGCAGTGATGTCTGCAATAGATTGCATCATGGAATCAGGATTAAAACAGGGCAAATTTACATAATTTGCCCTGTTTTTGTTTGATAATAAGGAGGAGTAATGGACTCCGTTGCCATCATCATTCTGGCGGCCGGCCAGGGAACGCGCATGAAATCCAATAAGGCAAAGGTCCTCCATCTTCTATCGGGGCGGCCCATGATTTTATATGTCGTTGATACCGCAGTTACGGTTTGCAGCGACAATGTCATTGTGGTGGTGGGAACCCAGGCCGATTGTGTTAAAGCCGTTATCGAAAAGGAACACCAGGTTTCATACTCTTTTCAGTCGGAGCAGCTTGGAACCGGGCATGCCGTCATGTGCGCACTTCCGGAAATTGGTGATTCCGTCACGAATGCGGTTATTCTGTGTGGTGACGTTCCGCTGGTCAGGCCGGAAACCATTGTCGATCTTATTTCGCGGCATGAAAACGAAAAAAATCATGTCACGCTTCTCGCCGCCCGTATCCCGGATCCCACCGGCTATGGACGCCTTGTCCTAGATCAGGACGGTTGTGTTGAACGTATTGTTGAAGAGCGGGACGCCACCTCTCACGAAAAGGGCATTGATGTTATAAATACCGGGATCTATTGTGTTGATAGGCAATTCCTGTCTCATGCATTAAAACATGTGGGCCGGGACAATGCTCAAAATGAAATCTACCTGACGGACATCGTTGGAATAGCAGTTTCAGAGTACAAGCGGGTCGGGTTCGGTCTCTGCGCCGACCTTCTGGAATTGACCGGGATAAACACGGCAGATGACCTCCTCAAGGTCGAGGCTGCCCTGAAAGCAGATGAAACATCTTGACTTCCAACAGGGGGGATCGTATAAACAAACAAGAGGTGGCAAATTGGAAACTGATGAAGTGATGCTTCAATTTGATGATCTGGAACGGAAGATCAATAATCTGATTGAGCGGTGCAATACTGCCGAAGCAGCCGGTTCCGAGCTGACGATAAGGATTGAAAAGCTGGAATCGGAATTACAGGCAAAGGAGGATATGCTGAACCGTTACTCGCAGCAGAAGGTCCAGGTGCGTTCAAAGATAGGTGACTTATTGACAAGGTTAAACAATATCTCATAAAACTTTTATGAAAATCCGCTGGCGCTGTATTCTAAAGCGTAGGATGCCGTTACATGGAAAAGATCATTACCATTGATTTACTCGGGGAAGAGTTCAAGTTCAGGGCGGATGACGATGATGCGGCCCCGGAAATGATAGCGGATTTTCTGATGAAGGAACTAAAGGCTGTCGAATCCGGTTTCCCCGCGCATGTAAAAAAGACCAATAAGCTGGCAATTGTTGTTCTTGCGGCTTTAAACATCGCAAGGCAAAATATTGAGCTGAAAAAAGGCCGGCAGCAATTTATGTCATACGTTACAGGTCGTGCAAACCGTATTGAACAGTTGATTGATGCAACCCCGGGTTTGGCTCAGGTCGTTGATATATGATTGATGCTTTTAATGTTGAGTTTGAAATCTGTTGCGTTGTTAATCAATGGAATAGGAAATAAGCACCCCTGCTGTGTTCGTGATTGAACGGTACCCCTTGACCCAACACTTAAAAAAAGGGAACCCTTCCTGGTTTTGGTGTGCAGGTTCCGCATGTACGGAAAAGCCTTAAGAAACTACAGGGTACCCACTTATGTGAGCCAGGTCCAAGGCTCTTTTCAACACGGCGTGGCGGGGGGCTTATTTTTTGACCGGCCATACTTCTGCTGAATACCATCGGTTTTCTATCTTCTGTATCACTATATCTCACCTGTTTGTCATCATTGGATGAAATTCCCGGAAGCTCAGGCTTATGTGGGTGTTTTTGTTTGCCCGCATTTTTGGTTTATAAGTTCAACCATTATAGCCTGTTGCCGCCGGTTTAACGCGTGGAGGGATAAATATGGGAAACTATATTGTTTTGATTGTGGTCGGAGCGGTTATCGGTTTTTTTGCGGCCCGGATATTAAGAGATCGCTTATCGGCCCAAAAGTGCGAAGCCGCCGAAGAAAAGGCTAAAATGATTGTGGATACGGCCGAGCGCAGGGCAGAGACCTTGATCAAGGAGGCCCAGCTCGAGGCCAAGGATCGCCTCATCAAGATGAAGGGTGAGTTTGACGAGCAGACCGCAAAGGAGCGTGAAGAGATAAGGGGCCTGGAAAAACGGATGCTCCAGAAAGAGGAAAATCTTGACCGTAAAAACGAGCAGATTGAGATTAAATTTAAGGAAAATGAACGTGTTGAAAGGGAGCTCAAGAACAAGAACGTTGAGGTCGAGAAAAAAGAACGGGAATACCAGGGCCTTTTAGAAGAACAGAAACAGCAGCTTGAAACCATATCCGGCATGACCGCCGAAGCGGCCAAGGCGTTGCTCATTCAGTCCATGGAAAACGAGGCGAGGCATGATGGCGTTAAAATGGTAAAGCGGATCATTGCCGAAGCCAGGGAAGAGGCGGATAAGGAAGCAAAGAAGATACTCGCCACGGCGATTCAGCGATATGCCGGTGATTTTGTTGCCGAGCGAACGGTTTCCGTGGTGCAATTGCCGGATGATGAAATGAAGGGAAGGATAATCGGCCGTGAGGGGCGTAATATCCGCGCACTCGAGGCCGCAACCGGTATAGATTTGATCATCGATGATACTCCCGAAGCCGTTATTCTTTCAGGGTTTAATCCGGTACGTCGCGAAGTAGCCAGGCTTTCCCTGATGCGTTTAATAGAGGATGGCCGTATTCATCCCGCCCGCATAGAGGATGTTGTAAAAAAGGTGGAGCAGGAAGTAGATGTGGTAATAAAGGAAGCCGGAAGCCAGGCTGCTTTTGATCTGGGCGTGCATGGGGTCAATAATGAGTTGATAAAATATATAGGTCGGTTGAAGTTCAGAACCAGCTATGCTCAAAATGTTCTTCAGCATTCCGTGGAAGTCGGTTTTTTATGTGGCGCCATGGCAGCGGAACTTGGCCTGAATGTGAAACTGGCCAAGCGCATGGGATTTTTGCACGATATAGGAAAATCCATTGATCATGAAGTGGATGGGTCGCATGCCGAGATCGGGGCAAGGCTTGCTAAAAAACACGGAGAAGCTCCAAATGTCATTCATGCCATTGCCGCACATCACGAGGATATTCCACCTGAATCCGTTTATGATCTTCTTGTGCAGGCGGCTGACTCCCTCTCCGGTGCGCGCCCCGGCGCTCGCAAGGAGTTGATGGAAAATTATATCAAGAGACTGGAGGATCTGGAGGGTATTGCACTCGATTTCAAAGGGGTTTCCAATGCATATGCAATTCAGGCCGGCCGGGAACTCCGGGTCATTGTTGAGGGAGGGAAGATTTCCGATGATGACGCTATGCTTTTGAGCAAGGATATTGCGAAGAAGATCGAGGAAACCCTGACCTTCCCGGGACAGATAAAGGTTATTGTCATACGGGAGACCAGAGCTGTGGAATACGCCAATAAATAGGAAAGCTATTAAGATGAACGTGATAGATGTTCTTAATGAACGGGGATTTATCGAGGCCACAACGCACGATGATGAACTCAGGGAGTATATTGATTCCCAAGAACCTGTGACCTGCTATATCGGCTTTGACCCCACCGCATCCAGCCTTCATGTGGGAAGCCTCGTGCCAATCATGTCCCTGGCGCATATGCAGAGGGCGGGGCACCGGCCGATCGCGCTGGTGGGCGGTGGCACCGGGCTTGTGGGAGATCCAAGCGGGAAGACTGAGATGCGCAAGCTACTGACGATTGAAGATATTGAAGAAAACGCGTCAGGCCTTCGCGCGCAGCTTTCAAGGTTTATCGATTTTGATAAAAACGCCTTATTGCTCAACAATGCGGACTGGCTTGCGTCGCTTCAATACATCCCCTTTCTGCGGGATATCGGCCGTCATTTTTCCGTAAATCGTATGATAAAGGCGGAAAGTTACAAAGTTCGCCTTGATTCAGAGGAGGGGTTGAGTTTTATCGAGTTCAATTACATGCTCTTGCAGGCTTACGATTTTTTGAAACTTTTTGACTCCCAGGGTTGCAGGCTCCAAATGGGAGGAAGCGACCAGTGGGGAAACATTGTAGCCGGCATTGAACTTATCCGGAGAACTCGCAATGTAACAGCCTTCGGCATCACCTTTCCGCTGGTTACCACAAGCAGCGGAGCCAAGATGGGGAAAACCGCGAAAGGCGCTGTATGGCTTGATCCTGAAAGGACATCCCCCTATGATTATTACCAGTTCTGGATCAATACGGATGACCGTGATGTCAGGCGTTTCCTGAATTTGTTTACATTTCTGCCCATTGACGAGACAAAGGTGGCTAAGAGTCTTACGGACAGGGAAATGAATAATGCCAAGGCCGTTCTTGCCTTTGAGACCACCCGGCTGGTTCATGGGGTGGATGCCGCAAAAAAGGCTCATCTTGCCGCAGCCAATATGTTTGGTGCCAGAGTTATCCCGGAAGACCTAATGCCTTCAAGCGGTATCCCCCGCCGGCCCGTTTCCGGCGAAGGAACTATGCCGTCGTCGGTGATTGGCGAAAAGGAAATTAAACAGGGTATTGCCGCTTTTAAGCTGTTTTATTCCACTGGGCTGGCAGCATCCGGGAGCGCGGCCCGCCGTCTGATATTGCAGGGTGGAGCATACATAAATGATGCCCGCGTACAGGCGCCTGAATATATGGTGAGCTTGAGTGATGTCCACAATGGCGGGCTTATTCTCCGAGCAGGCAAGAAGAAATACCATAAAATAGAAATCAGTCGGTAATTTTTATATTTTTCCATTGACATAACGATCGACGCGGGTTACAAAGTCTTTCTCAAATGCTGAGTTGAGTCAAACCGGCTCGATTCAGCATTTTGAATTTTTCGGGCGAGAGAAATGTTATAACTCTCGGAATCGGGGTTGAGGGCATCGCTTTTTTTAACCCCTTTGATCTTTGAAAATCAGGCAGTGACAAAAAAGAGCGGGTCATAGGGCTCACACAAAAATAACTTCACATTATAAGCGCCGATACATCCTGGCTGGCGGTGTTGCAAAAACTCGAAATATAGTTAATATTTCATCTTTTTTGCGCCTTGCCATCCGGGCGCCTCAACGCCTATAATTATGAATTAATTTCCGTGAGAGCCCTTTAAAAAGACTTTGAGTATGCCCTTAGGGGTATATTGTAATACAGGATTAAGTGGAGAGTTTGATCCTGGCTCAGAATGAACGCTGGCG
>JAADHK010000049.1:0-35162 GCA_013151835.1 Deltaproteobacteria bacterium
ACCCGGCCGTATCCATGTCTGTTTTTGCCGGAAGCTCGCCGTTTTTTCGGGCCTCATCTACCAGTGAAACAAGAAATTCCTGGCTGTGGCGGCGGATAAGTGTTGAAAGGTCACCTGAAAACCGTGTTTTTCCGTATGAAAGTTCCCGTACATAGAGTCGATAAAGGAGGGGATGTGTCCTTACAAAATCGACGCCTGCCAGGAGGACTCCGGTCAGGCGTTTTGAAAGCGGCTCCCCCTTTGTGGCGTCCCTGACTTGTTTAAGGTATTGTCTGACCTGATCCATGCAACGGTCAAACACAAAATAAAAAAGTCCTTTCTTATCCCCGAAATATTGGAAGATAGATCCCTTTGCGATTTTCAGGTGTTTTACGATTTCATTGATACTGGCTCCGTGAAATCCTTTTTCGGCAAATTCCTCGATGGCAGCCTCAGTAATGCGCTCTTGTTTGTCCGAAGGAAGGTTGAAAAATGTCGGCCTGGGACGATTCATTCATGGCTCCGGGGAATTCGTTTCACCTAAACGCGAAGGTCTGTTCCCTTTGTGTAGCCCAACTTCCCCGTTACTTCAACATGAATTCGCAGACCAGATGCACCGGATTTATATTGAAAAATTTTAATTAGGCTTGAACAATAAGGGTTGTACTGGTAAAAACCATTATATTTGAGACAGGGTTATCCGCCGTTGAGACGCATTGCAGTGCGTCTCAACGGCTTGTTAACAAACATCGTAAATATATAAGGACAAAACAACATGGGTAAAATCGCGCTTATCACGGGCATTACAGGCCAGGACGGGGCATATCTCGCCGAATTTCTGCTTGAAAAAGGATATGACCAGGTACATGGCATCAAGCGGAGGGCATCATTATTCAACACCCAGCGGGTGGACCATCTTTACCAGGATCCGCACGAAAAGAATCTCAGGTTCTTTCTTCATTACGGAGACCTGACAGATGCATCCAACCTCATCCGTATCATAGGGGAGGTGAAACCCGACGAGATTTACAACCTCGCGGCCCAGAGCCACGTTCAGGTTTCTTTTGAAGCCCCTGAATATACAGCAGATGCCGACGCACTCGGGACGTTACGGATTCTGGAAGCCGTGAGGATGCTGAATATGGAAAAAAAGGTGAAGTTTTATCAGGCCTCAACCTCCGAGCTGTATGGAAATGTGCAGGAGATTCCCCAGACTGAAAAGACCCCGTTTTATCCCCGTTCGCCATATGCGTGCGCCAAGATCTACGCTTACTGGATCACGGTCAACTACCGGGAAGCCTATGGCATGTTCGCCACAAACGGCATCCTCTTCAACCATGAATCCCCCTTGCGGGGGGAGACTTTTGTGACGCGCAAGATTACCCGTGCGGCCGCCAGGGTCGCCACCGGACTGTCTTCATCCCTTTTTCTCGGGAACCTGAATGCCTTTAGGGACTGGGGCCATGCAAAAGACTTTGTCCGTGCCCAGTGGCTCATCCTCCAGCAGAATCAGCCCGATGATTATGTTATCGCAACAGGGCAGCAGCACTCGGTACGGGAGTTTTGCGAAAAGGCTTTTTCCTGCGTTGGAATCAGGCTTAAATGGGAGGGGGAAGGCGTTGACAAAAAAGGGATCATAGATAAAATCGATCCCTCTGTGTCTCTTCTGGAAAATATTCCGTTTTCAAAGGGGTTGAAACATCTTTCCGAAGGCCAGGTCATTGTTTCAGTTGACTCCCGATACTTTCGTCCAACCGAGGTGGAAACCCTTTTGGGCGACGCAACAAAGGCGAAAGAAAAGCTGGGATGGCAGCCTGAAATCACATTTGCCGAAATGATTTCCGAGATGGTGACCCATGACCTGAATGAAGCCGCTAGGGAGGCCATATGCCAAAGAAACGGTTTTCCCGTTCCAGCGAGCTGCGAGGCAATGATGTAATATGGTAAATACTTCCGATAAAATCTATGTGGCCGGTCACAGGGGGCTTGCGGGTTCCGCACTGGTTCGCAGGCTGAACAATCAGGGTTTTCACAACATCGTCACCAGAACCCATCCAGAACTGGATCTGACCCGGCAGGATGAAGTGGAAGCCTTTTTTGCCGCCGAGCGGCCTGATCACGTTATTCTTGCCGCAGCAAAGGTGGGAGGTATCATTGCAAACAGTACGCTTTCAGCCGATTTTATTTTCGAAAACCTGGCCATTGAAACCAACGTGATTCACTCGGCCTGGGAAAACGACGTGGATCGACTTATATTTTTAGGTTCTTCGTGCATTTTTCCCCGCCAGTCCCCACAGCCCATGAAGGAAGAATACCTTTTGTCCGGCCCGCTGGAACCGACCAACGAAGCGTATGCCGTTGCCAAGATCGCCGGCATAAGTATGTGCAAGTTTTTTAACCGTCAGTATAACACCCGCTTCTTTTCGCTCATGCCCACAAACCTTTACGGGCCCAACGACAATTTCGATCTTACGAACAGCCATGTGCTGCCGGCCCTGATCAGAAAAGTCCACGAGGCTAAATTGCAAGGCGACGATCATGTCACCATCTGGGGCACTGGAAAACCGAAAAGGGAGTTTCTCCACGTCGATGATTTCGCATCAGCATGCGTACATATACTCACTCTAGAAGAAAACAAATATGATGAACTCTTACGCTCCTGTGACCCTCCGCTGATAAATGTCGGGTGCGGAAAAGAGATCACCATAGCCGAGCTTGCGCACCTGGTCTGTTTCATTATCGGGTTTGACGGAAACCTGTCATTTGATGTCGATAAACCCGACGGCATGGAACTCAAGCGACTGGATATTTCAAGGTTAGACCGCCTGGGATGGCACTATGGTATTTCACTCAGGGACGGGATTGCCGATACATATCAATGGTGCCTTGAAAGCGGAATCCTGACAGCGTCATAAACGAATGGAAGGCTGAAGCCTTACGCTAATCTTTTTGTCGTAGCATACGGGACACATGGAAAATTTTCCGCAAAAACCTCCAATTGCCGCCATTGAATCAATACCGTTGATTTATGACCCGGCCCACCAGTTTGGCATTCGAGTTGTATTGGGTATTTTTACCGGATCTTATTTCTATTTTATTCCAATATCGGGCCTGGCCATGGAAAGGGGGTGGATCTTTTTCATGGTATTTGCCTACCTCCTTTATCACGTCACTGCCTGGCGGTTTTACAAAAAAAAAGGGGCTTCGCCTCTGGGCGTACGGACCGGCAACTGGGTCGATCTCCTCGGCTCCGGCATGGTGGTCATCGTTGATCCATATTCCATGCCTCCGACCCTTATGCTGCTTTTGATCGTTATCCTGGGAAACGGGATTCAACACGGACTTGATAATTTTACCATCGGTGTCCGAAAGGGGATACTGATAGGATTTTTATGTGTTGTCCTACATTTCTTACTGCAAACAAGGCTTCCACCGTACCCGTTTTATGCCTATGCGGTATTCGTATTGGCTTGCATCTTCTATTCATACGTTCTTGTGCGGCGGGTTGAGACACTTAAGGAAAAGGCCGAGTCCCTGGCCCAGACCGATGAACTGACCGGCTTGATGAATCGCCGTGCCTTTCTTCAGGCGGCAGATTATCTTCTTTCCCTGCATGAGCGGATGCCTTTGATATTGGTCGTTGTCTTCGTGGACCTTGACGGGTTTAAAAAGATAAACGATACCCTGGGCCACGACATGGGGGACCGGGTATTGTGTAAATTCGCCGAGCTGGTAAAAACGAGTTTCCGTAAAACAGATATTATCAGCCGGTACGGCGGCGACGAATTCGCCTTTATCCTCATGGACAACAACATCGAAAACGCGGGCATGGTAATGCGTCGCCTCGAGGGACGTTTTTCGGACTGGGGGAAGGAGAATAAAATCAACCTGGGTATCAGCTGGGGCATGAAGGCTTTGGAAAAGGGCCGCAACGACATCGACGAAATTCTGCGCCATGCCGATGCGGCCCTGTATAAGGAAAAAACCAGGAAAAAAGCCGGCTCCGCAAAAAGTCCGTCTGCGGCGTTGCACTCGTCGTGAAAGAGCTCAACGTACAAAAAAGTACGCCTTCGCTCTTTCCCAACTCGTGCGCCTTGCATACGAAGCTTTTTACGAAGCCGACGGTCGTCACTCTTTTTCGCTCTTTATCTCATCTATGAGCTTCTGCGCAATCTGGGCCGGAACCTCGTCATAGCGTGCAAATTCCAGGGTGAATATGCCGCGGCCCCCGGTCATGGACCTCAGATCAGGCGCATAGGTCAGGACCTCGGACATGGGAATATGGGCCTTAATCACCTGATTTTTACCACGGTTATCCATTCCAAGAACCCTTCCGCGCCGACTGTTCAGGTCTCCCATGATATCGCCCATGAAGTCCTCGGGCGTGACAACCTCGATCTCCATGATGGGTTCGAGCAAAACAGGAACTGCCTGCTCCATGGCCTTTCTAAATGCAAGGGAACCCGCGATCTTAAAGGCCATTTCGGATGAGTCCACGGAATGGTAGGAGCCATAATCAACGGTGGCCCTGAAATCGATGCAGGGAAACCCTGCCAGGTAACCACGGGCCGAAGCTTCAATGATCCCCTTTTCAACCGCCGGTATATAGGTCTTGGGAATCGCGCCGCCAACGATTTTGTCGACGAATTCAAACCCCGAGCCCCTGGGCATGGGTTCGAAAATGACCCAGCAATCGCCGAACTGTCCGTGACCGCCGGTCTGTTTCTTGTGTCTGCCCTGGACCCGGATTTTTTTCTTGATGGTTTCCTTGTATGGAATTTTGGGTATGTCAAGATTAACATCAACGTTATATTTTCGTTTAAGTTTTTCAACCGTCGTCTCGATATGAACCTGCCCCATGCCGGTCAAAAGCATCTGCCGGGTCTCCTTCTTAAGTTCTACGCATAGACCGGGATCTTCTTCAATCAGTTTGGAAAGCGAGGAAAATATTTTATCCTCATCGCCCTTTGATTTCGGGGAGATTGCAAAGGAGACAAGTCCGGGCAGGGGCTGTGCCGCCTTGAACTCAACCAGGTTGTCGGGATCACAGAGCGTATCTCCGGTCACGGTCTCCTTGAGCTTGGCCACGGCCACGATATCCCCGGGCCCGGCGCCCGTAGCGGGTTTCTGCTCTTTGCCGGAAATTTGCAGCAACTGGTTATATCTCTCCTTGGCGCTCTTGTTTGAATTGTAGAAATTCCCGTCTCCGCCGATGGTGCCGGAATAAACTCTCAATATGGTCAGCCGGCCGGCATAGGGGTCGGCAACGGTCTTAACCACGAGTGCGGAAAAGGGATCATCGGAAGAGGGCGCCCTTTTGATTTCATTTTCGGTTCCCGGTTCAAAGCCCGTTTTCCCGCCCATGTCTAGCGGAGAGGGCAGGGCGTCAACGATAAGGGCCGAAAGAAGGTCGACGCCTATATTTTTTATCGCAGAGCCGCAGATCACCGGAACAAAAATACGTTCAAGAACGCCCTTTTTCAAGGCCGTGAGAATTTCGGCGTCAGTGAGCGTTTCTCCTTCAAGATATTTTTCGACCAGGGCATCGTCTGCCTCGGCTATATTTTCGATAAGGGCCTCACGTTCGGTTTCAACCGAATCTTTCATATCTTCCGGGATATCAATTACGGTTTTCTTTCCAGACTCGTCATAGGCGTAAGCCTTCATGGTGATGAGATCGACAACGCCTTTAAAATCATTCTCTTTTCCTATAGGGAGCTGAAGGATAATCGGTTTTGTGGCAAAAATGTCCTTTGTATCCTCGACTACCTTGAAAAAATCCGCCCGTTCCCGGTCAACCTTGTTTATAAATATTATTCTGGGCAAACCGAATTCATCGGCGAAATCCCAGGTTTGTTCGGTCTGCACCTTTACGCCGTCAATAGCATCAATTACCACCACGGCCGCGTCTGCGGCCTGCATGGAAAGGCGGGTTTCCGAAACAAAGTTCTGGTCACCCGGCGTATCAATAAGATTCACCTTGCATTGATTAAATGTAAACTGGTGAAAAGCACTGGAAATGCTACTCCCCCGCTTGAGTTCCTCGGGTTCGAAGTCCATGACCGTATTGCCTTCTTCCACCCTGCCTATCCGATTGGTCTTTCCGGCATTGAAGAGCAGAATTTCGGCCAGCGAGGTCTTTCCGGCGCCGCCATGTCCGATCAACGCAATATTTCTAAGTTGTTCTGTCATGTCGTAAGTTTAACTCCTCTCTTGTTTGCTGAAATTAAAATGGATTACGATTCTTCCCTATTTGATGGCATTAGTTCAATTTCCCTATAGGGTTGCAGGGAAAAAATCAACTATGATTTTGAATCAGCACAAGAAATTCACGGTTTCCCTTGGGGCCAAGCAAAGGGGAGGGCGTGACCGGGCCGCAAACAAAACCAATGTTCGTGAAAAAATCACATAGTTCATCAATCACCCGGATATGAAGGGCCGGGTCTTTTACCACCCCTCCTTTTCCGACCTGATTACGTCCGACTTCGAACTGGGGTTTGATCAAGGCGATGATCAGGCCGCCGGGACGTACGAGTTTGCCGGTCACAGGCACGATTAATTTTAAGGAAATAAATGAGGCGTCAATAACCGCAAGGTCAAAAAAAAATGGAAAATCTTCTTTTTTCGCATATCTGATATTGGTCCGTTCAATGACCGTAACCCGGGGATCCTTGCGCAGTTTCCAGGCAAGCTGACCATATCCCACATCAACGGCATGAACACTTACGGCACCGTTTTGCAGAAGGCAATCCGTAAAACCGCCTGTAGATGCCCCGACATCGAGGCAGGCAAGGCCGGAAACGCTGATCGCAAAAGTCGAAAGCGCATGTGCAAGCTTAGACCCTCCCCGGCTGACATATGGCAGGTCAGTGCCTCGCAGGGCAACGTCGGCGTTTGCATCCACCTGCATGCCCGGCTTTTCGGCCGGCATCCCGTTTACGCGTATGCTTCCGGCCAGGATCATGGCGGACGCCCGGGAACGCGAAACGGCCATGCCCTTTTCCACAACTACGAGGTCCAGCCTTTTCCGCTTCATGCTATTTAAACCGTGTCGCGGCTTTAACAATTGCATCCGCATCAATGCCATAGCGTGCACGGAGCGCCTCTTTCGGCCCGTGCTCAACATATGTGTCATTAATACCTAGCCGGACCACCTGGCAACCCGAAACACCATTGTCGGCAAGGAGTTCCAGCACTGCGCTTCCAAATCCACCGTGCAAAACGTTATCTTCCACGGTAATAATGTTCGGGATCTTTCGGGCAAGTCGGTCAATCAGGTCCGCGTCCATGGGTTTCACAAACCGGGCGTTGACAACGCTTGCCTGAATGGAAAATTCCTGAGCAAGCCTTTTTTCAGCCGCGAGCCCTTCGGACACCGTAGCGCCTATGCAGAGAATCAGGACATCCAACCCGTGTTTTAGTTGCTCGGCAACCCCTATGGGCAATGGCTTGACAGGGTGCGCTACCGGCGTGCCGGGCCCTTTCCCCCTGGGATAGCGGATCGCGCAGGGGCAATCCTGGGCCACAGCCGTTGCCAGCATGCGTGCAAGCTCGTTTTCATCCTTTGGAACCATGACCACCATGTTGGGAATGGATCGCATATAGGTGAGGTCGAATATGCCGTGATGAGTCGGCCCGTCTTCACCCACGATTCCGCCCCTGTCGATGGCAAATACCACGGGAAGATTCTCCAGACACACATCATGGATGATCTGGTCATACGCCCTCTGAAGAAAAGTGGAATATATGGCGACAACCGGCTTCAGTCCCTGTGTGGCCATGCCTGCGGCAAAAGTTACCCCATGGGGCTCGGCGATGCCCACATCGAAAAAGCGATCAGGAAATAGTCCGGAAAAACGGACAAGACCGGTGCCTTCGGGCATGGCCGCCGTAACGGCAACGATTTTTTCGTTTTTTTGCGCCATGTCGATCATGGTATCGCCAAAGACTTCCGTGTAGGTCGGGGTTGAGGCCTTAGGGGCAATCGACTTGCCCGTGTTGACATCAAAAGAACCGATTCCATGGAAATATACGGGATTTTTTTCCGCAGGCGCATAGCCTTTGCCCTTTGTGGTGGTGACATGGAGCAGGACGGGCTCATCAAGCATTTTGATATTATTGAGTATGTCGATTAATCGATCTATCCTGTGCCCCTTGATCGGGCCGAAATAATCGAAATTAAATGCTTCAAACAATATGCCGGGTGTAACAAATGCCTTGAAGGACTCCTCGGCACGCTTGGCGAACTGGTAAGCGTCGTTTCCAATGCCCGGCAGAGACCGGAGCAGTTCGCCGATCTCCTTTCTTATGTCCTGGAGGTATTTTGCTGAAAATGTACGGCTGAGCAGGGATGAAAGCGCCCCGACATTGGGAGAGATGGACATGTCGTTGTCGTTTAATATAACGATTAAATCCTTCTTAAGTGCCCCGGCCTGGTTTAATGCCTCGTAGGCAAGCCCGGCGGTCATGGAACCGTCTCCGATCACCGAAACGACCTTGCCTGCCTGTTGATTGATTTCATTTGCGCAAGCGATTCCCAGGCCGGCCGAAATCGAGGTGCTGCTGTGTCCTGTTGAAAAAGCGTCATAGGGGCTTTCACTGATGCGGGGAAACCCGGACATGCCGCCAAGCTGCCTGAGCGTGTGAAAACGATCGTAACGGCCCGTAAGCAGCATATGGGTATAGGACTGGTGCCCCACATCCCAGATAATCTTGTCCTTCGGGCAGTCAAATACATAATGCAGGGCTATGGTCAATTCCACGACGCCAAGGTTTGAGGAGAGATGCCCTCCGTTTTTCGAAACGGTATCCACGATAACCCTGCGAACTTCCCTTGCAAGCTTTGGCAGCTCGGAGCGGGGCAGGGTTTTGATATCGGATGGTGACATTATATGTTTAAGCATGTTTTTATATTGCCTTATCTTTTTCGTAAAAGCACGTATTTTGCTATGGCGCAAAGAGGTGCTGCCCTGTCACCAAAAACAGAAAGGGACTCTATGGCCTTATCGATGAGCTCTTGCGCATATTTTTTTGAGGCATCGATACCGATCATTGCCGGAAAGGCTGATTTATGGCGAAAGGCGTCCGTTCCAGCGGATTTTCCCATGATTGCGGGATCGCCTTCGACATTTAAAATATCGTCCGTTACCTGAAAGGCAAGTCCCAGTTTACGGGCATAACCCGTCAGGCATGAAATAGTCACCTCATCCGCGCCGGAAATAATGGCTCCGGATACAACGGAGGCTTCGATCAGCAAGCCTGTTTTAAGACAATGCATCTCTTTTACAGCGGCAAAATTGATATTCTGTTTTTCATATGCAATATCGCGCATCTGACCTTCGATCATTCCGTGATACCCCGCAGCCCGTGCGATCATTTTAATAACGGAGAGTATGCGGGAAGGCATGGCCGGATCAGCGGAAGAAGAGGGGATAAGTTCAAATGCAAGGGTTAACAGGGCATCGCCGGCGAGTATTGCGGTCGCCTCATCGAACCGGACATGGCAGGTCGGCCGTCCCCTGCGGAGCCTGTCATCATCCATTGCCGGCAGGTCGTCATGGATCAGGGAATAGGTGTGAATCATCTCAAGAGCACAGGAAATGTCTTCGAGTATTGGGCTTTTTGTGTCACCGCCCACCGCCTCGGCTGCGGCAATACATAGAATTGGCCTGAGCCTTTTTCCGTTTCCCATCAGACAATAGCGCATGGCCTCGCATAAACGGCTTCCATCTCCTTTAGATGAGATCCGCGTTAAAAGCGCCGCATTTATTACGGTGCGCTTTTGTTCCAGGTAACCGGTCAGGTCGAAATTCATGCAGAGCCATTCTCCGGCCCGATTTCACCCTTGGGCATACCGGCCGGTATTGAAGCAAACGGGGCCGATTTTATGGATCCATCAGGGGACTTGGTGAGGACCTCGATTTTTTTTTCGGTATCATCAAGCAATCGGGAACAAAAATTTGTCAGTTCTATGCCTTCTTCAAATTTTTTCAATGCCTTGTCAAGTGAAAGATCGCCGCCTTCGAGTTCGGATACGATTTTTTCAAGTTTTGCCATTGCGTCTTCAAAATTTTTTTTGGCCATAATTATTTTTCCTTATTACATCGGCAGGTCCGGGTTTCAAATCCGCTTTTACATTAATACGTCCGCGTGCAAGCACTATTTCAAGCCTCTGGCCGACGGAAACCGTGTCGGCATCGATAACAAGCGAACGGCCGGGCAGGGTGCGGGTGATACTGTACCCCCGGGCCAGTATTGCCCCGGGGTCCAGCGCGCCAAGATGCTCTGAAATCCGCATAAACGACTGGCGTTGCAGGCTTATGTGGGTCAGCATGGATCGTTTAAGATTGTCTGCGGTGACGGCCAACAGCCTGTGCGCATCAAGAACACGTTTTGATGGTGATTGTACATAAAGGCGATTTGCATACATTTCCGTTCTTTCTCGTATGGATGCAACAAGGCGTAACATGGCGGCATTCATACGCAAAGAAAAATCGTCAGTCTTAAGCCGAAGGTCGCAGAGCCGTTTTGCCGGGTGTTCGAGCCTTTTTTCAAGGTTTTTAAGGGCTGTCCGCTGTTTTTTAAGCAATTTACTTATCCCGGCATACATGCGTCCGTCAAGTGATGAAAGGGTATAAACCAGATCGACTTTAACCGGGGTAACAAGTTCCGCAGCGGCTGAAGGGGTAGGGGCCCTGAGATCCGCGACGAAATCGGATATGGTAAAATCGGTCTCGTGGCCCACCGCCGAGACAACAGGCACGCGTGATTCAACAATTGCCCGCGCCACGGGTTCGGAATTAAATGGTGCAAGGTCTTCGAGTGAGCCTCCGCCGCGCGCAAGAATAGCCACATCTACGCCGGTTAATTCATTTAAGACGGCAAAGGCTTGCGTAATCTGAAAAACGGCGTCAGCCCCCTGGACCTTTACCGGCAGGATGCGTATGGAAATATTTTCAAACCTTCTGTGCATGACCCGGATAATATCATGGACAACCGCACCGGTGGGGGAACTTATGATCACGACATTTGCGGCAATAAAAGGAATGGGCCTTTTTCGCTGTTCACTGAAAAGCCCTTCGGCGGCGAGTTTCTTCTTGAGCTGTTCAAAAGCAGCCTGGAGCGCTCCTGCGCCTGCGGGCTCAAGGTATTCGAAAATAATCTGATATGAACCCCTTGGGGCGTAAACGCCGACCCGTCCGAAGCCGGTGATTTTCATGCCGTCTTCCGGCAGGAATTTAAGCTTCCGGCTCTGGCCCTTGAACATGACGGACTGAATTTGTGCGGCGCTGTCTTTTAAAGTAAAATAAAAATGTCCGGACGCCGGAATTTTAAAATTTGAAATTTCTCCGGAAATCCAGATAAATGCAAATTTTTCTTCAAGGATACCTTTGATTTCAGACGTAAGTTCTGAAACAGAGTAAAGCCTTCGTGAAGATGTCGTATTATCGTTTTCCATGGCCTATGTTGTGTACCATTCTTTATTTCTTATCAATAAAAAAATTTGGTGCGGCGTTGCGGCCGAATGGAAGGCTAAAGCCTTCCGCTACGTAGACCGAGTTGTTACGCACGCATAAACCCGGCATATTGCACCACCACACGTAGGGGCGCGTCTTTAGACCGCTTTTTACAGGCGAGACAAATCCTTGCGGTGTCATGGCCTAATGGAAGGCTAAAGCCTTCCGCTACGTAGACCGAAAGGACATCATGGGCAGTACGGGTACCAGGAGCCATTTTTTGTTATTTTCATCGTGTCTGATAAGATATATTATGTAAACTTTTATCCGGGATAAGGTTTTACGCGGGTTTGGCAACATGAATAGCCCTGTTTTTTCGGCTGGCAGTTGACGGTTGGCGTTTAGGATTACTCTACGGTTGTGACCGTATGGCTTGGGTTCGGCTTTTCAAATGAATTTAAAAAATTCCGTACGGCCGGAACAATATAAATATCATCCAATGGGAATTGATTTAACGTATTTCCAATGAGCAGAATTTTTTCAGACAGTATCAGGCGCTTATCCATGATAAAGACGGGTTCTCCTTTTATACGGCAAAGTCCGCTTTTGGCGTTTACGCCGGTCGTCTTAAGGTTCTGTTCCGATATACGGATGTTAATTTTACCGGCGATTTCCAATAAATGATTATATAGTTCCTGCTTTTTCATTTCTTATGGGTTGAACTTCGCGTTTGATGTGTTATTTTATAAAACATAATTAGACTTATTAAACCGGAAACCAGAGAAACGGAGTAATAATAATGATAAATGATCGTGCAGCCACAAGGCCGACAGAATTTACCCGGGTACATGTCAACAGCTTTATCCGCAGTGTTTACAACTGGATGGCGGCGGGCCTGGCCTTAACAGGTCTTGTTGCATTTTACACGGCCGGCAACCAAGCGCTGTTCCGGCTGATTGTTGGAAACCAGCTTGTTTTTTTCGGCCTTATTGCAGGCGAACTCGGCATGGTCTTTTACCTGAGCGCAAGGATTCAGAAGATTCAGGCATCCACCGCCACAGGGCTCTTCATCGGCTATGCGGCGTTAAACGGGTTGACCCTGTCCACCATATTCATGGCTTTTACCATGACCTCTATTGCGTCGGTATTCTTTATATGTTCGGCGACTTTTGTAGCGGTCAGCGTTTACGGCTATACCACGAAAAAAGACCTGACCGGCGTGGGTTCTTTTATGTTCATGGGCCTGATCGGGATTATCATAGCCTCTGTTGTAAATATGTTTATTCACAGTACGGCCATGCAAATGCTCATCAGTTATATCGGCGTAATAGTCTTTGTGGGGCTCACGGCCTATGATACGCAGAAGCTGAAAAACATGGCCTTGTCACAGCCGGCCGGCCTCGATGCCGGGGTCGTAAGAAAAGGCGCCATCATAGGCGCTCTTTCCCTGTATCTTGATTTTATAAACCTTTTTTTAATGCTCTTGCAGATTTTTGGGGACCGGAGATAGTGATCCGTCGCGTGGCGGTCTAAAGACGCGCCCCTACGTGGGCTTGCGCAAAAAAAAACGGAGTCCCGTTCCCCGGCACGGCCCACGTAGGGGAAGGCTTCAGCCTTCCATACCGAAGTGTTTTTTAATTACTGCAACGATCTCATCACACAATGCCTCTGTTTCAACCCGATCAGGGCCTTCCACCATGACCCTGCACAAAGGCCGGGTCCCGGAATATCTGACAAGGACCCGCCCTCTTCCGGATAATTTTTTTTCAGCCTTGCTTATTGTTTCGGCTATTTCAGGAATGGCGAAAAAATCCGATTTTTCACATACACGGATATTTTTGAGCACCTGGGGATAAACCGCCATGATCCGTGATAATTCGGATACAGGGCGGCCGGTTTCAACCATTGATTGAAGCAGGCGCAGGCCGGTGAGGATTCCATCGCCGGTGGTATGACGGTCCAGATAAATCGTGTGCCCGGAATCCTCTCCCCCGATTAGTGCATTGTTCTCCCGCATTGCCTTTAATACCTGCCGGTCTCCCACGTCGGTTATCAAATGGGATATGCCCTTGTTGGCCAGGGCCAGCCCCAGGCCCACATTGCTCATCACCGTGCTGACGACCAGGTTGTTTTTAAGCAACCCACGGTCTTTCATGAATCCGGCGCAAACAAAGAGGACCTGGTCGCCGGTAATTCGCCTTCCGGACTCGTCCACGGCGATCATCCGGTCGGCATCGCCATCAAATGCAAGGCCGATGTCGGCCTTTTTTTCAACTACCATGTGCGCAAGTGTTTCAATGTGTTGTGATCCGCAGCCGTTATTTATGTTTTTACCGTCCGGATCATTAAAAAGCACAGTCACATCCGCGCCCAGGCCTGAAAAAAATTTCGGCGCAATGCTGCTTGCGGCTCCATTTGAGCAGTCTATGACAAGCCTTACTCCTTTGAGAAATCCGGGGGCAAAGCCTTTTGTTAAAAACCGTTCATACCTTGTTTCGGCATCTTTTAAATCAGATATTACGCCGATTTCTCCTTTTGACGGAAGGGATTCGGTAAATAATGGATTGGCTATTCTTTTTTCGATCTCCTGCTCCGTATCATCGGACAATTTGAAGCCACGGCTGTCAAACACCTTAATCCCGTTGTCCTCATAGGGGTTGTGCGATGCGGAAACCATGATCCCGGCATGGGCGCTTATCTCTTTTGCAAGAAAGGCGACCCCCGGGGTGGGAATAACACCGGCCATATATACATTCCCACCTTGGGAACAGATTCCGGATGCAAGGGCGGAAACAAGCATATCCCCTGATTTCCGGGTGTCCTTTCCGATTACGATTTTTACATCCGCCCTCCCCTTTCCCATTACTGCGCATACCGCCCGTCCCACCTGTAAAACAAGCTCGGGAGTCATGGGATGCCGGTTGGCAACACCCCTGATGCCATCGGTGCCAAACAACGGCTTGTCATGCAACGGCTTATCATGGTCCGGGGTCATCGTTTTTCCCCGCTATTTCCGATTTTAAGCATTTTAAACCCGGGTTTCCCGCTGTCTGCCACCACGGCATCAAGCCATGCCGTTCCGGCCTTTGCATCATCACTGGAGAGCGATTTGATAATTGTCATATAATTACAACCTTTTAATTCTATTTCATTGCTGATTGCCTTAAGAAATTGATTGCGAAGAACAACGGTATTCCCGGAATAAACAGGGTTGCGGAACATTGCAACAGCCGGGTCCCATGATGCCAAAAGCTTATCATCAGGATTAATCATCTTGATTTTACAAATATAATCTTCAAGACGTTTAACTCTTTCGTCTATTGCTGCCGTTATGGCATCAATAAGCCCTTCATAAAGAGGGAGCGGGAAATCTTCGCATATAAAAAGGCGACGCACAAAAACATACCATTGATGCAGGGCAGCCAGGTTCCCGATATAGACGACATTGTTGGTTATGATGCGCGTGTAATTTCCGGCAGGCAAGGCTGAACGCCTGATATTCCCTTCACTTGAAGGTCCGCCGAAGATAAGGCGCCCGGGTCTAAACTCGTCTTTTCTGCAGATTGTGCCTGCGGCAATTACCGTTCCAAAGGCAAGCCGGGCCGGGCCCACAAGCCCGCCCTGCCCTCCCAGGAAAATCGGCTCCTGGTTCAACATGACGCCCCTTGGGACATCTCCCATGATCGATGGCGTGGCCTTATCCTGGAGCGGCGTGAAATTAAAATGAATATATGAACTGCCCACCTCGGAGTGGTTTTTCGCATCCGTTCCGCCGGCCATGAGGCAGTCGCAGAAATTAACCAGGCTTCCTATGGTTACATAGGGAAAAAGGATGGTCTGTTTTAATCCGACCGTATGGGCGATGCTTGCCGATTCTTCGAAAATGGTCCCTTCCCGTACATGGGCGCACGGTCCGGCTTTTGCGCCTTTTAAAAAAACGGCATTTTTAAAAAATCCGCCGGCAAGCAAAACATCCGGTCCCAGATGGCAGTTTTCAATGGTGACGGGAGACTCGTATCCGATTTGCGCGCCCTTGCAGATAAGGGTTTTGCGGCCGTATATCTTTGAACCCCCGTGAATGGTCACCCCTGCCAAAATCCGTTCAGGATCGACTTCATCCCCTATTTCCACGCATTGAGGCAAAGGAAGGCATACGCCTTTATGCATGAGGATATTTTTCTTGTCTTCCATTTGCATGGCCGATTCACCCCATCTGGAGTAAAAACTTTGATTAAACGTCCGGAAACTGTTTTGTTATCATGTTAAAACAGCCATTGGCATGTGTTGTCAAGACAGATATTTTATGAACGGTTTTTCCTCTTTTCTTGCCATCCGTTAAGGCCTGTGGTATTTAAAGCTTAATTCTTTGAACCCTGATAGCTTTGTGAAAAATTAGATAACCCGGTAAAGATGGCTAAGTAGAAAGTCCCATATACAAGGCGTAGTGGTGTCGCGAAAGCGGAGGCATACATAGAGTATTCCGAGCATTTCACGACCCGCTACAACGAAGTAGATGGGACTTTTTACGACGCCATCAACCCTGATTGCAAACCATTTGTCCCGGAATCATACCCATGCCTGAAAATATCCGAAAATTCAAGCTCCTGACCAGGAGTGATTTAGACGGCCTGGTCTGCGCCGTTCTCATGAAGCACCTCGGGATTATCGAGTCAATCGAGCTGATTGATCACCCCGGCTCAATTCAGGGCCGCAAAAAAAAATTGCCCGACAATGTCATCTCCACCAACCTTCCTTATGTGGATGGAGTTTATCTCGCCTTTGATCACCATTTTTCGGAGACCATCAGAAACCTGGAAAAACCGGGGCATATAATCGACCCGGATGCCCCGTCCGCAGCCCGTGTTGTTTATGAGTATTATGGCGGAAAAAAGTCATTTCCTCCCGGATTTGATGAGATGATGGAAGCGGTTGACAAGGCTGATTCCGGGAATTTCACAAGGGATGAAATCCTTTATCCGGACAAATGGCCTTTGCTTAACTTTTTAATCGACAAGCGGACAAACCTGGAAGACTGGTGCGAATTCGCTTTAAAAGGAAAGGAATTCGGGCTTTGTTTAATCGATTGGATGGCTTCAATACCCATAGAAGAAATACTTGCTCAACCCGATATAAAGCAACGCTCCGACATCTATTTTAAATATGAAACAGAGTGCAGGGAACAACTTGGACTGCTTGCAGAATTACACGATAATGTCATCCTCCTTGATTTTCGAAAAACACAACAGGTCTATCCCGGAAACCGATTTATCCCTTATGCCCTGTACCCGGAATGTAATGTTTCCGTGACTGTCCGGCGGGATAAAGATGATCCCCTGTGGATTCCGATTTCTGCGGGAAAATCTGTTATAAATGTAAGCTCGGATGCCAATATCGGGGAACTCATGCTTTCATATGGCGGTGGCGGTCACAGGGCCGCCGGCGCATGTTATATAGGCATCGCCGATGCCGAGAGAGTGATTGCCGAAATCATATCAAAACTCAAATTTAATAAGGGAGCACACCATGAAACGCATCATTGAGACCAACGCATGGCCTGTCCTTATAGACCATGCCAAAAGGATGGGGCTTGCCGAAAACCACCTGCAAAACCTGATTGCCGCCCCGGGCCGTTTTGATGCGTTTTCCATGAAGGCCGGGCCTTTTTTGTATGATTTTTCAAGGCAGCGTGTGGACACGGCAGTTATGAATTCCCTGTATGACCTGGCCCGGGAACAGAAATTGCCATCCAGGTTTAAGGAGATGATGTCGGGAAGCCGGGTCAATGTAACCGAAAAACGTTCCGCCCTTCATACAGCCTCACGAAATTTTTCAAACGAGCCCGTCCTGATTGACGGCCGGGATGTCATGCCTGAAAACACTCACGTCCGTAAGCAAATAAAGGCGTTTTCACAAAAAATCCATTCCGGGGAATTACGCGGAAGCACCGGCAAAAGGTTTTCATCCGTGGTTGCCGTGGGCATCGGTGGCTCGTATCTCGGGCCCGAATTTGTCGCAACCGCCCTTAAGGGTGGCGCCGACAAGGGTATCCGGCTCCATTTTCTTTCCAACGTCGATATCGACTGCTTTGGCGCCATTGTCCCTTTGATTGATCTCGAAGCCACCCTGTGGATAATCATCTCCAAGAGCTACACTACGACCGAGACAATGGCCAATGCCAATCAGGTTATAGCCTTTGTTTCAGGACTCGGGCTTTCACCTGAAAAACATATTGTTACGGTTACGAGCAAGGGAAGCCCGGGCGATGATTCCGCTAACCCCGTTCTGGCAAGCTTTCACATGTTTGATTACATAGGCGGCCGTTACAGCGTTACATCGGCGGTTGGAGGTGTTCCTTTGAGCCTGTTTCTCGGCTATGACCGATTTGAGTCCTTTTTAAAAGGAGCCGCCGAGATGGATATTCACGCGGCAAGCGCGGCCCCGGAAAAGAATGCTCCTTTGACGGCGGCGCTCATTGGCATATGGAACAATAATTTTTTAGGCTACCCGGCCCAGGGCCTTATTCCTTATTCGTCCGCGCTCAGCAGGTTTCCGGCTCATGTGCAGCAGCTATACATGGAGAGCAACGGCAAGTCGGTTACGAGTGACGGCCAGCCGACCGGGGCGGATACAGGCATGATCATATTCGGCGAGCCGGGCACAAACGCACAGCATTCATTCTTCCAGCTCGCCCACCAGGGCCGGCCCTTTCCAATTGATTTCATAGGGGTGATACACCCCCATTACCGGCAATATAAGAACAGGTCCAAGGGCGTTACCAACCACCAGGAACTATGGGCCAATTTTATAGCCCAGCCACAGGCCCTTGCCTGCGGCAGAGACAACGCCGATGAACCTGCGCGCAATTTTTCCGGTAACCGGCCCTCTTCAACAATAGTCATTGAAGACCTTTCCCCTGAAAATATCGGGCGGCTCCTCTCGTTTTACGAGGCAAGAACGGTGTTCGAAGCCTTTGTGTGGGATATCAACCCGTTTGATCAGTTCGGCGTCGAACTTGGAAAGACCATGGCAGGTGGAATACGCGCGGAGATTGCTGCGGCAAACGAAGATCCCGGCCATCTTTTCGATGACCGGGATCAGATTCAAAAAGCTTATCTCGAGATGCTGTTTTCAGGAAATTTGTAGACAGTTGCAGCCCAGGTCAGGCCCGCGCCCAGGCCCGCGAAAAGGACTGTGCTGCCCGGCCCTATGATCTTTTTTTCAAGGGCCTCGTCCAGCGCGATGGGTATGGTTGCGGCGGTTGTGTTGCCGTACCACTGGATATTGTGGTACATCTTTTCTTCCGCAATTCCCAGGGTTTTTTGAAAAAACTGGTTTATGCGCATATTGGCCTGGTGGGGAATGACAAGGTCGATCTCCTCAAGGCTTACCCCTGCCTTGTCAAGGGCCTCATGGGAAACTTCCGGCAGGCGCTTTACCGCAAGCTTAAAGACATTCTTGCCGTCCATTTTTGCAAAATGGCGCCCCTGTTCAAACATCTCCACAGTTAATCTGGGATTCACGCGGGAGGCCGGCGCCTCGGTCATCAATGCCTCGGCATATTTTCCAGCCGCATGCAGACATGATGAGAGTATACCTATGCTTTTTTCCGTGTCCACCCCTTCAAGACAGGCCGCACCCGCTCCGTCTCCGAATATAACAGTAACATCCCTGCCACGGGTTGAAAGGTCTAGTCCGGTGCTGTGAACTTCGGCGCCTACAAGAAGAACACGATTGGCCATACCGCTTTTAATGTAGGCATCAGCCGTTGCCATGCCATAGAAAAAGCCGGTGCATTGCTGGCGGATATCAAGCGCAGGGGTTGTTTCAAGCCCAAGTTTATGCTGGAGCAGGCACCCAGAGCCGGGAAAAAAGATATCCGGGCTCAGGGTGGCAAAAATAATCAGGTCAATATCTTCTGGGGTCCATCCGGCCCTGTCCAACGCTATTTTAGATGCTTCCAGGGCGAGATCCGACGTTCCCACCCCGCCCTCTTCCGGCACCCAGTAGCGCTGTTTTATTCCGGTACGCTGCTCGATCCATTCATCAGAAGTATCCATCCACTGAGTCAGGTCTTCATTGGTTACCTTGCGGGGCGGAAGGTAACGTCCGGTACCTTTTATGATCGTCTTTTTCATAAAATCTCCATGCCAGGCGGTTTTTGGATTAAGGGCGTTATGATAAACATGCCCCGTAGATACGGATAGACATTATCATAACCGATTCATTGAGGCAGGGTCAATACCTATTGAGTTGCCTTTTTTTCAACTGCCGGGGTTTTGGGGAGATTAATCTTAATGGTCGCATTTTTTTTGAGATTTTCAATATAGGGATCAATGGCCTTTTTTGCTTCATCCCTTTTGATTTGTTCTTCAAGAGCCGGCTTCGCCTCTTCAAAGGATGTTACAACCGCAGGTTTTTTTTCCTCAAGCTTTATAATGTGGTAGCCGAAACGTGTTGTAACAATATCGCTGATTTCACCCGGCTTTAAGGCGAAAGCCGCCTTTTCAAAGGGTTCCACCATTTGGCCGTGGGAAAAAAAACCGAGATCGCCGCCGTTTTTAGCACTAGGTCCCTCTGAATATGTTTTGGCAAGCTCGGCGAAATCCGCGCCTTTTTTAAGTTTTTTTACGATCTCATCAATCTTTTTTTTGGCTTCCGCTTTTTTCGCATCCCCCGCATCCGATGAGAGCTTGATCAGGATATGACGGGCATGAACTTGTTCGGGTTTGGTAAACTTATCCTTGTGGGATTCATAATATGCTTTTTCAATTTCAGGAGTAATTGAAATTTTTGACATTATATCCTTGTCTATCAATTCCTGAATCGCGAGATTTTCCCTTATCTGGTCTCTTAAGCTGTTTTCCGAATACCCAAGGATCTTCATTTTAGCGTGAAAATCGCTGTCCGAAGGAAATTTTTTCTTTATTTTATTTACCTCGGATTCAATCTGGTCCGGTTTGACCGAGATTCCCTGTTTCTGACTTTCCTGAAAAAGGACTTCCTGTTCAATCATGTTGGACAATAGCTTGGATTTGAGTGCGTCAATTTTTTCAGGAGGGACATTCATGCCCATTTTCATGTACCGCTGGCGCATCATATTAACCTTCCGGTCCAGATTTTGTGCCGGAATTTTCGTTCCGTTGACCACTGCTACCGCTTCTTCGGCTGAACCGGTTTTCGCGGCATTATTGTCGACTTTATCGGCGGCAATGCCGACTTGCGCAAAGGTTGAAAGAAAAATTATGATAGCAATATAAACAATACTTTTCTTCATGGGAAAATATCCTTTAGGGATTGATCGCAAAGCGAGGCACATCTTAACGCGATAGTACTGCTCGTTTGAATACCGAATTGATAATTGGTCGGGACGGCTGGATTTGAACCAGCGACCCCAGCGTCCCGAACGCTGTGCTCTACCAGACTGAGCCACGTCCCGACTGTTTGATCGATTATTTAGGGCACCTTTTTCGGTTTGTCAATTAAAATTATAATGACTTAAGGTCGTAAAAAGGGATTGTGCACCACGATCGTCTGCTCGCGTCCCGGGCCGACGGAAACAATGTCTATCCTGGTTTCAGTTAAGGTCTCTATCCGTGAAAGGTAGTTTTTAGCCGCTTCCGGGAGCAGGTTATAGGAGCGCACGGATGAAATATCTTCAGTCCATCCCGGTGTGGTTTCAAAAACCGGCTCGCAATTATCAAGGACATTCAAATTTGCCGGAAAATGTTCGATGCGCTTACCGTCACAGGTGTACCCGGTGCATATTTTAATTTCATCAATGCCGCCCAGCACATCTAATTTTGTGATTGTAAGGCCCGTGAGACCGTTTAAACGCACCGCATTTCTCACCACAACCGTATCAAGCCACCCACACCGACGTTTCCGTCCGGTCGTGGCCCCGAATTCGGCGCCTTTTTTCTGGATGAAATCTCCGGTTGTATCAAAAAGCTCTGTGGGAAACGGGCCTTTACCCACCCGTGTAGTATATGCCTTGACGATCCCTATGATACCATTTATTTTTCCGGGGCCTATCCCGGCCCCGCAACAAGCATTGCCTGAAATCGTGGAAGATGAAGTTACAAACGGATAAGTTCCGTGATCGATATCCAGATGGGTCCCCTGCGCGCCTTCAAAAAGGATGCTTTCACCTTTGCGGATTGCATTATCCAGAAATACGGAAACATCCGCCACATAGGGAGAAAGCCTTTTTTTAAATCCCTCGAGATCATCAAGCATTGAATCAATATCGACCTGCCGAGCGGAATAATAATTGGTCAGGAAAAAGTTTTTTTCTTCTGCCGCCGTCCTTGCCTTTTGTATATATTCATCATCCGTAAGATCAACAAAACGAATCCCCCGCCTTGATGCCTTGTCTTCATAACAGGGGCCTATGCCTCGACCGGTCGTGCCGATTTTCGTCTTACTGCTTGCGGCAGCCTCCCTGGCATGATCCAGGGCCTTGTGGTAGGGCATTATCAAATGCGCCTTCTCGCTTATCTTGAGATTGTCCGGTCCAACACTCACCCCTTTTTTAGAAAGGTATTCGATTTCTTCTATTAATACCTCGGGGTCAACGACAACCCCGTTTCCGATGAGGCAGGTTTTGCCCTGAAGAATCCCTGACGGAACCAGGTGGCTGATAAACTGCTCTCCATCAACAACCATGGTGTGCCCTGCGTTATTCCCGCCCTGGAACCGGACAACGCAATCACTCTCCTTTGCAAGGAGATCGACGATTTTTCCCTTGCCTTCGTCCCCCCACTGGGTTCCGACTATTACGATATTACTCAATTTTAACTCCTTTACGTTTTTGCCTGAAAAATGAAACCATCAGGTTTCGGCATTGTTCTTCACAAACGCCTTTTATAATGGTCGGCCGGTGATTGAATTTTTTGTCTGAAACAAAATCGTAAACCGAACCACAAGCCCCCCATTTTGGGTCCAAAGCCCCAAAAACAATACGTTTGACCCGAGCATGAATGACCGCAGCCATGCACATTGCACAAGGTTCAATAGTAACATAGAGGGTGGTGTTTAACAAGCGATAGTTGCCGAGTATCCGGCCCGCCTCCCGCAGAACCATTATTTCCGCGTGGGCTGTTGGGTCCGACAGGTTAATCGTCTGGTTAGGCGCCCGGCAAATGACCTTCCGGTCAATGGTTGTAAGAATCGCGCCCACGGGCACTTCCCCCATCTGCCTTGCTTTTTTTGCTTCTTTAATGGCCATGTTCATGAATTTAACATGCGGCATCATAATTACCCAGTTATATAAAGATTCTCTCTTTCACAATATGACGCATGGATGTCAACTTAAAAGTTGACAACTATAAAGGGATGACATAAGAAAATGCAAATTCATGTCATGCGCCCGTAGCTCAGCTGGATAGAGTACCGGACTACGAATCCGTAGGTCGCCCGTTCGAATCGGGCCGGGCGCGCCACCAACTCAAGGGATTATGACTTAGGCCATAATCCCTTTTTAGTTCACTGCCCCATTACGGCCCCCGGTTTTTTGAAGCGTAATTTTTCTATCACAAAAAGGTGCGGGACATACAGGCAAAAAAACCAGGTAAACTATTTTGTGTCTGCCCGGCCTTTTTTTATTTTCAAAACAGATAAATTTGTTCCGTTTACTTAGATCGGACCGGGAAGATTTCATGGGTCGTCCGGACCGTCTGGTCCCCGAGACGGAAATCCAATGCTATGCTTGGGTGTGGCCGACGGACCATGCGCATTTTCTCTTATTCCAATTCACATTCAAGCGGCATCTTTGTTGGCCGCGTCTCTGTTCCTCAACTTACTGCCGGTAAGCCTGCGTCGCCTCCTCCTTGCCGTCTCGATGTCATCTTGAATGCAAAATGGAATTACGTTCCGGCGTATGCGACATTTCCACCTTTATAAGACGATTGCTTACGGGTTGTGCGGTCGGCTTTAATCGTCGTCACAAATGTCATGGCCGGATATTTCAGAATCGGTATAAATCCGTTATCTGGCAGGAAGATGTTTATCTGGAGTTCTGTTTAAGGCTGTCCCATTTGCCGGGGAGGTCGTTCTCCGGCATCCTTGAGGACCGCGTCGATCAACTCCTTACGGATATAAATGCCGTTTTCGACAAGAGCATCAATATGCGGCCTGATTGCTTCAATCAATCCCCGCCGTTTGGCTCGCAGCAGCAATCCGATGGTGCCGATCTGTTTTATGTTCAGCCGTTGTGCAATCTTTCTGGCACGCGCATCATCCAGCAGGATCGTGCAAGCGTCCATGGTTTGTGATAGGGCGATGGCTTCGGCTTCTCCGGCGTCCACAAGAATGTTCAGGGGTTTGACCAATTGGGGATCCGGTGCCTGGAGGGTTAGCCACGTTACCTGACTTACTTCATATGCGCCAGGATGGCCATGTCCTCTCACGGTGACTTCTTTCCACACTTCCGGCGGCACAAAAATCCTGGCAAACAAACGAGGCAACAGCTCAAGCTGATTGATCCGTGCCAGGCAGATCAGCGGGCCGCTGTCGGCGATGGCGGCGTCACGCATTTTGCAACTCGTCTGCGATCTGGTCGCCATCGAGGTTTATCACCGGTATGCCCATGCGACCCAACTCGTTCATGAAATTCAATTTGGGCATCCCGCACAATTGCGCGGCCTTGCCTATGGAAAGCCGGCGCAACTCGAACAATTTGACGGCCAGCAAAAACCGCAGTTCCTGTTCAAGCGCCTCTTTTGATTTGCCGGTTGCGACCAAAAGATCGTCGCTGTAAGGTATGGAAAGTACCTGCATAATTCATCTTCCCTTTATCGACTCATTTATTACACTTTCGATCTGCCGCCTTTTGATGCATGCATCTATAAACGATGTGACCACATGTTTATCGTTTTCATCCATTTTTTCAATGGCTTCGCATTTACTCTATTTTTAGTGATTACTTTGATATAATGCAAGAATTCTTTTTATTCAAGTAATTGTAGGACGCCCGTTCGAATCGGGCCGGGCGCGCCACCAAATCAAGGGATTATGGCTTAGGCCATAATCCCTTTTTAGTTTACGGCCCCATTACAGCTCCCGGTTTTTTGAGGCGTGATTTTTATATCATAAAAAAGTACAGGACATGTAAATAAAAAAGCCGGGTCAACATTTTTTGTCAACCCGGCCCGGGATGGAAACAATTTTTGCTTTTCAACTGCCTTTCTATCTGAAATACCCGTTTGAAAAAAGTCAGCTTTTAACCAAGGGCTCGTGCAGGAAAAAGTTCACAGATTTTTGGTGTTGAGGCGCCCGGCCGGCAAGGCGCGAAAGTGCAGGAATATCGGGAATATTCCGAGCTTTCGCAACACAGCCAAGCGGTATGCATCGGCACTTAAAATGTGAAGTTATTTTTGCGTGGGCCCTAACCACCCGGCCATCATTTTTTATTCAACATGTCGCGAATCCTGGCCAGTGTATCCGCATCGCAATTGTTGATCATGGATTTCAATTCATTTTTTTCAGGCGAAATTTCAGGCTCTTCCGGTTCCACTTCCAGTATCCCGCAGATGGCTTTAACGATACTGGCTGGTGTAATTGGTTTTTCCAAAATACATTTGGCCTGATGTCTGGCAGTAAACGCTTTAAATTCTTTAATATCGTCGGAACCAAACTCGTCACGCGCATGTGCGGTGATAACAATTACGGGAATATCAGCCCATTCTTTGTTTTTTCGCAGTTTACGCATGAGTTTGATACCCGATTCCCTCGGCATTACCATATCCAGGGTCATTAAATCCGGCATGTCTGATTTTACTTTTTCCAAAGCTTGAATGCCGTCGCTGGCAGTGTCAACCTGAAATCCTGCATCTTTTATACAGGTCGCAAGGAACTGTCGCACATCGGGTTCGTCGTCAATGACCAAAACTTTTTTTTCAGAAGCAGAAGCCATCTGTTTCTCCTTGTTTGTAGGGATTAATCTCCCGGCTTTTCCATCACTTCATAAAGAATATCAATAATAAATTTGGTATGCATATTCACATTATAATAAGAAATGATATCTTCCATGCCGCTGTGGCAGTTGTGACAAGGGGTTATGAGAATTTCAGCTCCGGTGTCCCTGATCTGTTTTGCCTTGACACTGTTGCTTTTAACACGTTTATTTTTAAATGGCGGCCCACAATTAATCACGCCTCCGCCTGCGTTGCAGCAATAATTATGTTCTCTGTTGGGATGCATTTCTATAAAGTTTTCACAGATTTCATTGATCACATATCGTGCTTTTTCATGCAGCCCGGCGCCTCGTACCACATTGCATGGATCATGGAGGGTTACGGATTTCTTATATTTTTCACGAATTTTAATTTTTCCTGCTTTTAAAAGGTCATAATAAAACTCGATGGCATGAACAATAGGAATCGGCGGCATTTTCCAGCCAAGCCATCTGTTGCCCACATCATAAACGCTGCGAAATGCATGTCCGCACTCTCCCATGACAATTTTTTTAACCTTGAGCCGGGCTGCTGCATCAAACTGGGCTCTTTTTATGCGCCCCATGATTTCATTATCTCCGGTAAACATGGCCATGTCGCTGTTATCCCAGCCAGGCGTTGCCGGCATGGTCCAGTTGATCCCGGCTGTATTCATCAGGATGGCAGTATAATAGATAAGGTTGGGCTGGAATTTGGGTTCCGGTGCAATGACCGAGTACATGACATCAGCGCCTTCTTTTTCAAGTGGAATACGCAAGTTGGGCATCTCCTCACGCGCATCTTCCTCCTGCCACTGAAGTGTATCAATCCATTCATCCTCTTTTATCCACATCTGATTCATGGTGACCGAATGACTGTGTGCCGTATCCTGGATATAAAGGGGGGTCACCCCCAGTTTGTGACAAATCCTTCGAACTATCAGCAGAATATAGGCCACATCAATTCCAAAAGGGCAGTATTGTACACAGCGCTTGCAGAGATTGCATTCCGTATAAGCGACTTCTGCGGCGTCTCTGATAAATTCCGGGCTGACCCTTCCTTTTTTCTTTAATATCTCTCCCATGGTTCTTTTAACTTTGCCGGCAGGTGAAAACTTTGGATTTCTATTTTGGGAAAGATAGATATGGCATGCATCTGAGCATAATCCGCAGTGAACGCATGTGTCCACATATACTTTTAAGCGTGCGCCGGTTTCATTTTCCAGAACCGCCTTGATGACCCGGGCAATCTGGTCTCCCGTTAGTTTGTCAGCACCTTTGTCAAGTCCTTCATCAACTATTCGCTGTTCTGTTTTCTCAATAACCTCAGCCATCAACTCCTCCTTTTGGCATACTACCAATCTCTCGCATGTCTGACTTTACCAAATTCAGACCCGATATATGCGCGTGTTAATGCCGCAAACAGCATATGACTTAACCGGGTAAATGGTATTGCCATAAGCATGATTTCTCCTGCCAGAATATGTAAAATGAGGAGTAGATCGTAATTGCCAACCTGGTGGTAGCAAAGAAAGCCTGTCACAAACGGCGCTGCAACAATCGCAAGCAGAAAATAATCAGACATGGTGGTCACGTATTTTACCTCTCGAAAAACAAGCCTGCGAACCAGGAAAAATATACAACCGATTATCACCATCAGGGTCATGAAATCAGCTATGGACTCCGGCAATGCCCACCATCTCACATTCCAGGCGTTTTTGATAAGGACCCCGTGCCCGAGAACAAAAACAGGCGTGATTAACAGGCAAAGATGAAAGACATAGGTGACAACGGTCAGCACTGGATGCTTTCTCATATTAACCGGAAAAAAAGGCGTTACCCAGGCAATAATGGAGCGGAGACTGTACTTCCAGCTCATGTAACTGTATATGAACTTTTCTTTGCGATTTACCAGTTTTATCAAATCATAAAATCTGTAAATGCTGCCCCCGACAAATACAATAAACGCAACCCATACCAAGGGTCCGCTGACAAAGTTATATATGGCCCCAAAGCTATCAGGACTGTTCATAACGCCTCCGTAATTATTTATTTTATTTCACTAAGCGAAATTATTCGTCGGTAATATTTTCCGTCTTCAATCGTTTTTACTAAAATTTTTTGACTATCCGGACTGAACACAGGCTCCCAGGCGTCATCGCAATTTTTATGTATTTGTTTGCCGTTTATTACGATAAAATACTTTCCGTCTTTTTCTACTTTTGCCGCGACGTTCCGGCTGTCCGGACTGAAGACCGGTTTCCACGCCATGTCAAATTTACTGTCCCAGGGGCTGTCATCCACAATAATGGTAAATTTTCCATCGGTTTTCCCAACAGCGGCAAGTCTGCTGCTGTCCGGACTAAAGACCGCATCGGTTAGCATGTCCCCGAATTGTGTATTCCACCATGCTCCATCCACGGCAAGGGTCCATTTTCCGTATGTTGGCGAAACAATTGCAGCCAGTTTATTTCCGTCCGGACTAATTAATTGCTGCCAAACCTGTAAAAACCTGCTGTCCCAGATAATGTCGCCATCTTCAGCAATGCTCCATTTGCCGGAAACTCTTACAGGCGCGATGACTTTGCCTGACATCGGATGAATGACCGGCTGCCAGACGCAGGCGAACGTATTGTTCCAGGGAACACCGTTAACGGCGATCGTATAGGTATAAAGGTCGAGCCTGACTTCCGCTGCAACAATGGCCCCATCCGAACTAAATGCACAATTCCATACATTTACAAATCTGGTATCCCAGGGGATACCATTTAAAGCTATGGTATATGCGCCTTCCTGGAATTTAAAAATCTCGCCTTCACCAAAATCGGCTACCTGAACGGCTGCGGAACTGTACGGTCCATAGGGGCTTAAACACATACAATTCATATTCTTGAACAAATTTTCCCATGGCACATCATTGACCACAATTCCATACTCACCATCCTGTTGAAAGGCGGCGGCAATATTTAAACCGCCATCACTAAACATCGTATTCCAGACGTAGCTGAATTTATTGTCCCATGCATTGCCGTCAACCGCTATGGACCACTCTTCCATTTCAGATACGATTGCGGTTAAACGGCTATCAGGTGAATATCGAAGGTGCCATATTTTATCGAAGGTATTTTCCCATAGCCCGCCGTTAACACAGACACCAAACTTATCCACATCAAGATTTACAATGGATGCTATTTTTTCTCCGTCAGGACTGGCATAAGGTTCTTCAATCCAGTTATATGACCCTTTGACGCCATTGATGTCGGTAACAAGTTTTTCCCCGGTTTCCCAGTCCCAGTTTTTACGACCTGGCATTTTACCCTCCTTATTCATCTTCATCTCTCTGAGTTAAAAAAAACCAGAACCCGGTTATGCAAATAAGAGAAACAAGCATCAGGAGGTAGGTGATGCTTTCAGTGTGATGCATGAAATCCTGTAGTGTAAAAAATGTTTCCATTTTGATTTGTCCATAATGAAAATGTTAATGTGAATTCTTAAAATCCGGATGTTCATAAAGCACCGGCATTCTAGTAACAATAAATTTATAAAAAACGATGATCAGGGTGACCATAAATACTGAAACAGCAATTTCCATCCAGCTTGGGATGTAACGTTCACTCATGGGTAATTGCCAGTTGAACGCAATGACGGATACATTCAAGCGGTTTAAAATAATTCCGCATACAGTAAGAGCAGATGTTCCTCTTATAAGTTTAAGATTTTTATCCCGCACACCAACAGCGTAAAGAAAGCAAGGCAAGGCAACAAACCCAAGCATCTCGACGAGAAACCACAAACCATATGGAGTTGAGAGCAGGTCCCAGTGATTCCCGGCGGCGATGCCGATAACCTTTATTGTAAAATATCCGGCAAGGACAAGAGAAGCTGCTTTTCCAAATCCCAATGTGAGAGGATCACATTCTGATAGATGGGTTTCATCCATTTTATGATGAAATACCTTATGTGAAAGGGAGCCTTCTAATATGACCATGGATAACCCTGCAATAATACTGGATATGAAAAAGAATACCGGCAGATAGGGCGAATACCAGAGGGGATGCAGCTTAGATGGCGCAATCAGGAACAACGCACCCAATGATGACTGGTGAAGTGTGGATAATACAACACCAAGTATTGTCAGGAGCAAGGTTAGCTTTACGACAATATTCCGGGTTTTTTTGAATCCCAGCCATTCCAGTGGCGCAGGTGAAAATTCAATGAACAGAACAGTCAGATAAAGCGCAACGCACAAGCCCACTTCAAAGAGCAGGGACGTGGTCCCCCAGCCTATAATAAATGGATATGGCAGGCGCCAGGGTCTGCCAAGATCGAGAATTAGTGCAATAACCACAAAAAAGTATCCTAAAAATCCGGTGAGCAAAGCAGGTCGAACCGCTGAATGATAACGTTTCATTCCAAACAGGTAAACCGATGCGGAACAGGTGTAACCACCAGCGGCAAGGGCAACACCACAAAGCAGGTCAAATCCGATCCAGATGCCCCATGGGTTATCGTTAGACAGGTGGGTTACCGCGCCCAATCCTTTGGTAAACCTTATAACGGTGATAATCAATCCGACCAGAATAATAATTCCCGCAATCACATTAAAAGGGGTTATCCATGACTGGCTGTCCGTTGTAATTTCTTCAGACATCAGGAATCCTCCTTGTCCGGCTCAGCCCCGGCAACATCCTCCAGAGCTTTTTTTATTGCTTTTTCAATAGCCGTTTCTTTATCTTTTTTTGCTTTTCCCATCGCTGCTTCCAATTTTAAGTGGGCTTCGTGGTCAGCCTTTTCGGTTGCTTCGGCAACGGCCGTCTGCTGTTCTTCCATGGCGATTTTTTCTTTTCTTTTGGTAATACCATAAACGCCGGCGAGAAGGACCGGCCACAAACCAACAACCATTGGGACAATGCTTAACGCACCGGATGTCAATGATGGTGCGGGTGTTTCACCCAGGTCTTCGCGCATTCCAACCTCTTTAAATGGAACCGGGGATAGATATAGCCAGCTTGTTCCTCCCATTTCATGTTCGCCATAGATATGATCCTTATAGCGCTCAGGATATTTTCGGATTCGTTTTCTGGCGATTTTAATAAGATCATCACGGTGGCCAAAGGTGAGCGCTTCTTTGGGACAGGCTTCCACACAGCCGGGAAGCTGGCCTTTTTCAATTCGGGGCGCGCACATGGTGCACTTTAACACCCTCGGCGTCAAAGGCTCATTGTATTCATATGCAGGGATATCAAAAGGGCAAGCAACCATACAGTATCGACATCCCACACATACCGATTCGTCATAGGTTACCGGCCCTGATTTTGTTTTTTTAAGCGCCCGCACAAAACAGACGGAGGCACATGCCGGCTCCAGGCAATGATTGCATTGAATTTTTCTAAATACAGGGCCGTCATGCCGGGTGCCGGAGTATTTATTTACCACTGTATATGCATCCGTGCCGGTTCTTCTTTTCGTGTTCAACACCGTTAAATCGTTAAATGGCTTGTCAGGTGCAGGCAGGCTATTTACCTTGTTACAGGCAGCTTCACATTCACGGCAGCCGACACATCTTGTCATGTCGTACAGGACACCGGAAGACTTTGGATATCCTCGGAAGTGTTTATTGGAAGAAGCTCCGGCATCTCTGCTAACCATTGATCCAATACCGGCTGCACCCAGCCAGGCCAGAAATTTTCTGCGTGAAATGGACATAGATAATTCCCTTTTTCTATTTCTTTTTTTTATGACATTCGGTGCAGCCCATGGGTTTTTTAATCCCCATATTGCTGTGGCATTCCATGCACTGAATATGGTATGCACCCATTAAACCGGGCCTGAACGGGTATTGGCTTTTAAACGGCTTGCCGTGACAACTCGCACATTCAGGCGGTTTTGTGGATATTGGGCTGTTGTGATGACAGCCTTTGCAAAGTGTCCCTTTTTCACTGTGGAAATATCGAGCTAACTGGTTATCCTTTATATTAGCCAGCAGTTTAAGTACTATTTTCCGATGTGGAAATTTAACAGGTTCGTATTTGTCCGACAGTTTATTAATAATTACTTCTTCAGGTATATCCTTTGCCGGGTAAGTACCTGTAATCGGTCTTCTTGATTTAAGCAAAAAACCTGCCTTTGTCTCTTCTTTCCCGGTGGCGCTTAAATGAACAAGTGAATCAGGAAGCGGTTTCAGATGGCATTTTTTGCATTGCTCATTTGACGTATTCTGCCTTTTTCCCATAAAAGTATGACAGCCGGCGCATTTCCGACTTTTCTTCTGGCTGTTATGACATCCAATACAGCTTTGCGGCTTGTTTGATTCATGAACGGCCTGCTCCAGGTTGATAAAGCTTCCTTCTTTTGATCCGCCAAAGGTGTGGCAGGTGTTGCAGGCCTTTAAATTTTCATGGTGACAGATGCGGCATGTATCGTTGTATTGTTCATGGGCTTTGTGATTAAACGGGACATAATTCATCCTGCCTTTTATTTTTTCACCTTTATGCTTGCCGATTTTTATCATCACAAAGTCCGGCTGCTTGCGATCCAGTCTCGGAACGACCTTGACTTTTTTAATGGCCTGCTGCTCCTTCAAATCATGACATCCGCTGCATTTTACCGGGCCTGCTTTCTTTTTTCGATCATATCGTTTTATATGGCAGCCAATGCATGACAAGTGCGACGCCATCTTCATGGAAATCCGATTGTCTTCGGTAACCTTTTTATGACAGTACCTGCAGGAAGCCTCATCACCTTTTTTATAAAACAATTTCTTTGATTTTTTATTGTATTCATGATGGCAGGTCTTGCATTTATTTTCGTAGGCTTTTGAATGTCTATAGTGGAGGGATTTATCCATGCCCATGGGCTGCGCTGATGATTGAAACATTTGTTTTTTCGGGTGACAGCCTGCGCAGACCAAAGGGCCGGTATTCAAATTGGCTGCAGCTCTTTGCATATGGCAGTTAATGCAGTTTACATGATAGGTATCCATTACCGTCTGTTTGTCACTATCTTTCAACCGTTTAAATTTAAGCGACAGTTTTTTATTTTCTTTTATATGGCATGACTGGCAATCTTTTCCCTGATTTCCCAATGCCTCTGTATGCAAATCATGGGGAAAAAGAACGGGAGGTCTTTCCAACTTGCCAAAAGTTTTCATAAAATCGATTGAGATAATATCAGCTCTTTTTTCAATCAATAAAGAAACATCATTTTCACTGACAGCCCTGCCGGTTTTTGCATTGATGCCAAGAACAAAAATGATAAAAACAAACGAGATGCCAATCGTAAGTTTACTTATTCCGGGTTTCACCATGTTATTGTATTCCCTGGTAGATTATATTTTTCTGTTTAGCATTTACTTGTTTTGCGCCTTATACTTTTTGATTTTTTTAATCTGAATTCTATGCACGTCATCCTGCTCTTCCATATCAAGAAGTTCATAAAAGATTGCCGGAAGCACTTTAAAGATGTCTGCAACTATCTGTCTCTCTTCCGCGACTATTTCAACAACATCTCCTACTCCCATTTCTCTGAAGAGTTCAGTAAGCTCCAGGAGCGACATAGAAGTAATCTGACCTCTGAAATCGAGATAGTAATCAGCTTTGTCTTTCAAAACGACTTATCTCCTCTAAATAGCAGACTGTATTTGCAAACTCGGTGCCAATTGACTGAAGAAATTTATTTTTATATCTCAACGCTGGGGATATCGGTCATCGACACTTGATTGGAAAACAATTGCAGGTCCGCTATTGCCTTAAAAGTGTTAAAGTGTTAAAATTTGTTTAGCTTAATATGTGTTAAAACTTAACAGGAGGCAAAGATGTTTGCTAAAAATCTGGATACGTACTGGAAAACGGTTTTTAATACCATTCAGGATGGTCTTATGATTATCGACAAGGCCGGCTCGATTGTGTCGGTAAACCGGGCGCTTGAATCAATTACCGGCTATGGCCGGGATGAATTGATTGGAAAAACCTGTGCTATATTGAATTGTGATATTTGTGACAAAGCCCGGAGCAAGGATGTTCGTGGTGACCACTGGTGCATATTATTTCGAACCGGCAAAGTGCACAAAAAAAAATGCACATTTGAACGAAAAGACGGGACCTATGTTCATGCCTTGAAAAATGCAACGTTGCTGCATGATAATACCGGAAAGATACTGGGCGCTGTGGAATCGGTCACAGATCTTACTGAAATAATAGAAAAAGATAATCAAATTGCTGCCTTCAGGCGTGAAATGAAACTGGAAAATGGATTTCATGGATTGCTGGGCGCATCGGCAAATATGAAACAGACCTTTGATCTCATCGAAAATGCATCTCAATCTTCCGCGCCGATTATTATTTACGGTGAAAGCGGGACCGGCAAGGAACTTGTTGCTGAATCGATCCACAGGATCGGCGAGCGCAGAGAAAAGCCCTTTGTAAAAATTAATTGTGCGGCGCTGACAGAATCCCTTTTGGAAAGCGAACTTTTCGGCCATGTAAAAGGCGCCTATACCGGTGCATATAAAGGGAGGTCCGGACGCTTTGAAATGGCCAGTGGTGGAGACATATTTCTTGATGAAATCGGGGATTTGCCGCTTTCCACCCAGGTAAAACTATTGCGTGTCCTGGAACAGAAAGTCATTGAGCGGGTGGGTGACAGCAGGCCGATCCCGGTGGATGTGCGCATTATATCGGCAACCAATCGCAATCTGCCGGACCTGGTGGAAAAAGGCAGATTCAGGGAGGATCTGTATTTCAGAATCAATGTGATCCCTATTAATATCCCTCCGTTGCGAGAAAGAGCGGAAGATATCTCCATTTTGGCGGAATCCTTTTTTCAGCGAAATCGCCTGAAAACAGGAAAAAAAATTAAAGGAATCAACAAAGAAGTCATGGGTATTTTAATAAATTACAAATGGCCGGGAAATGTAAGGGAGCTGAAAAGTGTATTTGAATATGCATTTGTCACCTGCAATGAGTCTATGATTCAAGCGGAACATCTGCCGCCGAACATTATACAAGGCGTGAAACAATTCCATGTTACAGCCGCAAACATTATGCCCCATAGGGATGAAATATTAAAAAGGAGTCTCATGGAAGCTTTGGAGCTGGCCAATGGCAATCAGTCAAAGGCGGCAAAGATTCTCAATGTATCCAGGGTAACCATCTGGAATCGTATGAAAAAATTTAATATTAATTTTCATAAACAGATGGATGCCTAGGCCATGAGTTCATCTGTTGCCGCCGCACACATTTGCTGCAGAGTGTATTTATTGTCCTATAAGTTCCGCCACCATTTTAATCAGAGCCTCTTCATCAATTGGCTTATTTATAAAGCCTTCCGGTTCCGGAAACATATGAAGTTTTTTAAGAAATCTTCTCATCGGATCTCCTGCCGCAGTGACGACAATGACCGGAACATCCTTCAAATCCGCATCTTCTTTATACTGGCGGTAAGTTCGGACACCCGATTGATTGGGCATGGTAATATCTAAAGAAATCAAATCCGGCATTTCTTTTTTTGCCACATTAAAGCCTTCAACCCCGTCAACGGCCGAGACGGTTTCGTATCCATTATCTTCAAAAAGAGTCGTCAGATATGTCAATACATCGGCCTCGTCATCAACAACCAGAATTTTCTTTTTATCCGCCATGATTTTTCCTCCATTCGATATTATTAAGATGTTGAGTGTTAATCTTTATATAGCTTAACACATGTTAAGTTTTGATGGCGTCGTAAAAAGTCCCATCTACTGCGTTGTAGCGGGTCGCGAAATGCTCGGAATACTATATGTATGCCTCCGCTTTCGCGAC
>JAADHK010000049.1:35209-47112 GCA_013151835.1 Deltaproteobacteria bacterium
TGCCTGACTTTTTACGAGATCATCAAGTTTTAACAATTGCATATAAACAAAATGGTGTTGCATAATTATTAATCGCCCACAGGTTTTGGCAGCCGCTTTCTGGGGAGCTTGATACGAAATGTGGTTCCCTTGTCTAACGTAGAATCGACCTCTATGACACCGCCATGTTCCTGGACTATTTTTTTGGTTGTAAGAAGACCAAGGCCCGTGCCTCCCAAACCTTTTGTCGTAAAAAAGGTGGTAAAAACTTTCTGTTTGACCTCGTAATCCATTCCGCATCCATCATCAACCACTTCATAGACAATGACCTCCTTACTTTCAAATGCCTTAACGATCACATGGCGTTCATCATTATCGCTCATTTTACAGGCATCGATGGCATTTCCCACAAGATTGGTCAAACATTCATGAAGACCATCATAATCGATGGGCGCCCGTTTGATTTTCCCTTTCTTTTTAAACGTCAAGCGGATACCCAGCTTGTCGGCTTCAGGGGCGTACATATCAACGACTTCTTTTGCGATTGCCAACGGATCACTGGGTTCAACCCGAATTTCCCTTCCTTTTGAAAAGCTCAAAAACTCTTTAACAAATATGGATATTCGTTTGATATTCCGCGTCAGCATCTCTAAGCCCTGACCAATTCGTTCTGCTTCTGATTTCCTCAAGCCTGAATTGAGCATATACATACCCCCATCAAGGCCGGTGATGAGGTTTTTTACGCCATGGGCAAGGCCGGCGACCGTTTGCCCTACGGCGGCTAAACGCTCTGCTTCCAGGTTGTCCTTCTCGAGTTGTATGATCTCACGCAGGTCCTGAATTGAAATGGCCATACCCCTGCGTGTATCGCCAATAATGACCTGGATGCCTGTTAAACGAACCGGCACAAGATCTCCTTTGAGGGTTTCAACTTCTATTTCAGGAAAATAGACATGACCCTGCCCGCTGGATATTTGTTCAAGGAATCCTTCGGGGAGCATGGTGCGAAGCTCATCCATGGTTATCTGTTTATGTTTAGAAACATTGAAGATATTTCTCGCGGCCTGATTGAAAATAGTTACATTAGCTTTTTCATCAATCGCAATGATCGCATCAAGGGATGCGGCTATCATTGACTCCATAAAACTGTATGCAATTTTCAGCTCATCTTCCAGTTTAAGGGTTTGGGTAATATCGACTCCCATTTCCATGACCAGATCAACATTTCCGTTTTCAATATCCATGGGCACTGTCGTCACATGGAGGTCTATTGGTTGTCCTTCCAAATCCTGAACAACCGAGTGCCCGGTATGTGTCCGGCCATCAAGGAAGGTTAGATGAGCAGGACAATCCTTACATTTTTGATCCAGCCCCTTTAGAGATTCAAAACAATATTGTCCCTCAAGGTTTCCGAACATTTCACGAATTTTTTTATTGGTTTTTGTAATACGAAATTCTCTGTTGATCAGCATGATATTGCATGGCACCTGGTCAAACAGGAGCTGATGCTCTTTTCTGATTCGATCGGATTCTGTTATATCAATGGAAATTTCAATCAGAAAAGCGAACTCTCCCTTATCGTTTTTTACAGGGATTGTATGTTGGAGATATCGGGTGAACCGGCCGTTTTTATCGTGTCCCACCTCCTCGTTCACTTTAGACGTACCATCGGAAAAGGCCTCCCGGCCTTTACAGTTTATGCACAATGAATCACTGTTTTTATATGCCAAATGGCATTTTCTATTTTTCCATTCGCCAAACATCCGCTCAAACTTATTATTGGCGTAGACGATATTAAAATCCGTATCGATTACCGAAATCGCCATGGGCGCCACATCAAAAAAATTGTTTTTTATCCAGTTCCGGATATCAACACTCGTTGTCATGATACTCCTGAATTATTTTAGCATCCTAAGTAGAACCTGCCAGGCACTATTTCATGATTTTTTAACCTGGGCTGTTGATTGAATTTTTTCCACCAGAATTTATATATTTCCGGCAACACACCAGTAATACAAAAACAGCGTTCAATAATCGTGCCATTTAAAAATGCAATAATCGGAATTTGACATCAATAAAATCAGGCTGGATCAGATTGGGAGAGTTTGGGGAAAATCAAGCAAAATATCTAAATCGGTTTTTAGGGGGTTGCAAAAAAATTTGAATGCAAATCCGTGGATCGCCCGTTCGAATAGGGGTGAAAACACAATCAAATTATCAATTTATCTTATTTTTTGTTATAGTGTCTCATAGTTTCGATCAGTTTGGCCGGCGACTTGATGATTCTTCTTGCAAAATCCAGGAGATTTGAACGCACATCCGAAGCAGACATTATAGTGACCTTGGGATCGGAAACATTGCCCCTGACTCTGACCGGAATGGAAACAAGGTTGCCGGCCATCAGATAATCTACGCCCGGTATATGTTTAATGACTGAATCCACGGTTTTAAACGGGGCTGCCAGAAGTTCAACATCGAGAATATTTTGGTTAAGGTCAAGCGTGCCCTGCCCTATGAGGTCGAGCGTTTTGCCGTCCATATAGAAATTTTTTAAAATCATCATATCGTCTGCAAAATCCGCCTGAACAGAGATCGAATTATAAGCAAAGCCCTCGCTTTTCAGGTCCGGAATCTTTCCCCTGATAATCTCAGTAAAATTAATCACTTCAAGAATCCTGGATAATTTCTTATCCTCGGTAATCTGCCCTTTTCTGGCAGTGAACTCACAATGTCCATGGGCGGAATGGAGCAGGTCCGCCGCCCTGCCCCGGGCCTTGATTTGAACGGAGAGATCAAAGTCGCCAGTCATCTGAATTTGATCTTTTGTCAGGCAGGCATATCGAGTAGCAATATCCTGATTTTTGGCGGTCAACAGAAAATCCAGGGCCATTTCGTCGCCAGTTACCCGCAGCGTTCCAACCGAGTCAATGCCGCATAACAGGGATTTGCTGACTTCGATATTCACCCCATCCTTTATTCGTGAAATTTCGGCATGAAAGGGATTCCAGGTAAAATCATTCCAGGTAAACGATTTTGCCGCGAGACGGATTGCTCCGGAAACGGGATAAGGCCAAGGCGTTTTTTTTGTTTTATCCCGCTCCGCATTAGAGACTTTCGCAGGAGTTTCTTCAGAAGCACACCATTTAAGGGCATCGGAAGATGCATCCAGGTCAAGCTTAAACCCGTCAGCAGTTAAATCCACCCATCCTTTAAGATTCACCCGGTTATCATGACGGGCAATGGAAAATTGATTAACGGCGAGTCTTTTGTTTTGAGCCTTGAGGTCAAGTTTATCGATGGCCAGCGGTTCACCTTCAGTCATAGGGACTAAAAGTTCTCTGCCCACAAGCTCTCCGAGCATAATTGACCGGCCCGGCTTTCCCGGGACAAAAAAAATCTGTAAATCACCCTTTAACCAGCCGCCTGACATTTTTTTTGCAACAAAGATCCGATTCAGGGTTGTTTCGCGAAAAATGCCTTTAAATTTAAGCTTGACCATATTTTTTTTCAGCTTAAAGATAAATGCGGCGTTTGAGTCCTGATCCTGAATATCCAGATGGTTAATTTCCAAATTATCCGCCAAATCACCCAGACGATATTGGAAATCCGCAAAGATCCGGGGTCCTTCCGGAAAGGCAACATCGCCCTTGAATGAAAAATCTGTCTTTGGCTGCCAGGTGATCACCGTATTGGCAAACTGCAGGGGGGCATGGACAGCAAAGGCGGCAGGAAAGTTTAAACGCTTGTGCAGAAAAGAAGTGGCTTTTGCACCCAACTTCCCATTTATAATGACGTTCACACGGTCCGGACACAAAAAGGAACCCGTAAGGGCGCCCGATAAATCAAGGTCGGCATCCAGCAGCCCGGCCTTTAAGTCCTGAAAAGAAAATTGATTCGGCTTTAACTGAATTTTGCCGGAGGACAGAAGGAGTAATTGGGGAAGCAAGTTCGTTTTAACCGCCACATTCCTGATCTCGCCTGAGGCGGTTAATCGCCATTGCTCTGGGTTGTCATGGGGGATTTTGAGTTTCAGGGATGAAAATTTCAGAACTCCTTTCACGCCTTTTAAATCGGTCAGGTCTTTTTTCAATGCTTCAAACGACGAAATCCATGGATAAGATTCTCCTAAATCCAGCGTCAAACTGCCTGAGGACATATCAATGGAAATATCCTTTTGCCATTTTATATAACAGGAAACATCAGACAATAAGGAATTGCCGACTTTGCCGGTCAGTTCATTTATTTTGACCCTGTTTTGTTCAAAGGAAAGCCATCCCTGATCGATCTTGATGGGGAACGGGATCCTCTGGTAGTCCGCCGACAATTGAAGTCGGGACACTTCAACTTTTGTATTAATTTTATCCAGGGTTTCACCCAGTACAAGCCTGGCCTGGCCTGTTCCTTTTAGATTCTTGATAAGGGATAGTTCATGAATAAAATCATTATTAGCTATAATCTTTTCTAAAACCAAAGGAACCTGCTCCAGGTCGGCATTGAGCATGATATCAAGGTGAAACAAATCATTGCCTTCAGCCAGACCGATCTTTAAGGACCCGTCATACCCGGTGGTTTCTCCCAGCCTTGCGCGCGCACCGGAGACTTTGAGAAGCCCCCCGGAAATCAAGGTTTCGCCATTTACTTCAGCAAGCTGCATTCCGATATCATCGATTGATATATCGCCATTTAGCATTTGACCCTTGATTATAATATTATCAAGCTGCCCCAGCCCGGTCAGTGTTTTACTTTTGGATTGAACGCTTATGTTCGGGATGCGACCGCCCTTTATATAGGAAAAAATATCCCTGACAATCGCATTGTCTCCGCCCAGGTCGAGAACAGCAGTCCGGATTGCATTAACATCCAGATCCCGGCCGGTTAGATCCAGGCTGAACCCGGCCTCTTTTGCCTCGGCAATCAGCTGCCCGGATAACTTGAGAGCCGGTCGGGCAAGGCTCAGATCTGCCAGGGAAAACTTCACTTTATCTTCATCAAGCAGGAGAGCCGCCTTAAATCCGTTACAATCGATCGTCGCCTTTTTGCCTGCCCGGTATATAGTCAGGGCGGGCGTGGTAAGGTTTATTTTTGCTTTAAAAGAACGGGGACCCATGGGACTCAGATCAGCATTCAGGTCAAGATTACGGATTGCAACTCTCTGACGCCCGCCTTTGTTCAGGTTGATTCCGCCCTGTTTAACAGTTACCTCCAAGTTCGATGTGTAAGAAGCCAGAGGGGCGAATATTTCTGCCAGATAGTCTGAAATATTTAAAAGTTTCGCATCATTTTCTACATCTTTCTTTTTTGCCGGTTCTTCGGGAAGAAGCAGTTCTATCCCGGGCGTATCAAGATAAATTTTTGAAAGCCGCAAATGCCCCCATAAGAGCGGGATCAATTCAGGATAAACCTTCAGAATTTCGATCCTGGCCACAGCCCTTTTCGGAACGGAAAAACGAATCTGCCGGAGGGTAAGGTGCGGTAGCGGAAAAATTGACAGGCCGGCATTATTATAATCAAACTCCCCTATATTTTGCAGGGTCACCGTTTCCTGAATTTTTCGTTTCAGGAACGACGAATCAATAAAAGTCGGCGCGAGCAGGCAGAAGGCCAGAATCAGGGCAAAAAATGACCCGAGTCCCCACAGGATAATTTTCTTACGCATTGTCATATATGTCTCTCAACCGTAGACGGCCCGTTTGAATCGTCGGGAGCGCCATAATAAATAAAGATGGCGTCGTAAAAAGTCCCATCTACTGCGTTGTAGCGGGTCGCGAAATGCTCGGAATACTATATGTACGCCTCCGCTTTCGCAACACCGCTACGCCTTGTATATGGAACTTTCTACTTAGCCATCGTAACCGGGGTGCCTGACTTTTTACGAGATCATCAATAAAAGGGCCAGCGTGAAAACACACACAGGCCCTCTGGTTTGCAATTGGAATTTATCTCTGCTCTTTCTTCCGATCCTCTTCCGACAGCCTGTTTACGACTTCCTTGATCGTCTTTTTCGCCAGATTGGCACCAGCGGCAAGCAGTGGTCCGGCTTCCGGTATCAACTTGTTGGCATACTTAAAGCACCCCATGAACATGAACAGGGTGGGAATAGAGGCCACGAACAGAACGATATCCATGCTGACAAAGCCGTATTCCCGCTGAATATAAAAACCAACGACACCGGAAAGCGGAAGCCACCAGAACAGAAGCTTTGCGGGTATGCCCATTGAAAGGTAAAAATGGCTGCTGATATGAAGAAAGCGGCAGAAGGCGGCGATTGACAGGCAGATCAAAAAGGATGTGATGGTCAGTTCAACGGCAAAATAACAAAAATTGATGTCCAATAGATCCCTTATGGCGGCGGTCTCCTTTGGGCAGGTTATGATAAAGCGCTGTCCCACCTGTGTTTCGAGGTAGATCTGCCAGAGCATGTCAAACACGTAAAAAGCCGTGATACAGAATATGGCGGTGCACAGAACCAGAACAAGCGCTTCTATAAACAGGGTCTGGCTTTTTCTCAGATACATTATCAGATGATGTTTGAACAGTACCGGAATCATCGGCCATGCCTTTGCGGTTATTAATTGATCTTGTCTGTTTTCTCAGGATATATCTGCCCGGGGGCGCGGCGTTTTCATCTCGCTCCCCGGGTGCGAATACTTCTTTCCAGTTGTTTAAAAAGACGCTGCCTGCTTACGAAAAAGCCTCCGCCGCATCCTCAAGGCTCATGGTCACGGTTATTCCCCCGATGCTCACATCGACCGTGGGGCTTTCACATGTCGTGTTTGAAAAATCAAAGGTGATCTCACCATTGAGAAGCATGGCGCCGCTGATTGGAATGCCGCATACATTGCTGATGACCAGATCAGTCAACACCATGTTGTAGACTTCCCCATCCCAGTTAATAGAAAGATTGCCGTTGAACTCGCCGCCCCCTGTCACGGGCTCATACACCAGATTATCAGCCACAACCGTTACCGGAACATTTTGGGCCTCCTGGCCTTCACCAACGGTTACCGTGTATGACATGGTTGCGTCAAGAACAGCCTGCGTGAGTGTATAGTCGGGCAGATGAAACTTGGCCGTGAGCGTGCCGTTCAATTTATTGCCGCATAATGTAAGGTCGGTTGCGATCATGGTGCTGGTCAGCTCGCTTCCGACCACCTTGGCCCGGATGGTTGCCGCTCCATCAATCGTGCAGTCCGTGGTCCGGACATTATTGAACTGCATGTTGAAATATGGTCCGTCATCACCATATCCAGGTGTTATAATGATGACGCCGACGGTGTTGTTGCAGCAATTGTCCTCAGCGGTCATGGTGATGGTAAAAACGTTTCCGGCACGCTCCATGGCCGCGCAGATCTGGTTGCGGACGGCATAAATCTTGGCAACGAGATCCGTGAGACTGGTGGCATCAAGGACAGTGTCGAGTTCCAGGCAGTCGATCAGCGCCGTAACAGCCGTGGCCCCCTGGGCCATTTCACCTGCATCCACGAGTGATTCTGACATCTGGTTGATGACGTCCTCGAGTTCGGTGTTATCCACCGTGTCAATACAGTCGGCAATACCGTCTCCGTCGGTATCGGTTTCAGCGTTGCCGCATCCGCAATCGCCCGGATCAACTTTTAAGGGATCAGACGGGCAACCGTCCTGATAGTCAGGTGTACCGTCGGCATCGGCGTCTCCGTTTTCAATTCCGGCTAATTGTTGAAGGATATGGATCGCATCGCCCATGTCCAGCTTCCCGTTTCCGGTGAAATCTCCTTCTACGGCACGAACTGCTGAGGTGAGAAATAAAAAAATACATACGCTGAAAGCCAGTAATGAAATTCGCCGCATAGAGCCCTCCTGTGTTGTATCAAGTGGAATAAAAGAAATGGGTTGCACGGAAAGACAAATATATATTTTATGATTGATTTTGGAATTCAAGTCAAGTGTATGCTTTTATTTCCGGAATTTTTTTAAAGTCGCCATTTTTTTTATCGGTGTAAAAAGAATAATTATTATCCATTGTATCCTTGGATTTCCCGCAATTCCAGTAAAACAAGGGCATCCAAAATTCCTTGACAGGATACCGGGTCGACATGTAGATAAAAACGAGCGTTTGCTTTATAAATTATAAATAGGGTTGCTGCATTTCATGTGTATTGTTCTTTGCATTAATCGCTTTAGTGTACGGCTTATGATAAACGGCCCTGCCCCTCGAAAATAAACCGGAAATAAATCATGCGGTCTTCGCGCCCTGAAACACGTAACGACATATTAAAACGGGTCATCCCCCTTTTTGCCCAAAAAGGCTATAACGGCTTGACCATGCGTGAAATCGCTTCAAAAACACACATCACTTTCGGCTTGATTTATCACCATTTCAAAAGCAAGCAGGATCTTTATGTTTCTGCCATGAAACTTGCCTTTTCCGGTCGATTGAAAGTTTTTACCGAAAGTATCCAGGATGAATGCCCACCGGAAAAATGCCTGGAAAACCTGGTCGTCAATTTCTGTCGTGAACTGAATCAGGATCCTGTCTTTACCCGGCTTGTGCAAAGGGAATTGCTCAACGGCGATAAAAAGCGGCTTCGCATGGTCGTTGAAACCGTTTTTGCGGATATCTTTGAATCTCTTTGCGGACTTTGCCACAGGCTTTGCCCTACCCTTGACCCTTTTCTTCTGGCCGAATCGGTCGTGGCCCTGTGTGCGTTTCACTATCAGTTTGCGCCCATAAGGGACCTTTTACCCGGCAGCCGGCCGGAGCGGGACAACGACCCGCTTATCATAGCGCATCATATATGCCATCTTCTTGAAAATGGAATCACAAGAAAAAATCCAAAGGGAGACAAACTGAAATGACCACAGCTTCTGCCGGAAACCGGAAAGGAAAGGCCATTGCGGCAATACTGCTTGCCGGCGGCATTTTAACCCTCATCTTTTTTGCCGTGCGTTTTGTACATTTCAGGATGAAATACGCCGTAACGGATGCTGTTTTCGTACGGACCGATTCCCTTGCCAGCCTCGGTTTTGGACAAGTGGCCGGGAAGGTCATTTCCATTGCCAAAAATGAGGGTGATCCGGTTGCTGCCGGGGAAATCATAGGGAAGATAGACGATACCTCCTACAGGCTAGCGGCAAAACGGATAGAAGCCGAAAAAAACTCGGCGGCAGCATCGCTTGCCGCACAAAACTTAGCTTTAAAAAGGTTTAAAACAGAACTTGACTTGGATATCCGGATATCGATTTCCAAAGTAAAGGAACTGGAGAAAAAAAAGGCTGCAACAGATGCCGAGGCCGCAAGCGTTCAGGCGGTGATTGATCAACTCGTGCGTGACAAAAAGCGATATGATGCCCTTTATGAGTCCAGGGCTGTTTCCAAAAACAAATCCGAAGAAATTATAACAAGACTCGTTGCAAAAAAGGCTGAAAAGACTGCGGTTGAAAAAAAAGCTGCGGCAGTCGCGGTCTCAATTCAGACCGCAAGGCTGAAAGTTATGCTGGCAAATGCAAAAAAAACAAGGATCGCGGAGATTGAAAAAAACATTATCTCCATTTCCGAAAAAATACATGGACTTGAAGCCGCCCTCAAAAACGCTCAAAAAAGCATATCTGACTGCACCCTTAAAAGCACCATTACCGGCCGTATCGCCAGACGTTATGTGGCGATAGGAGACGTTGTCTCTCCGGCAAACCCGGCTTATGCAGTAATGGATCCGAAAGATATCTATGTTGTGGCCCTCCTGGAAGAAAACAAGCTTAATGGTGTTTTGTCCGGAAATGCCGTCACCATTCACATTGACGCATACCCCGGTCGGACATATAAAGGTGTGGTCGATCACGTGCTTCCGGCCTCGGCCGCGACCTTTGCACTTGCCCCCCGGGATATTTCAGCTGGCGAATTTACCAAGGTGGCCCAGAGGATTCCCGTCCGTATCAAGTTCACGGACGGGGATATCTCCCTGCTCCGGGTCGGCTTAAGCGGCAAGGTGGAAATCCTTCGCAAGGGAACATGATGCAGACAGCCGCCGATGAACAGCCGATCTACGAAACCATATCAACGGCCTACCGCTCTTTTCTGACCCTGATCATAATGACCGGGTCTTTTATCGCAATCCTGGACACCACGGTTGTTGACGTTGTCATTCCAAAGATGATGGGCCCTCTTGCAACCGACCTCTACGGCATCCAATGGGTGATAACCGCCTATATGACCGCAGCGGCCGTGGCGCTTCTGCTTACCCACAACCTCAGCCATGTAATCGGCTTAAAAAAACTCTTTATCACCGGCATCATCGTTTTTACCGGGGCCAGCGCCATGTGCGGCATGGCGGCAAGCCTTGAAACCATGATCCTGTTTCGAGCCGTCCAGGGGGTCGGCGAGGCATTTATCATGGCATCGGCCCAGACCATCCTTTTTTCCATTTACCCCCCGGACAAAAAGGGGCTTGCAATGGGCATCTACGCCATGGGGGTAAGCTTTGCGCCCTCTTTAGGGCCGACGGTCGGGGGATGGATCACCGAACATATGTCATGGCGGTGGGTATTTTATATCAACCTGCCCGTAGGCATCCTGAACATGGTTGCCGCGGCCTTCTTCATTCCCGTGCTGGTGCGGCACAAGGTTAAACTCCGTTTTAATTTTATCAGCTATTTTTTCATGGGGGCTTTTACGCTCTTTTTGCTGATCCTTCTTTCAAAGGGGCAGCAATACGGCTGGTTCCAGTCAACCACCATCGGGCTCATGGCCTTTGGCGCGGCAATCGCATTTCTTGCCTTTTTATTGTCCGAAATACTTTCCGAGCATAAGCTCATCGATCCCGCGATATTTAAAAACCGGATATATACCCTTTCTTTGGGTTTTTATTTCTTTATACTCGGGCTTTCAATCTACCAGCTTTTTTTTCTTCTGCCCCTTTATTATGAAAACCTGAAACTGCTCGGCACATTTGACACCGGCATTCACATGCTTGCTTTCGCAATATTTATTGCCATATTTTCGCCGCTTGCAGGTATTCTCAGCGACCGGTACGGCCCCCAGCGCGTCCTTACCTTCAGCTGTATCCTCTACCTGTTTACGAGCTGGTATCTCATCCCGTCATTAAATTATTATACCCCTTCGGTCCGGGCCGCCATTATAACGATTCCGCTCGGCATCGGCCTGGGCGCGCTGTTTGCCCCGCTTTCGGCCATGGCTCTGGGGAACCTGGGCGACAAGACCGCCCAGGGAGTAAGCCTCATGCATTATCTCAGGTTTGTGGGGGGTTCCTTAGGAACCGCCATTGCCACTAACACCCTTGAGAAAAATTTTGCCGTTCACTTCGAAGGAATAGGGATCAGCCAGAACTATCAATATGTCCGCCATTTCACGGACCAGACGGCCATGGCTCTTTCACGGCTTTTTCCCGTTAAACTCGCCCTGGCAAAGGCCCATGTTTTTACAGCAAAGATTCAGGCGGTACAGGCATTGAGCTTCGCCTTCCAGGACACGTTCCGCAATACCTTTTTCTTTGCGGTGATCGGGACTCTTTTTTTTGTTGGCATCGTAATTGTAAAGCGCGGGGAAACGGGTAAGGCAAAAGGATAGTTATATAATTCTATAAGTCTGAAAGGGAAAATTATCGAATCAAGTTTGCAACAGGCTGAAAGCCCCGCATACTGTTTCTTCTGGCAAGCATTGTGCAATGTTGACTCGTTGTCGGGAATTGCGAGACGTTATGTTTCCCCTAAAGATAAGTTGTTTTTACTGCCTCCGAAAAAAAGTTTCAGTTGCAACGCGCGTTGCAACTGAAACAAACGGGGAAATTCACGGGGGGGGATGATTCATCATTTTTCAGCATTTCGAGTAAATCGGAATACTGGCATTGCCATCGCAACAAAAAAGAAACCATTACTTTAACAATATCCCCAATGAAAAACCGCATCTGCCGTTTACGGGTTTCATGCAATTC
>JAADHK010000047.1 GCA_013151835.1 Deltaproteobacteria bacterium
TCGCTGAAAATCACCACCTTGCGATTGTTTTGCCTCACAAATTCATCCACGATCCCTTCGAGCTCCGCGAGCTTGGGCGATATGTTGGTGCGCCGGTCGATCAGATATGTTGAATCACAGGTCCGTCTCATGCATAAAAGCAGGGTCTGGATTTTACGCATATCCATGGGCGTCAGATATTTTTTGTTCAGCAAAGGGGCGAGGGACTGGATATATCCGGCATGCATCTTGGCCTGTTTTTCGGAAAGATCGATGAAGTAATTATTGACCACCGAATCGGGCAGCTCTGAAAGAACCTCTTCCTTTTTTCTCCTGATAACGACGGGGGAAAGCTTTTCTGCGAGCATCCCCAGATTGCGATATCCGACTATCCTCCCTTTTTGATGACGGCTTATGAGAAAATGGTCGGCAGCGAACCGCCATAATGGTGAAAGCCTGTAAGGGTCTAAAAACTGCACAATGGAATAAACGTCTTCGAGCTTGTTTTCAAGCGGGGTGCCGGTAAGGACCATAGCATGCTTTTTGGGGATCTGCTTTACCGCGTCGGCCGTCTTGGTATTGAAATTCTTTATCCTCTGGGCCTCGTCTAAAATCACGAGATCCGGTTTAAATCGTGATATGACAAGCACATCCCTTAATACCGCCTCGTAATTGGTTATCTTAAAAAAAGCATCGGATTTATAAAGCGCGGCCCGCTGGGCCGGGTTGCCTGCAATAATCACTCCCTTTTCATCCGTGAATTTCTCGATCTCCCGCTTCCATTGTTCCTTCAGGGATGCAAGGGTTACAATAACGACCTTTTCAAACCCGAAAACCTGCTTTTTTAAAATGGCCGCGACAATGGCCTGGAGTGTCTTTCCGAGCCCCATTTCATCACCTATGAGTGCGCCTTTTTTAAACAAGGCAAAGTTGACGCCTGTCTTTTGGTATGGATATAGTTCTGTTTTAAGAGAGGCAAGCGACGGCATGGGCGCATCCGCCAGGGTCGCGAGCCCATCTGCGTCTTGCATTTCGTCTATCCTGTGGATCACGTTCTCCTGAATACGGACCCGTTTGTTTTCGCTTACGGCGGATAGAAATTCGGAAAAACGGTCGATCTTCTCTTTTATAAAATAGCCGTCCGGCTCAAAGTAGCGGCCCATAATCTCAACCAGCTCTTTTGACTCGGACTCAGGGCTTTCCCAGAAAAAAGCCGGGAGGTCACGTGTTGAATCCCAGAATATGTCAATAAAGGGGAATCGTTCCTTTGCAATCCTTTTGTTAAAATCAGGCTGTTTTTTCAGGGAATCCGAAACAAAGAGGATATGCTTGCATGTGCCGAGCCGGTTTGTGCCGAAATCAGGACAGGTGCAATGGCCGAGGCCTGCGGCCGGGTTGTGGAGGGTGACCATGTACTGCCTGCCCACAGGGGTTTCAACAAGATGTTCTCCCTTGCACATATCGCCCATGGTAAGGACAAATTTTTCGTTTGCGGCCCTTTTTTTTCTGTCTTCAAGCGCAAGGGCACGGATTTCCTCGGGCACGAGAAAATCCGTAGCATCAGTGTCTGCCTCTGCGTCCCCGGCCTGTTTTGACCTGTTTTTCCACTCACCGTACCGGTCCGCCACATCGAGCAGCGATGCAACCACATGCTTGCATCCCCTGCCGGGAAACGGGCAGTCACACTCATAGCCGACGGCGTCGTCAAGGACTTTGATATTTATGGTGTAATCCCCGTAATTGCCGTCAACCCCGTAAACAAACATGCCGTTTTCAAAATCTGCGGTATCACAGATATAAGATCCGTTCTCATAGAGGTTTACCCCGCGTTTAAATACCGGCATGGATGCAGCTATGTTTGAACGGATGAAATCTTTTGAAAGCCCTTTCATTTTTCCCCCTGTTTTTGGTCTGATAATAAATAAAGCAAATGGATTGTCGCCTGAGATATGTCTCGGAAGATGGAACAAACCGGATGCGGGATCGACTTTTGCCGTTAAATCACGGGCAAGCCTTTTTTGTCAAGAAGGGTGTTTTGGGGCTGGATTTTCGAAATAAGCAGCATTGATGTACTCGTAAAAAGTCAGGCAACCCGGTTAAGATGGCCGCACAAGTAGAAAGTTCCATATACAAGGCGTAGTGGTGTCGCGAAAGCGGAGGCATACATATAGTATTCCGAGTATTTCGCGACCCGCTACAACGCGCAGTAGATGGGACTTTTTACGACGCCATCAGCATTGCATTCGCTTTCGGAAATATGGCGCGAAAGCCGGAGTTGGATTGTTATGTCCCGGATCCGACCAATGCGGTGGCCGCCTTAATATTTGAAAGTTCGTCTTTCATCCGTTTTTCAGCATACCATAAGTCATGGGCTTGCTGCATACGCAGCCAAATCGCCGGCCCATTCCCCGCGAATTTGCCAATCCTGAGCGCCATCTCCGTTGAAACAGGGTGAGTGCAGGCTAAAATGCGATGGAGTTGCTGACGGGAGATCCCCATTTGCCGTGCGGCTTCGCTTACGGACAAACCAAGGCCCGGAAGTACGTCTTCTCTAATTATCTCACCCGGATGAATCGGAGGGCGTTTCAACGGGCGTTTTACAGAATACTCTTTCATTACTTACCTCAATGATATTGTACAAGATCGACCCGAAGTGCATCGCCTTCTTCCCACTCAAAGGTTATGCACCATGGCCCATTAACATGGATGCTGTACCTTTCAGGCTCTCCCCGGAGACCATGAAAATTGAATCCGGGTATATTCAAATCAGTCAACGACTCGGCCTGATCCAGAATTTCCAGACGTCTTAAACAACGAGACTGTAAATCATGCCGGATGCGCCGACTGTGTCCCCGTTCGAATAATTCTAAAAGCCCTTTGCGCTTAAAGCTTTTTATCATAAAGTAAACTATGATATTTTTTATGGTAGTGTCAACTGATTTGTTACAGTCTGTATATTCGATACAAAAAAACCGGGCGGCCCAATCAGGGCGGCCCGGTTTTTAGTTTTCGGTTTATGGGAAAAGAGGTTACTGGAGGTGAACCTCTATGACGTCTGCCGTCATAGTTGCCGAAGCATCGTCAAACGATCCCCGGGCCAGGATCTGGCGCACGGCCGCGCCATTGTCCAGCCGCGCATTGAGTTCAGCGGCAAAATCCGCGTAATTGTCGTAAAACCTGACCGGTCCGACATTAGATATCATTCCGCCCGGCTGCAGGATCAGAAATCTTCCGGCACCGTCTTCCGGCGGCGCGATAACCGGCGCAGTATCGAGATCCTCAAGGTCGGTCACTACCCACCCCCGGTTTACGTGGTGGAACTGTCCGGCATTGGTAAAATCCAGGGTAATACCCGTACCCGCTACGGACGTAAACGCCATATCCGAGGCCGGCTGCCAGGTGGTCATGAGCGTGGCCCTTGACTGTGTCACGTTAATTATTGTTTGGGCTTCAAAATCGCCCGTGCCGGCAGGGGTGAAGAACCCGCGCAGCTTTATGACCGCGCCGACATCAATGCCGGAAAGGTCGAGATTGCCAATCGCGATCTGCAACTGGTCCGGATTTACAGCGTCGCCAAAGGCAAATGCACCGGCAAGGCGGTTGTCGACTGACTGAAGCTTTATTTCAAGCGGGGTCGGATCATCTGAAACCGTATCTACGGATACCACGCTCCCCCGGACCGTGGAGAGTTTCATCCAAACGTAACCATTGCTTGCATCAATCTGTTCGAGTGTTCCATCTTCGTTCGTGGTCGCCTCTCCAAAAACCGTCAGACGCTGTCCCACGCCGATATCAGCCAGATAATAGGTATCGGTTGAAAGCTGCCTGCGGATTATGGTTCCCTCGCCGAGCGCAACCGTGACATCATGGTTTATGGCAATATGTCGCAACGCGAATCCGGGCATGCTTTTCCGCATGAAAACAGCGCCCCTGAGGGTCACGGTGTTATCGTCCGCGTTTGCGGAGATTACGTTGCCACTCACCATGTCCATGGCACCACCCGGGATGCTTGATCCCGCCCGCACCTCGTTTGCCTCGAAGTGAAGCGCACCGTCCGCAAACACAAGGTCGCCCAGGACCACTGCCCCGGTCAGGGCATCAAGGCCGCTTAATGCTTCCAGGCCCGGCGCTCCCGTATAGGTAGTGCCGTCGATGTCGTACACGGTTTCGGCATCTGTTTTAACCGTCATCATTCCGAACCGGCGGTCGTTGTCCCGGGTCAGCTTGTGGTAAAAGGGCCGGATGACAATCGTAAACGAGCTGTCATCAAGCGAAACATCCTTGACCGGTCCGCGCAGGCGGTGAAGTTTCGGGGCCTTGGGATTGATGTCGGCCGAAAGGGTGGGAGAGACCGTCACCGTGGGTGAACCGTTTCCGTCGAATTTCACCTGATTGGAAGATGCCAGGTCAAAATCCAGAGTCATATGCGCCGGAATCCCGGGCGCGACAACGAGCCTGTCCGTATCGGAAAAAGTCACGTCAAGGGTCAGGGTAGTGACGGTAGTGCCGTCTTCATCAACGATTACGTCCGCCGGCACCGAGGCGCCCGAGTCGTCTTCCACCTGGATATCTGCGGCCATGTAATCGAGAGTCATCGTCATCTCGGTGTATACGCCGGCGGGCACTGTTTGTGCCGTCAGAAATTCGGTCATGTCGGTATACTGCGCAAAATCTACCGTTGTAGCCTGGGGGAGTGTCTCGACGGTCGTACCGTCCGCCTTTTTCAGCGTAACGGATGTGACGTCAACCGTATAAGAGTTAAAATCACCCGCCGCGTCGGTCAGGCCCACCACCACATCTCCGGTCTCACCAGCCGAACCGCCGGTACACCCGGCAAGGCCGAGCCCCGCGAAAATCAGAATTACGGAAATAATCGAAATCAGGTTTTTCAGTTTTGTCTTCATTGCATTCTCCTTAGTTGTTTTTTCTATGAATGGATTTTACTTGATACACACAATCAAGCATATAGTATAAAAAATCACGCGGCAGGGGGCGGTCCGACCCGGTTATGGGAGGGGATAAAACCGGGCGGGACCGCAAACGCATGACGTTTGATATTATAAACCCGGGGGCGTGGAAAAAGTTTCACATCCTTTTCGGATTCGTCCTGATTCGGCCGGGCCGATTGCAAAAATGCTCTTGACCTGATAGGGTCGATATAATCATGAACAGATATTATATGCGGATTATGTCGGATTCCGGTTTATAACAAGAACCATTGAAAACGGTAGGTCATATGCCACGCGCCATATTCTTTTTTGCAGCCGTTCTCATGGCAACAATTACATCCATACCAGACGGCGGCACGTCATACGCCCTTGATTACCGGATAAACGGCGCCTTTTTCGACGGCATCTATTCCCATGCCCGGTACTGGGATCCGGATACCAACGGGTTTGACCGGAATGAGACCTACCACGTGGCAGACCTTTATACAGGTATCACGGCCCCGGTCTCCCCCCGCATGAACCTGTACCTTGCCGGGGACCTGGTCTGGTATCATTCATGGCGGCCGGACAGCGAGGATGACATCAAGGCGGACCTGTCCAACGCTTCTTTAAACCTGAATGATGAAAATATAAAAATAAATCTCGGATATCAGCTGTTTTCATTCGGCAAAAGCCTTGTCTTCTATGATTCGGCCCCGGGCGCTCACCTTTCATGGAACGGGCCGGCCCGTTTTTATGCCGATCTTTCGGCCGCCCGGGTGATGGGGCGTTCGTCCATTGCATCGATCACACTCGGGGCCAGGCCGGGCTTCCTTGAAGATACAGCCATATTTTTTATCCGCATGCATGACGCCAATGACGGCTTTGCCCGCATGGTAGATCCCGGTTATCTGCTCCTCCCCCTTGAAAATACCGGCAACCTTTACTGGTACGGCATGAAATGGGATATCTTTGTCGGTGATCTCTTTGTTTCAGGCATCGTGATGGGCCAAAGCGGAAGCCTTGACCTGAAATACGATACCCTGAGTTCAACGGTTCAGGTCGAGGCCTTTGCAGGCGATCTGAAATGTACCTATCCCGTCTCGGATACTGTTTCAACCGGTGTATTTTTATTCTGCGCGAGCGGAGATTCACGACCGCTTTCAGGCAAGGTCCGGGCATTCGTATCACCGAGACCATATAATAACAGCAGCATCATATTCTTTAACGGCGGCCTGGACGCCCAGGATATAACAGACAGATTTTCATTCGCGGGAATCCGGTGGCCCGGAGTCATAGCCCCGGGCATTACATATACCTGGCAGCCGAAAACAAACCTTGCGGCCGAATTATCAGCCCTTGTTCTGTACCCGGAAGACGCGCCGGCCGGCCGGTCATGGTATGGATGGGAAACCGATTTACGGATGACCTGGGATATAAATGAAAAATTCTCCCTGTTCGCAAACATGGCCATGTTCCGCCACGGCGACATGTTTGAAACTATTGACGGAACCCGGCCGGACCCGATTTACGCGGGGAATACGGGAATTAACCTCTTTTTTTGACGGCTCCGTCATTGCCGGAATGAAACTTTTTCTTTAAATACGGGTTTAAATAAACAAATGAAAAAAGATCCGGACGTATTGCTCATGATGCGGTTTGCAGCAGGTGACGAGGGGTCGTTCCGGCAGCTCTTTTCCGGGTATAATAAAAAGGTGATCAATTTTTGCTTTCGGTTCTGCGCGGATCGTGCGCAGGCGGAAGACCTGGCTCAGGAGGTATTTCTCCGGGTTTTCCGGGCCGGGAAAAAATACCGGCCGGAAGCACGCTTTTCCACCTGGCTCTTTAAAATCGCGACCAATGTCTGCATTAACAGCGCGCGTGACCGGAAAAGAAGACCGAAAACGGTTTCCATGGACAGGCCGCTCTCCCATGATGACGATGGACCGCAAGTCGATATTGCCGACGCGCGGATTACGGCGGACGAAGAGATAGCCGAAAAACAACGGCAGAAAAGGATCAGGGAGGCGATACGGCGGCTTCCCGAAAAACAGCGTGCCGCGCTTCTTTTACGGGTGGACCGGGAATTTTCGTACCAGGAAATTTCAAATCAGTTGAGATGCCCGGTCAATACGGTAAGAACCCTTATCCGCCGGGGAAGGATCAGGCTGGTGGAAATACTGGATGAGGATTAAACAAGATGGCTAAACACTGCAAATACTGCCGCTATATTTCCGACTACATCGACGGAGAGCTTTCCGTGAGAATGGCGGACCGCCTGATTCTTCACATGGAAACCTGCGGCAGATGCCGGGAGATGCTCGCGCGTTTTTCGGGTATTGACGAAGATATAGGCATTCTTTCCGAGATAGAACCGTCACCGGATTTCAACCGCCGGTTCTGGCGCACGCTTGACGGACAACGGGAAAGAGGATTTCAAACATCTTTTGCGTGGCTTTTTTCAGGATGGCGGCCTGCCCTGGCCGCAGCTGCGGCAATAATGATCGTATTCGGCACGGTCATTCTGCATGGCAATCGATTTTTGAGCAAAAATGTCACCGCAGGCGCCCCGGTATCCGAAATGGCAATGGCAAAGAATCTCGACCTGTTTGAAAATTACGACATGATTGAAAATCTTTCAATGCTGGAACATTTTGATGAAATATCGGCCCCGATATCGACTACGGGCGAAAATTCATGATGAAATCTATTCTTGCGACATTATTGTGTTTCTTCTTTCTTACGGCCACGCATCCGGCCGGGGCCATGGGAAATACAAATCAGCCTGTCAAACAACAAAACAGGCGGGCGGACCGGCCGTCTACCGGAAAGATTACAAAAGACGAGCTTGCCGCCGCCCGAATGATGGAGATGCTCAAGATGATGGCAATGCTTCAACAACTTGACCTCATGGAAGATTATGAAATAGTCGGGGATAATAAAAATGAAAAAAGCAATTGAAATATTGATTTGCATCTGCATCCTTATCTGCCTGGTATCGGCTCCTGTATTTGCAGGCGATGCGGAAAAGGGGCGGGATAACGGATTGGCGGAAAAATGGCTCTCCCTGACCCCGGCCCAACGCGCGGTAATTAAAAAAGAGTACAAAAAATGGGAATCCATGCCCGGGGCACAACAAGCCGAGATACGTAAAAATTACGAAAAATTCAAGTCCATGCCGCCAGAACGTCGTGAAATGATAAAGAAAAATTTTAGAAATTTCCGGCGGCTTGCACCGGATCAGAAAAACCGTGTGTTGCAAAGATTCAAGCGCTGGCGCATGCTGCCGCCCGCTAAAAAAAGGGCCATCAGGCAGGCCTATACCAGGTTCCGCGGGCTGCCGCCGGCCCAGCGCCTTCAGATGATCAAACGGTTTGAACAATGGCAGAAGATGACTCCCGCCGAAAAAACACGGATTATGCGCTCCATCAGGAAGAAACGGGACTATAGGGAGAAACCGCGGGACAGGCGAGACCGGCGAGACCGGCGGGACCGGCGAAGGATGAGGCCATAGAACACGGCCCTGCTTTTTGGATTTGACTTAAGTCCTGTTTTACGGCATTGAAGGTTGCACCTGAATAAGATAGTGCATGAACGAAAACCTGAAAATTTTCAGGTTTTCGTTCGGCCACAACATAACCGGCAACCGGACCAATGCCAATGAAAATCGCGCTGATCGCACCGCCCTATCCCCTTGAAGAAGCTCCGTCGCCGCCGCTCGGCATCTGCATGGCAGCCTCGGCCTGTGAAGCCGCCGGCGCGGAAACGAAAATAATCGACTATATAGTCGGACAATACACACCTGAAAAACTTTCCCATACCCTTTCCGAATTTAAACCGGACATCGTGGGCGCAACCTCGGTTACCCTGAACTTCCCGGCGGCAGCAAAGATAATCCGCACCGTAAAGGAATACGACCCATCGATTATTACCATGATGGGCGGCCCGCACGTCTCTTTTGACGCGGAAAACACACTCCGTTCATCTCCGCATATCGATCTCATAGTCGCCGGAGAAGCCGAAGCCACTCTTTTAAAATGGATTCCCCGTGCTCATAATAAATCGTTATGGCATGAAATCAAGGGGCTTGCGTTCATGGACCAAGACCGGTTCATCCAGACCGGCCCGGCGGAATTCATCCGGGATATAGACGCTCTCCCCCTGCCTTCCCGGAGACTTCTCCCACTCTCGAAATACAAGGCACTGGGCTTTCCCATCAGCATCATCACCAGCAGGGGGTGTCCGAACCAATGCATATTCTGCCTGGGCCGGAAAATGGTTGGATTCAAAGTGAGATACCGGAGCGCAGAAAAAGTGGCTGACGAAATCGAGGCGCTCATGGCCCTCGGCTTTACCAACATAAATATCGCGGACGACCTGTTTACCGCAAATAAAAAACGGGTAAAAACGCTCTGTGACCATTTGATAAAAAGGGGTCTTTCCTTTACCTGGAGCGCGTTTGCCCGGGTTGACACGGTTGATGAAGAAACCCTTTTACTCATGAAGCAGGCAGGATGCCTTGCGGTAAGCTTCGGCATAGAGTCCGGAAATCCGAAAATGCTCAAGCATGTAAAAAAGGGAGTCACCGTGGACCAGGCCCGCAGGGCCGCCGCCTTATGCAAAAAAGTCGGAATGCGCGCACACGCTTCCTTTATCGTCGGCCTTCCCGGTGAGACCGAAGAAACCCTCGCAGACACCTTTTTTCTGGCCCGTGAACTCGGCATGGAATATGGCTTCCATTTCCTCGCACCCTTTCCCGGCACAACGGTAAGAGAAGAGATCGACAAATACGACCTTGAAATCCTGACAAATGACTGGTCCCGCTACGACGCCAATTCAGCGATTGTGAGAACTTCAGCCCTTGCTCCCGCAAGGATCGAGGAACTGGTAGCCGATCAATACAAACCGATTGCAAAGGCATGGGAAGAAAAAAAGAAGCGGGTGGCCGAAAACAAGGCAAGCGACTACGAACGGCTCGAAATTGAAAGCGCCGACCGGCTCAGCCTGATTTTTTCAATACTTTCAAATGATCTCATAGAGGATTACGGCAAGTTACCAGTCGTGCAAAAGGAATCTCCAATGGACGTCCTCAGCCGGATGGTTGCCGAAAAGACCGGGTTTGAAACCGGATTTGTGCGCCGGTATATTAAACTATGGCAGGACTCCGGTTATCTTGGATTAATGAAAAAGGACGGCATGATTAAATGGGAATGGACGTAATGGTTGTCACGGGAACATTCATCTGAATCATGACGTCACCCGTAGGGGCGACCCCCCGTGGTCGCCCAAACCCCCTGTGGTCACCCAAACCCCCGTTTCGCCAAAAAAGGGCGCACACAGGGGTGCGCCCCTACGGAACATATTCATCATTCAGGGGCGACCCGTTTTCCACCCGTCAATTCGAGTATCCCGGATTTCCTGAACTCCCCCAACACCTTGTACGAAAAACCCTTTTTCAAACATTGCTCCGCAAATACCGGGAGCATTTCTGCGGACACCACCCATATCCTGGGCCCTTCTTTAACGGACAGCTCGGATGAAAGCCATGCAACACGCCTGTCCCCGTCCAGGCCACGCGGCACACGCTCTACCTCCGCATTCAAATAAAAATTAAGCCCGTAATACGGGGACCGGCCAACAAAGACCACCTCGTTTACCGGCCCGGGATGAAGCCGCCCGATAAGTTCGGCAAAGGCCCGGGAATCCCGCTTATTTGTAATAAATCCCGAGCCGGCATAGACGGCGATAATAAACGCCATCCAGAAACCAAGGAGCCACGTCTTTTTTTTATCCAGGACAAAGCCATCCTCGATCCACATGGCGCAGAGGATGGCAATGGGCGTAAAAAGAGGCAGAACATAGAGGGTAAGCCGCGACTTTGCGATAAAAAAGACGACCAAAGGCAAGATAATCCATAGGGTAATCAGAAAAAGCAAGGGGTTGTCCGTCCTCACCCGTTGCCAGAATCGCCTTGAAAACACCTCCCTGATCCGAAAAAACCTTTGGATAAAAACAAGCGTCCATGGCAACGTCCCTAAAATCAGCGTCGGCACATATACCCGAAGGCCCCCGTACCATTGTGAATTCCGTTTGAATTTGCCCGTAAACACGCGGCCTACGACCTCGTCGTGCCAGAAATAATGAAAAAGTCCGGGCCGGTCGATGATCACGGCCGCAAACCACGACCCTGCGATAACGAAAAAAAGTATGATCCCGGAAACCGAAAAGAACCATGAAAGGCCGTATCTTTTTTTTGTGGCAAACGCGAAGATGACCAGGGCGGCAAGCGGCAAAAGTCCGGGCGGCCCCTTTGTGAGAAACGCCAGCCCGAACCCGGCCCAGCCGGCCAGGGTAAAAAGCCGTCGCCTGGTTCCTGGCTCCGAGGAAAAGGCCGCCACGAAATTGACCATTGCAAGGGTTTCGAAAAATGCCAAAAGCATGTCGGTGGAGATCACGAACCTGCCGCCCAGGGGCATCAGGCAGGTTCCGTAGACCAGGGCTGCCAGCCAGGGCTTTTTGAAAAGAAAAAACCGGCCGTAAAAAAAGAGCAGGCAGATAGTAAGGTAAAAGGCCAGATTCGAGGGAAGCCTTGCGGCAAACTCGTTTCGCCCGAATGTCTTCACACTTGCGGCGATCAGCCAGTAGGTCATGGGCGGCTTTGTATAATGCGGCACCTCGTGGTGGATCATGGGATGGATAAAGTCATCGTATCGCAGCATCTCCATGGCAACATTGGTATAGCGGCCCTCGTCGGTCTCCCATATGCCCCGCAGCCCCTGAACCGTGATCGATAAAAGGACAAAGGACAAACGCCATTACAACGTAAAACCCGCACGGCAGGCTATTGTGGCACAACTTATTGCCGTCAATTGTCATATTTTTCACAGCCCGACTCTCCTTCCGTCTTTTAAGCGCACATACCCCTCTTCACAGATCCGAAAAAACGGGATGGCGGCCGTGGTGAGGGTGGCAAGGGTGAGAAAAGGATCAGGGAGTAAAACACCGAGCTTTTTTGCCTCGCGATTTAAGACCCTGGTTTTCTTAGCGATTTCTTTAAGTGAAAAATCCGAAATAACGCCGAACACGGGAAGCGGCAGTTCGCCCACAATGGAGCCGTGACCGCAGATAACCGCACCGCCCGAGAGTTCACAAACCCGGTTGACGGCCGTTGCCATGTCCCCGTCATCCGCCCCCACCACGACAATGTCGGCAGAATCCCATGTCGCGCTGAATGCAATGGCCCCGGCTTTCAATCCAAACCCTCTGATAAATCCCGTAAACATGTCTCCGGGGGTAATGGCCCGTAATCAATGGCTTTTTGTACGATAAACTCCATGTATCCGTTTTCCATGAGCGCGGACGGGGAGATCCCGTCGGACACAAGGGTGAGGCGTCGCAAATCAACGCGCAAATCCTTGAGTTCGGATACGGCTTCAAGCTCCCGCCGCACGCTTCCCTCCCTCACCATCACGCAAAGTCCGAGGCGCAGCCGGTCCAGGACTTCTTTGGCGATAATCGGTTCATGGCAGGAGGAAATGCCGGCCGAAACATAGGCGTTCAGCTTTTTTTCATTTGCGCCCGCAGAATGTCCTTCAAGGGTTCTTCCGTCAACGTCGATCACCTCTGTTTCTTTACCCACGGCATTTTTCGGATCTTTTCCCACATATGCGATCCGCTTTTTCTTTATGCCGAC
>JAADHK010000132.1 GCA_013151835.1 Deltaproteobacteria bacterium
CATTTGCTTTTGCCTTAATTGCTATTCCCCGTAGTGAGGTTTGCTCGTATTGTCCCAGCCCTACTTTGTCCGGTACGAGTTTCCTTTGCGGGCTACGTACTTCCGTCAGGTCCTTCCCCGTGTAGTGGGCTTTCCCCACCTCTGAGTAGTATGCCTGATAAGACACCTCATCGGCATTTAGAGGCACGTCAGGTGTCCAACATGTCTCCCACCAGGGTTTTTGTTCCTTTGTTTCTGATGAATCAGGTTTCACAGTTTCATAGTTCCTTAAACATCATCCATCCAGGACCAAATCTCCTGGAACCTTTGGGGCTTCCCGAGTTCTACAGCGTATCTCTTCTCGCATGCCACGGCCTGAGGACTCCGGCGGATCTCCACATTCTCGCCATTTGTGAATGCTTCTGTGTTGCCTTCGGCGCACGTTAAAACCCTCGGCATCCGCAATTGTAATTTCGAAGCTGTACCAGCACTTCAGGGTGCGCGACCACCCCTACGGCCTACAAGATTCTCTGCCTACGCTTAACCCATCTTGTTCGCTGTATTCATTCATACAACTCCGCCATGGGTCCAAGGCTCGATACGGGTGGGTGGCTAACCCTTACAGGAAATCATTACTGATCCCCTCCCGACAGGGACTTTCACCCTGCAAGATACGCCGAGCTTTGCTCGGCGCGATAACGCAGCAAATCAGCTGATGCGTCAGCGATCCGCTGAATTTGCATGGTGAGTACATCATCCGCCAGTGATTGCTTTATCAATTTTGCCCTCGGCCAATAGCCTCTCAATTTGGCGGTGACGCCGAAAATCTATTATGGCAGAACCAACGCAATAAAGACATGCCAAACAACAGAAACTGAAACTAAGCCAGTCGGACGGCTTACTAATAAAATCTATATATCCGAAAACGATCATCATTACTGCGAATATAACTGCGGCTATACATCGGGCAAGCCAAGCATATTTCCCAATTGGTCTGCGACCAGCCGAATCCTCGATATAGCCCAGCACCCACCAAAGTAGTAAAACCATTGTTACAGTTATCTCAGCCATGCTCACGTCACCGGTCACCAGTGGCGAGAATATGATTTATATTACTGAACCGAGAGCCTTTCAGATAGCAATAAATTCTAAAGTCCCGACTTACCGCTGTCTGCGTGCACTGGTTTGTCGATGATCTTCATCTCTGCCATCCTTCAATCTTGAAGATGCGTTCGGCAAGCTTACGGTCGGCTTTGCCTGAGTCTGGTTTGAACCAGACTTCAAAGCGAGCAGCATAAGGTTTACCCCAGTCACCTTCGTAAATCGTGAATCCGGCCTTTGCTCCAAACAGTTCAGAGGGGTCGGCTGACCATGTCATGCGAGTCTTCGATTTCGCTTCCAGCCTATCAACCGATAATGGCGTGCCTTTGGTGACCTCAAACGCCTTTAGATAAACTGAGCCAGGTTCGCCTGGGTTAAGCGAATAGACTACTACGTAAATACCTGGCTGCATCCCTGTAAGCAGTCGGAAGGGATGGTCATCGTCACCTGCAAGACGACTAGCCAACTGGCGGGATCTCGTTTTTGCTACTACTACTGCGTCTTCGGGGTTCTTTAAGAACTCCGAAAACTCCTTTTCTAGAATAGTCACAGTGGCTTTGGTCACGCGCCGTTCAGGATTGCCGGATTGCTCAAAGATCTCCACCCACACTCCGCCACACTCAATCATTACCCGACTCTCATGTAGGTTGTTACCCAAGCTCATCTCCGGCTTGACCGGCTTAGTTCCTTCATGAACATGTTGCACTGAGTATCTACTCCACTGCTTGCGATCCAAACAGAGAAGACAGCGAGTCTGGAAGCCGGATTCGCCTCCGAATTCCGAGATGTAACCGTGCAATGTATCCCGCGGCTCCCCTCCGTAACTCCAGCGTCTAGCTGCAAAGCGATTTCCTTGCTCAATAAACACATGCCAGTCTGGAGACGCCTCGACATAGTCATAAAACGTGTCGGAGTAATCCTCCGATGCTTTGCGTAACGACGGCATGTTAGGCGTAAACTCAGTCACATCGTTGCCCGGTTCCGCCAGAGCCTTGCGGACAATGTCCTGAAATTCGTCGCTTCCTTTGGGTGGGTTTACGCCCCAAGAATCAGTTGCATCCGGATCGGGCTCGGCAATCTCAATGCCTTCAGGAATCGTCAAATTGTCTGCAAATCCGTCTTCACTCGGGCCAAACATGGTTGCGAGCATCAGAAAGCCAAAGGCGAAGACAGTGGCCGCACCACAGCCGAAAACGAAAAGAAGATTGATGACACCTGCCGCCCACCGTTTCTTAATCAAGTTCCATATTGATGCAGCAATGATTCCCAAGAATCCAAGGGCTGCAGTGCAGAACAGGACGTTGGTCAAAATGGCCAAGGGTTTCCACCGAGGGATTGCCGTAATCGTGAAGCCGCCGAGAAGGCAGATGTATGCAATCGCAGGCAACCACCAGCTATTGAAATATTGTGTCAGGATTCTCTTCATCATCTCTCATCGAACGTCAAAAGTGAGGCGCCGCTGACAGGGGGCGCGGCACCGATGCAAAACAGACCATCGAACTTCCAGCCATCACTCAACTGCGCGGCGGGTCAGCGGTTGCCTCCACTGCCTTTCTGCATCCAAAACTGGTTGTAGTTCAATAATCAAGTCATGTTCTGATTCAATTTTTTCGATCTCTCTAAGACGAAATATCAAGTTTTGATTTTCAAATTGAGCAGGCAAATTGTCAAATGCATTTCTGAACATCTTAGAATTGTAATGCTTTGGTATTCGCCACGTCGTACCGTGTGATATTTCAGGGATGACATAAGTCATCTGAAGTTGACACAATGCATCAGCCGCTCGCTGTTGATCAAAGACTTTTGCAACAATAACGTTGTTTGGGACATGCAAGAATCTCCGATATGCCTCGAACCAATACTTAAGATCGAAAGCTGACCCCAATTTATGAACCACACCAGTCTTTCGGTCAACTAATAGCCCCGAACTCTCTACAAGTATATCTTCAAAGCGACCGGATTCATGGTGCTTCCGGACAGCAACAGCAAAATAAAATCCAAAATCACACTCTTGGGCATGGTCCTCAAGTACAAACATTTCATCTGATACATGTCTTTCGGCTAATTTTCTGGCTTCAGATATATTCATTTTTTATTTGCAGAACGCCTCGCATCACCGGCAAAATAAAGCTGCAGAGCGAAGCGGCGCAGCTTTATTTTGTCCGAGTGCATTCGTTATGTGTTTTTTTTGTCATCCCATTGGTGTACATATTTCTACTATTGTTCCAAAATCATCTCCAACATAAGCAACAACTTGTCCCCAAGGCTTTGTTTCCGGCTTCTTGATTTCCTTTGCTCCATTCGAAAGTGCTTTCTCAAATGCTCCCTGAACATCATCTGTCGAAAAAGCAATTCCAAAGCAATTCTTTGTACCCTTTAATGCGTCTATGCCAATATTCATTTTTAGCATTTCATTGTTCGCAAATGCCAAAGTTGTTTCTCCGCTTTCCATCTCAGCGTACATATTTGATTCGTGAATAAACTTAGTTTTCATATCAAATGCTTTTTCATAAAATTTTGTCGCTTTAACAGCGTCTTCAACATAGATGATTACATAATTTAACTTCATCTTGATTTTTTCCTTGTTTTCTTTTTCTTGGGTTTTGGTTTGGGAGTCGGCAGTTCTTCCTCTGTTATGCTTATTAAATTGCTAATCCAATCTCTGTTTTCAATTTGATCTTCAATAAGAAAAGATGGCTTTGCTCCTTTATATGGTGGCTTTTCAACAATTTCGCCAATAAATAACTTCCCGGCTTTCGTTGGTTTCACAAAGAGTTGATTATCACACATAAGAGCTACGACTTTATCATTGCAATAGAGTGCATATTCGCCAAACATTTTTCTGTATCGGATTACCCCGGCATTTTGTATCTGCTCTACAACAAATTCGACAAAACTTAAATCTGATGCCATTTTAGTATCCTTTTCTTACATATAATCATAACGATGCGCTCAGCCGCCGAGGATACGAGGTCGGCTGAAGCGGCAAGGTTATGTGATTTACCAATCTACCGTGAAGACTTCACCTTTACCGTAACCTCTTTCACATGTGGCACAATATAGTTCAGAGGATAGCGGTGAATGGCACTTCTGGCAGAAAAGGACACCCGTTGTTTTATGTTTCCATACACCAGGATCGGAAATCCAATCGCATGTCTGGAAATTTATCTCTAACTTTCGTTTTTTATGGAGAATAATCAATGATAACAGGAGCACAAGCGATAGCAATAATAGTTCTATCAATGTTTTGTATAGCCACTGTTTGGGTAATGACGATACATATGAGAAAACAGGGTTTTTCTGAGAAAGAGATAGCACTGTACCAGATAGGAGCAGCCACAGTATCCATATTGTTCTCAGTGTTTTTGATTTTATCCAAAGTTCTATTATTGATTTCATGTTTTCACCACACATAACATAGATTATACGTCATGACGTAATTTTCAAAAAACAATGTTTTTTTCAACGTTGATTATTGAAAAGCCGATTAAAATCAATTAATAAGGGGATTACATCGTGACGTATAATTAATTATGATCAGCCTTTCCGGCAGAGCCTTGTAAAACCGGATAGCATCACCGCGATATTGAAACGCGCAGATAAAATCGTCTGCGTATCACAGTATCATTGCAGCACCCATATAGTGGGGCTTCACGACCTTATCAACCCACAGATAAAGCACAAAATGCAGGTACACGTTTGCCAACGCGGGAGACACGATTCCCCCTTGCGGTGTTCCTGTTTCAGGATGAATGATTTTGCCATCCGTATCCAGAATACCGGCTTTCAACTATTTTTGAATCAGGTTCAGAAAAGCCTCATCGTCGATTCTTTCCTTGAGCATTCGAAGCGGCCACTTGTGATCCATATTGTCGAAAAACCCTTTAATATCGGACTCAACAATATACCCGAATTTTCCAAACGGCAAGGTTAAAGCGCAGATCATCGATCGCTTCAGTTGGGTCTGTATCCGTAGCTGCTTTCCAGAAAATCCGCTTCAAAGACTGCCGACAAAAGCCGGGCAAAGGCCAGTTGCAACAACCTGTCTTCAAGCACCGGTAGAGATCCTGAAAAATGCTTCTGTTTTGCCTTCGGCGCACGTTAAAACCCTCGGGCATCCGCAATTGCTATTTCAAAGCTGTACCAGCACTTCAGGGAGCGCGGTCTCCCCTGCGGCCTAAAAGATTCTCTGCCTACGCTTAACCCCTCTTGTTCGCTGCTCAAAATACAGGCAACTCCGTCATGGGTCCAAGGCTCGATACCAGTGGGCGGCTAAGCCTTCTAATCTCAAACAGATTGCCCGGATGATCATAGTGTCCATGGGTAATAACAATCAAATAGAAAGGCTTTTTACGGCAACACCGTCAGCCCACAAAGGGCCGCCGCAAGACAGTATCCTTTTTCCACCTCTCGTCTTTTTCCGGGTACGCGATATTGTAATGAAGCCCCCGGCTTTCCTTTCTGTGCGAGGCGCACCGGATGATCAGTTCCGCCACCAGGGCGATATTTCTTAGCTCGATCAGGTCGGGCGTGACCTTGAAATTCCAGTAATATTCCCGTATCTCATCCGCGATAATTTCAATGCGCCGGGCTGCCCGGGCCAGACGCTTGTCCGACCGGACGATCCCCACGTAATTCCACATGAGCATCCGTATTTCGTTCCATGTATGCGAGATGACGATGGCCTCGTCGCTGTCTGTGGCGCCGGTATCGTCCCACGGGGGGATATCTTCCTTAGACCTGGAAACGAAATCCTTTGCCTTCATCCCGGACACGATGTCGGCCGCGGCCTGGTGTGCATAGACCAGCCCTTCCAGAAGTGAGTTGGAAGCCAGACGGTTGGCGCCGTGCAGCCCGGTGCAGGCGGTCTCGCCAATGGCATATAGCCGGGAAATATTGGTCCTTCCGAAAATACCGGTCGCAACGCCCCCGGACATATAATGGGCTGCCGGGACCACGGGGATCGGGGTTTTGGTCATATCGAAACCAAAAGATAAACAATTTTCATAAAGGTACGGGAACCTGGTCTTTATGAAATTTTCATCCTTGTGGGTGATATCGAGAAAAACCGATTCATCCCCGCTTTTCTTAAGCTCCGTGTCAATGGCCCGGGCCACCACGTCCCGGCAGGCCAGGTCACGGTCCGGAGAGTATTGCTCCATGAATGCCCGCCCGTTTGCGTCACGCAGGATACCTCCCTCGCCCCGGACGGTTTCGGAAATCAAAAAATTCTTTGCCTTTGGATGAAAGAGACAGGTGGGATGAAACTGCATGAACTCAAGGTTTGCGACTGACGCTCCGGCCCGGTATGCCATTGCAATACCGTCACCCGTTGCAACGTCCGGGTTGCTGGTATAGGCGTAAACCTTCCCGCATCCACCCGTGGCAAGCACGGTAAAATCGGCGAGAAAGGTCTTGATCTTTCCCGTAGCCCGCTCCAGAACATAGGCACCGCAGCAATAGTCCTCGTGGGTTGCAACCACGAGCCCGCGTCTCAGGCGTGTGGAACGGGTGATCAGGTCAACGGCGACATGGTCTTCATAAACACTTATATTTTCATGTTCTTTCACCCGGCGGACAAGTGCATCCTCAACAGCCCGGCCGGTTATATCATCTGAACGAACGATGCGGTTGAAACAATGTCCCCCTTCACGGCCCATATCCAAATGCAAATCAACGTCCACATTAACACCCACATCATTGCCGGATGCGCCGTCACCATTCGCTTCTTTCCGGTTGAACCCCACGCCCAAGTCGATCAACTCCCGTATCCTGTCGGGGGCATTTTTCACGACCATGGATACCACGCCCTCGTCGCACAGCCCGTCCCCGGCGGCCAGGGTGTCCTTGATATGAAGGTCGAACGAGTCGTCCGGGTCCATGACGGCGGCGATACCACCCTGGGCATGGGCCGTGTTTGAATCCGCGATTTTCTTCTTTGTTACAATGGCCACGCGCCCATGGGGCGATAGCTTAAGGGCAAGGGTAAGCCCGGCAACACCGCTTCCGATAATCAGAAAATCAAACTCCAGTTCCATTGCCTTCTCCTTTTTTTATTGCAATACTGCGGCCGACGGGCTTTTTACGAAGCCGTCTATCTCAGCATGGGGCGTTTTCGCCTGGAAGACAACCCCATGAGAATACCCACTAAAAGAACGCCTGCGCCGGCCAAAAACCACTTGATGCCGGTGGATATCCACCGGCTCCGGACTTCCCGCTCAAGGACGGCGATCCTGCGGCTTTGCTTCTCAATCGTTGCCGAGCACTTATCGTATCCGGCCTTAAGCTCTAAAAACCCCTTAGATTCTTCCCGCAGGTCCGAAAGCTCGGTTGCCGTCTTTTCCAGGCGCGCCGATGTATCCGCAAGCTTTTGTTCAAGCCCCTTTTTTTCGTTGACCAGGCCGGCATTTTCGGCCAGGAGCGCATCCTGTTTTGCCGAAAGTTCATCCAGGCGGTCCCTGGTCTGCTGCGCCGCCCGGCTCGCCGGCTCCGTTTTGGTCAGGTAACGGGCAACAACCCAGCCTGTGGCGCCGTCTTTGGCCCGAACCCTTGCCCATCCTTTTTTGGACTCCAGCACCTCCACCCCGTTTCCGGACGATAAGGTGCGTATGACCTTAAAATCACGCCCGGGCCCCAGGCGCATGGTGATTTCCATAATATCGTTTACAAAGGCGCTGTCCGCCTTGACCGTTGCAGGAACCAGCATAAAGATTATTACCGCCATGGAAAGTATGTATTTCACAGGAGTGTCTCCACTGACCGACCCGCAAACCGGGCGATAATCTCTTTTGCGATTTCATCCATCCCGGTGTCGGGATATTCCAGGGGCCGCCCTTCAAGGCTTGCCAGAAACAGGGAATTTGATTTAGGAATCACCCCGAGAAGCCGCGCCGGATCTATCCGGGAGCGCATGATTGCTTCTATTTCAGGCTCCGCCTTGTTTAATATGAAAAAAACATCACGATGCGCTGCCGCACCCATTTCAATTATTTTTTCAGCCAGGAGAAACGATTCGGCCGTTGGGTCGACCACACCGATCAGAAGATCGCATTGTCCGTCCACGCCCCGGCCGAAATGCTCTACTCCTGCCTCGGCATCCACGATCACGATCTCGTTTTCACCTGTTTCAAGGCTCGAAAGGAAACGTTTCGACAATACCCCCATGGGACAGGCGCACCCCTCCCCGAAATTATGAATCTTGCCCACCGCAGTCATCAGAATACCTCCCGCATCCACACGGCATTTTTCCGGAATGCCATCCATGCGGCGTTTTCCGCCGAATGCCGCGTCAGGCGCAAGCCCCTGGTTCAACTGTTGCTTGAAGCCTTTTTTACCGCCCAGGCTGTCCATGAGATTTTCCGGGGCATCGACCCCCAGAAGATGGGGAACCCCGAAATTGGATTCATCCGCGTCCACCAGAAGCACCCGGTATCCAAGACCGTTAAAGGCCCGGGCCAGGAGCACGGAAACCGTGCTCTTGCCGGACCCGCCTTTTCCGCAAATCAGTATTTTCATTTTTTCCTCTTTTAATATGAAATTAAATAGTTGTCGGATTACGCGCAGCTTACCGACCTACGATTCAACATATGGTGCAATCCGGTAAGCCATGTTCTTTACCGATTCGTAATCTCAAATTTTATAGGCACATTCACAATAAGCCCTTTTTCCGGCAATCCCTTTGGCAATGGAGGAAACGGGGATGCCGAAATTACAGCGTCCAGGGCGGCATTGTCAAGAGATGCAACCCGTGAACCGGAAACTATCTTTATATCTTCGGCCCGGCCGTCGGCGCGAATGAAAAAACGGACGAAAACCCGCCCCTCCAGATGCCGCATCCTCGCGCTCACAGGATATTGCCGCATTTTTGCTATCTTTTGCCGGACACCTGCCAGGTAAGTATTTTTCAAATCAGCCGCGCCACCGGATATATCGGACGCATTGGAAACCTTTTCGGCCGATGCTTTGTGCCCGGCTGCGGACTTTGCCGCCCCGCCCTTCCATTTCACCACCTGCGCTTGCGGGGGGAATGCCCCGGGTGCGGCCGGAATACGCTGCTCCCGGTCTTGAGGCATATCCGGATCGGTTTCAGGCGGGACATGCTTTTGCACAACTTTTTCCTTAACTGCGGGATCATCCGATGCCAAAGGGGCCGGAGGGCGCGGTACGGCCACGGAGTCACCCGACAAGCCGGGAGCCAGCACGACCGTTACCGCACCTGTCCCGCGCGGATGAAAATCGTCCGCAAACCGCCATAAAATCAAAGCATGGATCGCGACAGACAAACAAATCAGGCTCGCAAGCATCCAGTTCAGCCCGCGACCCCGTGTAACCCGGATACCCATTCTATGGCCCCGCCGGTCCCGCGCGCTTTTCAGTGGCTAAAAAGAGCCTGGACGCACCGGCTGCCCTTGCAATATCCATCACGTTCACCGCATCCTGCAGGGCAACGGTTCTGTCCGCACGGATAACCACGACCCGGTCCGGATCGGATGCGATCATGGTTTTCAATTTTGGAAAAAGTTCGTTGAAATCAACGGCGAGTTCCCCGATAAAAGTCCGGCCCGACGAATCGACAAACACGGTGATCTCCCTTTCGGTCTGGGGGACAGCGCCAGATGCGCTCGGAAGATGGACGTCGATTCCTGATTCAGACATGAAATTGGTGGTCAAAAGAAAATAAATCAAAAGCATGAACACAATGTCAATCAGCGAAGTTAAAGGCGCCTGGATGGCATATACCGGCCGTTTTTTACGCCTGATCAGCATTATTTCCGCTCCTGCTTGTCCTTGTTCCGGGTGGCGACGGCCGTTAAAAAGACCACCGCGCCATGGGTAAGCCGGGCCTCGTACCTGTCCACCCTGGCCAGAAGATAGCTGTGAGCGAGCATCACCGGCAAGGCGACACTCAGGCCGAGCGCGGTCGTAATCATGGCCTCCCATATCCCCCCGGCAAGGACTGCGGAATTGACCCTGCCGCCCATATCCTGGATCACCATGAATGCCTTTATCATCCCCATGACCGTTCCCAGCAGCCCGAGAAGAGGAGCGATATTGCCGATAGTGGCAAGAGCTTGGATATACTGGGAAAGCCCCCTGACCTCCTGATCTGTGGCATGGACGAGAACGGTTTCGAGGATCTCCCGGTCATGGCCCTTAAAGGCAATGGCGCTTTTAAGAACCCGGCCCATGGGTGAACGGCTTTGTTCGGCTATTTTTTCGGCCACGCCGTCTTCACCGGATTCAAGCGCGGCCACGACCTTTTCGGCAAGGCCCGCGCCCCGGCTTTTCATGAGCGAAAACCGTATGACCCGCTCTAAAAAAATAGCCAGGGCCAGAACGGAACAGGCAAGGATAGGTATCACCAGTATCCCGCCTTTTAATATAAATGCTATCATTTTCTATTTTCCTCACCGGTCCGCCCGGAATTACCGGCCCCGCCCGGAACCGGCTCTTCAATATCAGGAATCCCGTCGTGATTAAGATCTTTTTTCCGGCCCGTGATTTTTCCCGAATCCGAATACGTCTCCCAGATATCGGGATGTCCGTCATGGTTGGTATCCATGCGGGCCTGTTTCAGACGGCCATGATCATAGATATACCATATATCGGTTTTGCCGTCGCCGTCACTGTCGATTTCAGCACCGGCAGGTTTACCCTCTTTGTCATAGGTCCATGCGGTCTCCATGCGACCGTCATGGTCATCGTCCGTGACAGCTGATTCCAATCTTCCCGCAGCATCATATTGCCGGATTATTTCAGGATGCCCATCACTGTCAGCATCAATGGTCTCGGAAACAATACGACCGTCTTTATATATGCTTTTTTTCTCCGCACGGCCGTCTTTGTCTTTATCAATCAAAATCGTAAATGTTTTTTTCGATATGGTTCCAGTGGTTTCAAACCGGCCGTCAAAATTGTCGTCCGATTTCCACCCCAGCGCCCGGCCGTGACCATAGTCACGTATGAAATCAATATGGCCGTCGTGGTTCCTGTCCCGCTTTTCAGTTTTTTTCCGCCCTTTGTCATAGGTGACTATAAGATCAAAATTCCCATCGTGGTTCGTGTCTGTCCGGGTGAGGCTGATCTTTCCGTCCAAGGCATATTCAGTCTCGATGTCGGGCATTCCATCCCCGTTTTCATCTGTTTTTTTTAAATCCGCAAGGCCCGGGGCCGTGTATTTGATCCAGGTGTCGATCCGGCCGTCACCATCGGTATCCGCAGTGGAAGCCACCACCTTTCCCCCCTTGCAGGAATACAGGGTATCGAACCTGCCGTCACCGGTCGTGTCTTTTGATATTGAAACCATGCGACCCGTTGAATCATAAAAATAAACCGCAACCGCATCCCCGTGGCCCCCGAGTTCTTCATGCCGGATACGCAGACCTTTTTCAAATATATCCCGGGTGTCCGGTTTCCCGTCGCCGTCCGTATCGCGCTCGATACTTACGATCCCGCCATTTTCATAATACTGGAAGGTATCCATCCGGCCGTCACCCGTGGTATCGGCATATAACCGCACCATGTTTCCGTCAGCATCGAAAAAACCGATTTGATCGGTTTTGCCGTCATGATCGGAATCCGTCTCCACCCGGTGAAGGTTTGCAGCCGTCACTGACACGGCAAGTAAAGAAAAAAACAGCATTAAAAAAAATATTCTATGTTTCATGCGTTAGCCCCGGCCTTGTCCAGCTCGGCAAGCCGCTTTACCAGTTCATCGCGCAAGGATTCCAGTTCGTCCATAACCGCGATGTGCACGGGCTTCACCGAATGGGGCGGAATCCGCTTCTCCTGTTCGTCAATTTTTTCATCCACCGCCTTTATGGCGGCAAGGAGTTTTTCTTTTTTTTCTTCCATCATTCACCTTTCGTGCGGACTGCGGACCGTGTCCCATTGTCTGTTGTCCATTGCTTCTCACCCTTCCAGGGCAGTCCGCACAGACCGAATGCGAATATATGGGTTGCAAGGAGCCAGCCCACACCCAGTATTATTATCCCGGAGACCGGGTACCCGCTGTACGGAGCGGAAAATTCCCTCATCATACTGGTAACCATGGCAAATCCGAGGGCCACGGGCGTGATAAACCGGATACAATACTTCCATACCTGGAGAATGACATATTTGAAAATCGCATGCTTCACTCCGGTCAGGCCCAGCCTCGATACGATATGTTGTTTAAGTTTTTCCGTCCGGTACAGCCACCCTATGATAAAGGCCTCCAGAATCCCCACCGTGATCAGGCCGTACTGGTTTAAAAAATGGTCCACGATGTCAAGCCAGTAAAGCCCGGCCCTGGTTGTGAAAAGGAGGGAGCCGCAAAAGCCGACAATGCACAGCAGCGTGATGATCCTCTGACGGGAGATGGGAAACTTGTCCAGAATGGCGGATGTAAACGCCTCTATGATCGAAATGGAAGACGATATCCCGGCGATGGTCAGCAAAAAGAAAAAACAGACCCCGAAAACAGCACCGAAAGGAAGCAGTGAAATCGCCTTGGGATAAACCACGAACGCGAGCCCGATACCCGAGTCCACCACATTGGCGATGTCGGTGTGTTGTTTTAAGGCCATGTAGCCCAGGATGGCAAACACCCCTAACCCGGCGAAAATAGAGTAAAAACTGTTTGTTACTGCCACTATCAGGCTGTTTTTAAAAATATTGGCATCTTTCGGCAAATAGGAGGCATAGGCAATCATGATTCCAAATCCGAGCGAAAGGGAGAAAAAAATCTGGCCGTATGCGGATATCCATACATCCAGGTTCATGAGTTTGGAAAAGTCAGGGGTAGCATACAGCCTTATCCCCTGGCCCGCCCCTTCGAGAAACATGGACCAGATGACGATCACAAAGGTGATAACAAACAAAAGAGGCATTATTAATTTAACGGCCCTTTCGATCCCCTTTTTTATATCCTGATAGGTAATGGCCCAGTTAATGAGCCACACAAGGGCAACGGCTCCGGCAATGCGTAAATTTAACCCGCCCAAATCCCATACGCCGGAAGACTTGTGAAGAAACGACTTAAAGAAAAAGGAGTTCGGATCACTGCCCCATTGCTGAGAAAAGGAAAATATCAGGTAATTTACACACCATCCTATGATCACGTTATAATATATGACGATCCCGAACATTACAAACGAGACCGACCACCAGCCCACCCATTCCCATTTGGGATCAATGAGATAAAACGCCCTTGGCGCGGACGAGGCTTTTTTATGACCGAGCGCGAACTCGAGCATTAGGATCGGGATGCCCGCAGTTACAAGGGCCACAATATAGGGGATGAGAAACGCCCCCCCGCCGTTCTTGTACGCGACATAGGGAAAGCGCCAGATATTGCCGAGCCCGATTGCCGACCCTATGGCCGCGAACAAAAAGCCCATCTTGCTCCCCCACTGGGGACGGCTGTTTTCTCCTCCCGTGATTTCAGGCACACTTCCTCCTCAGGTTCAACAGCTTGATTTAACATGCATATTCATAAGCATTGCAAAATCAGCCACAATACTCAAATTTTTCCTATAGCACCATTAAAACCGCCGGGCAATGGATGATTGAGGAGGGTGGATATTCGATATATCGAATATCCATGAGATGATATCTATTGTTTTATTTCCTGCCGGGTTATGCTATCTAACGGAAAAGTAATAAGTTTAGGATAGATTTGTAAAAATCTTCATATGCAAGGTGCCCTGTCAGGAGAAAATCAGACTTTCAACTTAGAGAATTTAATATGAATAATTTATTCTTCGAACACCCCGTCATTAACTCCCCGTATCAATATCCGGCCCGCCACTGGGAACTGGATGATCAGGGTCAGCCGACACAAAAAATACTTGAAACCCGTCGAAGCGCAAAATTTATCACGCCGATTCCAAAGCCGAGAAAACGCAAACAAAAAGATACATACCAACAGATGCAACAAAGGGTGAAGAGTGAGGGACGAAGGGTAAAAAAAATGAAAAAAAAAGATCTGCTGGCTGAGGTCGCTTCGGGAGAAGACAGCACCCGTCAATTCAAGGCAGACGTGCGCAACATCGATTCGCTGGCATCTGAAATTGCCGCCTTTGCCAATTCCGACGGCGGAACCATTTTTATTGGCGTGGCGGATGATGGGGCGATACTTGGGCTTCTGTCATGCGCAACCTGCACAAAGTTCAGGCCGGGCGGGGTGTCAATGCACCGGGACTGCCCGAGATTCCGGAACCGGTTTTTGAGGAACTTCTGGTCAACGCCTTGATCCATCGGGACTATCTGGTAAGCGCTCCCATCCGGATTTTCATATTTGACAACCGCATCGAGATCATAAGCCCCGGCCATTTGCCGAATAACCTGACGGTGGAACGGATTCGGGCCGGAATTTCCAATATTCGAAACCCGATTCTGGTTTCATTTGTGGCAAAGGGGCTTTTGCCTTATCACGGGCTTGGGTCCGGAATTCCGCGTGCGCTGGAAAAATGGAGCGATATTGATTTTGCAGATGATCGTGACGGCTGTCAGTTTACTGTAACGATTCACCGGAAAGCACCAAAGTCGGATTTGCCGAAAAATTCGGGAAAAAGTTCGGGAAAAACTGAAATCCGAATTTTAAGCCTTCTTTCCGGCAATCCCAAAATGACGATTCCCGAATTGGCCCAAGAACTTGGTATCACGACCCGAGCCGTGGAAAAACAGACCGCAAATTTGCGGAAAAAAGGTGACCTGCGCCGCATCGGGCCTGCAAAGGGTGGGCATTGGGAAGTGATTGAGAAGGGTGATTCATGAAGCTAACCAGCTCATTGCAATACTGACCACAATTATTAAAAAATAAAAACCAGCACTGTCCGGTTTATTTCTTGCTTGCTGGATGCGTTTGAACGTTTCTGCTCGAAAAAGGTCTGATTATGATCTTTAAAAAAATGGTACAAAATAAAATATTCGCACGGTCGGCGTAGCGGAAGGCTTCAGCCTTCCATATACCGATATTGCTTCCACGCAATTAAGTTAAAGGCGGCCTGAAGGCGGCCCCTACGATGGCTGTACAAGGAAAATAACAGCCTGCAAGAACCAAACCGGACACTACTGACCATAGGCAACCTATTAAAATCAAACATTAAGACATGGCGTATTATACAACTTGTCTCTATATCAGCCATTTTTTACCTTACGCCACCGTCAAATCAACGAAATTTTTCGCATTGGTTCCGCACAACGGCTGGCGGGACAAGGCCGGGGGCCAGGGCATGTGCGTGTTCAAATTTTCCGCATGCATCGTCAAGCCGCCCCAGTTTGTAATAGGCGATCCCGAGGTTGTAAAGAGTCTGGGCATCGATCGGGTTCAGCAAAAGCGCCCGGTTGTAATGGCGGATCGCGGAGCCGGTATCCCCGGTTTTCTGGAATAAATCCCCGAGCCGGGCATGGGCCGCGCCATTGGCAGGATCGATCAAAACCGCCTTTTCAAGCAAATGTCTCGCCTCGTCCGTGAGGCCCTGTTGCAGCAAAAGGTAACCCAGATCATTTAAGGCGCCCACATTTTCCGGCGCCAGTAACAGGGCTTTTTGATATTGGAAAACCGCCTCATCCGGTTTTCCAATGTCGGCCAGAACCCCGGCAAGGTTGATTCTGATTGATGCGTCTTTGGGCGAAAGAATGACAGCCTTTTTATACTCAGCCGTAGCGGCTTCGGGCCGGCCGGTCTCCGCAAATACGTTGCCCAGATTATTGCGGGCATCGGCATTTTTCGGGTTTAAGGCCAGGGCGCGCATAAATTCCTTTTCCGCCCCGGGATAGCGCTTCAGCCTGCCGAGGCAATATCCCATATGATAATGGGTCTGGTCGAAATCGGGTTTTATCCTGTTAGCAGCCGCGAAATAGCCAAGGGCGGAAATATAATCCCGTCTTTTTTCCAGAAAGCATCCGAGATTAAAGTTGGGCCGGACTTTTCCCGGCGATTTTTTTACGCAATCGGCCCACAGTGAGACAGGATCGGCCCAGACTTTATTTCTTTGATACGTAAATATTGAAAAAAGGATAAAAACAGCGCAAACGACCGGTATCCAGACCCGTTTGTCCCTGATTTTTCCCGCGAGTTCACGGATGATCCACAGCACTAAAAACATGGACGGCAGGTAGGTCCGGTGCTCGAACACCAATTCTAAGCCCACAAACGATGATTCGATAATGAGGTTTCCAAGAAACCAAAAAATTGCAAGGCCTAAAATCTTGTCTTTTCTGGCTGCATATATGCCCAGCACGACCAGCGCACAGATGGCAGTTATCGAAAGCACGGTTGTTGGCGGGTTTAAAATCGATGTTGAAACCGGGTAGGCGTAATCGAGATTCAGGCGGGACGGATAAGCAAAGAAAATGAGGCCGATATAATAGATGACGATCCGGGCCTCGGTAAAAAGCCGCTGCGAAAGATCAAACATCCGGTTGGCATATGATCCCGTGATCCTGGCGATGGGGTGAGGCCCGAGATAAAAAAGGGCGATACCTGAAAATACGATCATACAGGCAGCGGCCGAAATCCATAATCTGCGATTGCCTTTTACCCGGTCGAAAAACAGCCATTCATAAAAAAGAATAAAAACCGGCAGGGTTGCGGCATTCTCCTTGGACATCAGGGCCAGGCAGCCCGAAAGGACGGCCCCGGTAAAAAAAACGGCACTTTTCCATTTTTTAGCGGGCCGTTGCATCTGAATCCGCGCCTCGCCATAACACCAGAGCGAACTTACGAAAAACAGGGCGGATAGGCTCGTCATGCGCTGGCACACATATGTCACGGATTCGGTTTGAAGGGGGTGAACCATCCATATCATGGCCGCCGCAAGGGCGATGGTACGAATTTTTTTTTCATTGCCGCCACCGGCTGGTAAGAGAAAAAGAACCTGAGTAAAAAGGAGGTAGACGAAAAACGCGGTAAAAATATGGATAGCGATATTGACCAGATGATAGCCGAACGGCAAATACCCGCCAAAATAATAGTTTAACGCAAAACTTATCTTGGGCAGGGGACGATGGGCGGGAATTCCGGTGGTCGCCGCAGTCTTTAAGGTTGAAAAGGAAAGGTTTTTTACGTGAATTTGAGGCGCGTTTACAATGAAACTGTTATCGTCTAAAATAAACGGGGCATGTACGATGCCGGAATAAAGGATTGCGCAGATGACGGCCATTGCCCCTATGACAACGCATTGGCGTTTCATATGCCATTTTCTCACCGGCCGAGGGCCGCAAGCCGGTAAACAACCATGCCCGCAAGCCATGCCGCATCTTCGGGGGAAAGAAAATTTCCGGCGGTCTTGTCAAAGAGAATATTGGCCGATGCCTCGAACTCCTCGTCTCCCTCCCAGATAATTATCCGTAAAGGAACCTTGGGAAACACGGAAAACTCGAACCCTGCGTCGCCTTCCTCTATTTTTTTACCATTGATCATAGGGGCGGCGACGTTCAAGGCCGCAATATTTTCGCCGAACACCTTTTTTGCGGGATCGGCCGCTCGTTTTACAAAGGCCGAAAAATAGAATGCCGCCCCAGGGATTTCACGGTAGGCGATCCACTTGCCGGAAGGAATGATATCCGACATGGCGGCGATATAGTGGAGGATAAGAATCTGCTCTGCAATGGGGACTTCCTTTTCCGGTTCATCGGCGTCATTAAACACGAAATCAGGATATGACACGAAATAGGTACGGTTTAAAAACGGCACCGTCAACGTCCGGCCGTCTGTGATGGAAAATCCGCTGGTCCCGGCAATGGCCTCGAGTGATTCCAAAGCCAGAGCCTTTACCGCGATCTTTTTCGCATTTACATAATCATCCACCCGCGCCATGGCATGCCCCCTTCCCGCAAACAACAAAGCCCCGCCCCGTTATGGGGCAGGGCTCATGAGCATATACGTTCCCACGCCGGAGCGTGGGAACGAGATCATATATTTACAATCGCCGGGTAAGAAACCCGGTCTACTATATGGACGCCGAAATTTCACGGCTCCAAAATGCCATAAAAAGCTTTTTACGGAGTCGTTATAGTTCGAGCCAGGAGTCGGAATAAAGCTTCCGGCCGAGAATAACATCTACGGTCTTAACGTAATCGGCCAGTTCCTTTTCCAGCTCCGACGGATCAGGAGCCGTACCGTCCATGGCCTTGTGCACTATCTCCACGATGTCAGGACGCTTGCCCTTGGCAATGGCGGTGAGTTTTTCGTCCAGGGGATCCGAAATCACGGAAAGCATGCCGTTGCGCTCAAGCATCACCATGTAGGTCTGGTTTAAGATTGGCCTAAGATATACCGGGGGACCGTTTGAAATATTTGAAAGTCCGCAGGTGCTCTTTGCGCCCGGCGCGATATCGCCAATCATGCTCTGGAATTCAAGAAGGCTTACGCTCTGCTGCTGCTGAATGTTTACGGGCGTCACAATACCGTCGACCCATATCTTCTCATTTTCAATGCCGGCTTCGTTTGCGGCGTAAAGCAGTTCCACGCAGAGAGCGGCCCGTTCGTTTTCGTCCCGGGGCAGCCCTTCGGGCCCCCACATCAACGCGATAAAGTCCGCCTTATATTCAGCCGCAATGGGAATCATCTTTTCATACCGTGCCGGCCGGCACATGATCGAGTTGATTATCGGCGACTGTTTTGTCGGCTTGTACACCTTAAGGCCCGCCTCGATTGCCTCGATGTTTGAGGAGTCAAGAATCAGGGGGATATCGTCCACCACTTCCTGGACGGTCTGGATAACCCACGGCATCAGCTCGGGGCCGTCCTTTTTTGCCGGGCCCAGGTTGATGTCTATGTAATCCATGCCCTTTTCCTTCTGAAACAGGGCCTCTTCCTGGATCGGTTTGGGATCCCGCTCCTTAAACGCCTTGCCGATCTTCGTTGACATTACATTCAGGCTTTCGCCGAAACAAAGCATACATAACCTCCATTTGAATTTGTTATAAAAGAGGAGAGGGGACGTTCATGAATTAATGCGAAATTTTAAATTTCGCATTAATTCATGAACGTCCCCATCATCGTTTTATCTATTTTTAAGAACGGCCGGGAGATGGGGCGCTTCCCTCGGCCCGACCAGAATTTTCCAGCCCGGGAGTTCCTCTTCCATTTCACCGACAATGGCGGCTGCGTAACCGGGAATAATGATCTCCTTGTTTTTGACCTTGTCGGCAATCCCGCTTTTCTTGACGAAAGTTCCAACATCATCGCCCGCGAACTTTCCGGCGGCCCAGGCCGTGAGCACGGAAAGTCCCTCGGTATCTTTTATCAAAAGCCAGGCCGGAACCTTGCTTCCTTCTATTTCACCCGATACGATAAAATAGGTCAGGGCGAAATTGGTGGTGACCAGAACGGGTGAATTCTCATCCGGGTTATTTACCGGATAGATGCCTTCGGTAACGGTCATGGGCCGCTGCGGGTCCGTATAGATATTGAGGCGCTCGAGCAGCAGCGGGAAAAGAAGTTCTGGCGAAAAATCGGAAAAAACGGCTATTGCACCGTATTTTGCGATAAACATCGCACCGATTAAGCCTTCCATGTCCGGATTTGATGCCATCTCGCACGGAAATGTGATGGTGGGATAACCCAGAGCCCTGTTGGATGCCTTGAGGGCGGACCTTCGCATGGCCACCTGGTCGGCAAGGGCCTGCTTGATCTCCCGGGAGCCCGGATCGAGAACAAGCTGTTTCAAGCCCATGCCGGAAAGCTTTTCCGTCAGTGCTATCAGGCCATCCACGGAATCGGATTTTACCGCCAGGGGGAGATCGTTATCCCTGGCGAGCGCACCGTACTCATCGACATTATCCTTTGTCGCCGCATAGATCAGGGGCCGCTTGAATCCGCACGCCTCGATCCCGGCCTTCATGACGTCTATATTTTCGGACACCAGGATCAGGTTGAACTCGGAGGTTTCCGCGATCGTTTTCGCCTTTGCGCCGAATGCGGCCGCATCGCCGTTTGCATCGTACAGGGCTACCATTTCCGGGCGAAGATTGAAACCAACCCGCTCATATTGAAAGGCATTCCATACTGAAAGCTTGGCGGTAAGGGCGGCATCATCAATGTCCGAGCCAATCCTGGCCGCAAGGACGGTCGGGTTGTAAAAAGTTTTTTCATGACGGTAGAGCACGGTCTCACCGCCGATGGTCCTTGCCCTGACCCCTTTTCCGATCTTTACCGGAAGAATCGGCGGCGCCGACGCCTCCGCCAGCTGCTCCCTGGCCTCGTCCGAGACATAGGGGCAGGAGTCCAGTTCCGCCTTCTTCGAGGCGAGATTCATGGCAAAGGCAAGGCAGGTGGGAACCCCGCATTCCTTGCAATTCGTCTTCGGAAGGAGCTTGAAAATCTGCATACCGGTTAAAGCCATTTTTTATCTCCTCGTTTTAGCTGTCCAAAAAATATCAATGTATATTGCCGGGGATGGAAAGCAATCCCCGGCGACATTTATCCTTAATTACGATTATCCGACAATGGGAGCCATGGAAAGGGCCGGATGCCCCTTTTCCTTGAGGTAAGCCATTACCTCTTCTTCCGTGGTCCCGACGGTTTCATCGGCGATCATGTCATAGAGGTCCGGGTATCCCAGGGCCTTGCCCCGCTCGTCGATCCGCTCCTTTAATTCATCCTTGAGCATCTTGGGCATCCAGACCATCCGGAGGATGCCACCCTCCTCCACGTCCTTGGGGCCGTCGCCGCGCAGGAATTTCTTCTGGGTGACATTATACTTTGAATGGCCCAGGAAACCCGGTGAACAGGCGCCGCCGCCCATGACGCCGGCAAGAGTCGTGAACTTCATGCCGCATGGGGTCTCACCGGGAAATTCACGGTTGACGGTCATGACGCCGTTACAGCCCGGCAGCACCGCCGCGATACATTCGCAGCACCCGCAGGTTGTCATTGGGTCGATGACGATGGAATAGAAATTATAATGATCCACGGCCCCGCGGGATGCCTTGGAGACGAACTCGTTTACGCCCTTCCACTGGCCGAGACGTTCATCAACGCATTCACCCTTTTCAATGGGCTGATTCGGTCCGGTGGGATTGATTTCAAAAGACGCCTTGCAGTCCATCCAGTTATATGCCCCGCAGAGTCCGGTCCGCTCGGGGCTTACCGAGCAGACATGGTTTGGTGCAAAAGACTGGCAAAGGGTGCATGAATAATAGGTTTCCACATCCTCGTCGCGCATTTTATCAACACGCTCGTCACGGGTCTTGTAGGCGGCCCGTGCCTCGGCCGTCAGCTTGTCCACGTCTTCCTTGTTGGTGTACAGGGTAACTTGGACCTTATCCAGAATTTTACCGAAATCCTGGTGAAGCTTTGCATGCAGGACAACGCCGATGTCCTTTAAGGTAAAGCCCTTTTCAACAGCGGCCTTGCCCACACGGACCCACGCGATATCGCGCTGTCCGATATGCATTACGCCCTGGATATAGTTTACAAGATGATGGATCTGACGTTCGAGAATCGGCTCAAAGTCAGGCTGAAACTCACGGCCGGCCACCTGGACGAAAATGCCCAGGGGCAGGGTGTCGCCTTCGTTTAAGTCCGGGATATCCTTTCCGATGACCTCGACCTTACCGTCTTCTATCTCCTTCATCTCGGCCGACTTGACCAGCTCGGTGCACTGGGTCTTGCCGCCGCCCATCTGGGAATGGAGATCCTTTCCGCGGACCCGCTCGCCTTCATACGCCGGGCCGAATGCACACGGAATCTTGATATCCGCGACCGTAACCTTAAGGCCGCGCACCTCGACCGAGCGCTGCACGATCTCGTCGTGGGCCACGTTGGCGACCACGTGTTCGTAGGTGCAGATACCTGTGGGAAGAATCTCCGGGATATCGGTATCGGCCAGTGTCGGGAAACCCCAGTTCACGCAACCCGCCGCAGCAGCACCCCATTCCGTGCCAATATCGCCGAGGGCGTTTACGAACGCGAAAATCCTGTCCTTGTTGTATTTGAGTATCCGCTTGTAATCTCCGGGCTGGACACCTCCGAATGACATGGCAGCGCGGTTTGCGAAACCTAGCGCGAAAACCGCAGAAGAAATATCGGGGCCGAACGGGACGATACGGGTGCCCCACCCGACCTGGACATCAAGCTCGATAAGCTGATCGATGACCGACGTTCCGTTATGTTGGGCCGCGCAGAAGATGTAGAGATTCCGTTTCTGGTACTCTTCCACGATATTCTTTGCAATTTCAGCCGTGGGCGCCGAACCGACGATGGCGGCAAAACCCGGGGCCGAACCGTCCACGAATTCAACGCCCCGCTTCCTGAGGATGATATCATCGGCGGGACCGACCCATTTCTTACCATTTTCAAAGTCCGGTTCTTCCATGGATGCGCAGTAAAAATCCGGCTCCTTTACAATCCGAAGGGCTTCCTGGATTTCATAGGCGATGATGGCAGCCATTCCGGCGTCCAGAAGCGGCCCGAGATAAGGCAGATTATGCTTCCCCTTGATATGCGGGGGGAGCAGCTTGCGCGCGAATTCCAATGGCGCTTTAAGGTCTTCAAGCGTTTCGACCTTCATTCCGGTAAGGGAATAGATAACCGGCAGGAAATAACCGGTATTGGGAAATTCCACCTTTGTATCCGCGTTAAAGCTTTCAAGGGCGTTCCTGTATTCCCCTTCAACCGTTGACACTACTTTGTAACCACCCTGAATGGCGGCAAATGCAACTAATTTTGACATGTTTTCCTCCTTCGTTGAGGATTTGTTTTATTTCAATTGGTAAAAAGCGTGCACTATCCGCCCATCAGGCTTCCAGAGCCTGTCGATCGGCCATGTCCATGAGGACCCGGTCGCGTGCCTTGTCAATGCCCAGGGCTTTACGTTTCTTGTCGATATGGGCAATCATCTTTTGGGCGTGCTTGATGGGATCGGCCTCCAAGTCCCACATCCCGCCGTAGAGCTTTTCGAATTCATTGAACAGGTAATCCTGAAACACCGGAGCCCCGGCGACCGGGAGATGAAGCCCGAATACCGTGTACACGCCGGATGCCACGAAATATTGTCCGATTGAAATGGCCTTTTCACTCATCCACTCGGGTGCGCTCCCCGCAGCCGGGAGATCGGAAATATCGTTTCCGAGTCCGCCCGCCTTGACCATCTCGGTGGCGGCCAGGAGAATCCTGCTGTTATCCACGCAGGAGCCCATGTGAAGGACCGGCGGGATACCGACTGTTTCGCAGACTTCGGCAAGGCCCGGACCACAGTAAACCGCTGCCGCCTCTGGGGTAAGCAGCCCTTCCATAGCACAGGCGATCCCGTTGCACCCGGTGGTCAGGACAAGGACGTCGTTCTTGATCAACTCCTTGACCACCTGAATATGGGCTTCATTATGCCGGGTCCGTGCGTTGTTGCACCCGACCACGCCGGCCACACCGCGGATCCTACCGTTAATGATATTGTCGTTTAAGGTATAATAGGATCCCCGGAAAGTTCCGCCGAGGTGATACTGGATCGACTCCACTCCGAAACCCGCGATCTGGGTTGCCTTCTGCTTCGGGATCATGACCTCCGCGCCACGATTCTCAAAATTATCGATGGCCATCTTTACAATTTTCTTTGCATCTTCCAACGCATGATGTTCATCAAACTCAATATGTATGACATTATCCTGCTCCATCTTGGCGATGGGGTGGGTTGTAATCAGCTTGGTATGGAAGCATTTGGCCACATTGGCGAGGTTCTGCATGACACACTGGACGTCGACTACCATGGCGTCGCAGGCCCCGGTGATTATGGCAAGTTCCTGCTGGAGAAAGGTGCCCGCCGGCGGAACCCCGTGCCGCTGCAGGAGTTCGTTTGCAGTGCAGCAGATCCCGGAAAGCTGTATCCCCTTAGTGCCTTTTGATTTTGCGTAATCGATCATCTCCTGAGACTGGGCCACCGCAACGATCATTTCAGAAAGGACGGGCTCATGGCCGTGGATAATTATATTTACATGGTCGGCTTTCATAACGCCGAGGTTAACCTCGGCCTGGAGGGGATAAGGAGTGCCGAAAATAATATCCTGCATATCAGTGGCAAGCATGGAACCGCCCCAGCCGTCGGCCAGGGCCGCGCGTGTCCCCTGTTTCATGAGGTTTTTGTAGTCCTGGTCAACTCCCATGTGGGTCCGGTGCATGCTCTCGACGATTTCCCTGTCGATATTTCTCGGCACCACCCCGGCTTTCTTCCATTTTTCATAAAGGGGCGCCGGTGCACGCTTCGCATAAATAAGTTCTCCATCGGGCTTGCCCCATTCGCTTAAGGCCTTTTCCGCCGTCTCTACCGCTATTTCATCGATGTCACGGGCTTTAACCTCGCCGTCTACCTCGACCGTGATATCCACGCCCAAGGCTTCGGCTACGGACCTTAGCTTAAAGGTATCCTTGATCTTGTAGGCTTCGGTTTCCTTGCGGGCAGCAGACATGAAGACCTCGGCCACGTTGCGGCCATGGTCCGAATGGGCGGCCGCACCGGCGGCGATCATCCTTAAAAAATTACGGGCCGCTATGGTATTGGCGGTTGCACCGCACAGGCCCTTTCTTTCATCCTTGCCCTCGATCCCGGCCTTGGGGAGCGGAAGGCGGCAGGGACCCATGGCGCAGTTCTTGCAACATGTGCCCTGTATCCCTATGTTACAGGGCTTCATCTGTTCGGCCCTGTCAAAAATTGTTTCAACTCCCAGTTCATGGGCGCGGGCGATCATCTGTTGAGATGCGACATCGATTGTCGCCGCAACAGGATCGGCCAGCTTGGGGGCCTTGGCTGCTTTCTTGATTTCTGGCATTAGAGGTTCCTCCTCCGATTATATGTTTTATATATTAAATCTTTTCCAATATAGAATCGTCCTGCGGGGGTGTGTATATCCGGTAGGGGCGAAAAATTTTTCGTCCCTACGGCATCAACGTGTCTATCGGCCCATACCAGGTCTATGCTCCCTTCCGGTGAATACGGTCAAGCCTTTCAATGATCTCGTCCAGCTCCGTTTTCTGTACGGCCGCCGGGGTCTTTGAAATCTCCGACTTTCCGGCCGCAGCCATGCGTTTTTGCGCCTGCTCTTCACGTTCTTTTGCCCGTTTCTGGCGAAGCGCATCTTCTTCCGCCTCGCGCCTGGCAAGGGCATCCGCTTCGACTTTGGCCTTTGCAGCCGCTTCAGCTTTTGCTTTTGCCTCGGCATCTGCGGCAGCCTTTGCCTCGGCATCGGCCGCAACTTTGGCCTTTGAAGCCGCTTCGGCCTCAGCGGCCGCCCTGGCAGCGGCTTCAGCCGCAGCCTTTTCAACGGCATCGTCTTTTGGAGCCGGTTTTACTTCGGGTGCGGGCGCGGATTTTGCCTCGGCAGCGGGCTTGGGTGCAGCCTTTTTTGTGGGCGCCTTCTTTTCCGGGGCCGCTTTTTTCTCGGCCGAAGGAGCGGCTTTCTTTGCCGGGGCCGCCTTTTTTTCTTCCTCAATCGTCAGATCAGGCGCCGGCGCCATGGCTGCGTAATCTATATCAACATCATCCAGACGTTTTTCAATGGGCGCGACTTCGGCCGCACTTCCGCCGTCCATGATAAGATCGATAAACGAGCGGGCAAGACGGACCGCTTCCGGGTGACGCATAATCAGCAAATCGGAACCCGCCAGAAGATAACAGACGGCTCCCACAGCCTCCATCATGACGGTCCGCCTTTCGGGGTCACCCAGTTCGGGGGCATCCTCGGCATTCAGGCCGGCTTCCTTGCACCTCCAAATTTCATTTCCAAGATTGTTGACAACCGGGTACTGGAGCTTATCATCTCCCTGGGCCAAGGCCGCCATGCGCAATCGCTCCATCACCGAGTACGAATACTCCATGCCGTAACCAAGGCCACCGGTGGTTGGATCAACAACAATTCTTTCCGGGGGAACGCCGAGATTTTCAAGCAGGATATTGACTTGCTTGGCCAGGTTGACGTCAATGGGAGAAGATGAAATCACGGTATGTTTGTAACCCAGGGCGCTTGCGCCGATCCCCTTGTGGTTATTATCCTCCACGGGACCGAGCACCAGATTTTCACCGTCACATACTTCCGAGACTTTCTTTAAGACCGCCTCGTCCTTCTGCCCATTTGCCGTTCCCCATATCACCAGGGGGATGTCAATGGCATCAAGGACGCTCTTGACCGTTTTTGCTACATCCTCGGGGCTGGCATCCTTATCATTGGGATCAGCGCTCTTGAGCTGTAAAACAATCAGGTCCGCCCCGTACTCCGTCTGGCATTTTTTCGCCCATGCCGCAGGATCGGACAAAACATCCTCAAACGGTTTTTTGGCCCAAGCCGGCCACTCAGTCGGTTCCATGTCCCAGACTTCCATAGCGATTTTCGGCTTATTGGGCATGTCCCCCTCAAACAGATACATCGGGTAACAGCTCTCACCGCCCACCGTCACGGCCTTGTCGCCCTTGCCGAGCGTGATTGGCCTTACGCTGCCTGCATATTTTTCTTTCACGATTTCGAAGCCCAATGTTACCTCCTTATTATTATATATGTTTACAATTGAAATAAGATTGATTAAAAAATATAAAAGATAATTTTAATATCAAAAGAATTAAGTTTGTCAATAAATATAGCGATATTTTTTTGAACATATGCTCACCGCGTAAATATTCAGCTCCCTTTGCCCCGAACTTCCCGCATGGCTTCCATCCTTGCTTTAAGCCTTGGGAAAAGATTTAAATCGGTATGAGGGAGAAAAAGAGCCGCAATATAATTGTCCATGAACGACTTTGTTTCGGACAGTTCAAAATTGGTCATCCTTGAAATGGTATTCCCCACGTCCCTGCGGATATGGTTGGAAAGCGAACTCATGCGAGCGCCCATGAGGGAGCCGTTTCCTATAAAAATGACCTTTTCCGCCTCCGTCTCGGGAAGCAGCCCGATGGCCATGCTCTTTTCAAGATCAATATAACTTCCGAAACCGCCGGCGATAATGATCCTGTCCAGATCGTGGATGGTAAGCCCGACTTCGGCGAGCAAGGTCATGCAGCCGCTGTAAATGGCGCCCTTGGCCCGTATCAGATTATCGATGTCTATCTCGGTCAGGACCACGTCCCGGTCGATGCCGCTCACGTTCTCCCATGCCAGCACGTATTCCCAGACACCCTCATGTTCGCGCAATCTCGGAGTGTCCAGGTCCCGGTTGAACTTTCCCCGGCTGTCGATTATTCCCACTTCCATCATGGCGGCAACGGCGGTTATCAGCCCGGAACCGCAGATACCCATGGGTCTGACCCGGCCGATGGTGATATTCATCGGCTCCAGGGTCTGTGGGTCAATGGAAAAATCTTCTATAGCCCCCCTTGCGGCCCGCATGCCGAACTTGATACCGCCGCCCTCAAATGCAGGGCCCGCCGAACAGGCCGCACATACAAGCCATTCGTTATTACCGATCACTATCTCGGCGTTTGTGCCGATATCGATATAAAGCGTAAGTTCCTGGTCGTGGTACATGCCGGATCCCATGACGCCCGCCACGATATCCCCGCCCACATAGCTCGATACCTGGGGATAAACCAGCGCAATCACATGATCCGGCAGATCAATGCCTATCTCGGATGCCGAAAACGGCGGATAAAGATTGGCTGCCGGCACGTAGGGAGCGCGGCGGATATAGCGGGGATTTACGGCGAGAAAAAGCTGGGTCATGGTGGTATTGCCGGCGAATGTGATGGTGGATATCTCGTCTGGAGCGACACCGGATTCTTTTATGATCCTGCCGATCACGTGGTTGATGGTTGATACGATCTTTTCGTGAAGGAGGACAAGGCCCTCTCCCTTTTCGGAAAATACGATTCGGCTGATCACATCTTCGCCGAAACTAATCTGGCCGTTGAAATCCCCGTGCCCGGCCAGAGCCGCGCCGGTTTTAAGGTCGATGACTTCACCGAATACCGTGGTGGTCCCGATGTCAATTGCAATGGCAAAATTCCTGCCCGTGGTGTCCCCGGGCTGGATATTTATTACTCTGTTTTTCCCCTCTTCCCGCACGGCCCTTGCAATGGTGACCGTGACCGCAAAACCCGCATCCCTCAATATGTCCGGAATCTTCCGGATTACCGACAGGTCGAACTCGAGGCGGTGTTCCTCCTTTTCCATCCGAAGCTGGTTTATAAGGCGTGTGACATCGGCGATATTATCGCCGTGCACGGGCTCGGAAAGCTTTACAAAAACCTTTTCCACGGGGGGGACAAAGAGCCCCTTTTCCTTTATTTCATTTAAATCGGTCTGGTGAATCCGGGCCGTTTTTCTAGGAGAATAGGCGACGTTTAACACGCGCGTATCAATGGCCGATTCCGTAGGGATTCTGACGACGATATCGCTTTTAACGTGCGCCTGACAGGCAAGACGATACCCTTTTTCAATATCCTCCGGGCTTAAAAATTCGGACAGCCCGCCTTCGACCTCTCCGCGCTCTATGATGACACGGCATTTCCCGCAGACACCCTCGCCGCCGCATGAGGCGTTTATGTGAACACCGGCATCCATTGCCGCAGCAATAAGCACTTCACCCTCATTAACGGAAACCTCCCGCTCGTGGGGGAGGAAATGGATTTTATATTTGGACATGAATATTCCTTTTTGGTTTACGGTTGTCAGTTGTCGGTTAACTGCTGCCTGGAAACCGGCAACCGCTTTTATGCAAATCCTAAAAGCCGTCCGCCATGGTAAACAATAAAGGCCATGATCCACGCGAGCCCAGTGGAATAGGCCACGGAAAGGATCGTCCACTTCAAGGCCCCTGTTTCCCGGGTCATGACCGTCATGGTCGCAAGACAGGGCACGTAGAGCAGCACGAAAACCATCATGGCAAGGGCAGAAAGGGGCGTCATGCCCGATTTACGAAGCGCCCGGCCCAGGGCATCCGATCCCGAATCTCCGGCGGCGTACAGAACACCCATGGTGCTGACCACTACCTCCTTTGCCACAAAGCCGGTCAACAGGGCGATGCCCCCCCTCCAGTCGATTCCGATGGGTGCAAAAACCGGTTCTATGACTTTCCCGATCCGGCCCAGGTATGAATTTTCAGCCTGTTTGAGGTCCAGTTTCGCCGCAAATGTTTTTTCCGCAACAGCCAACTCCCGGCGCAGCGCCTCTATATCAGACTTGCCGCCGGATTGTTCTGCCCTCTCAATCTTTTGAGCATAAACGGCTTTAACCCGTTTCTGCCCGGACATGTATGCTGATTCCGGCATGGTGGGAAAAGACGATAATATCCAGATCATAATAGACCCGACGAGTATCACGCCACCCATTTTCTGGAGAAACATGCGGCTTCTGTCCCACATGTGGATCAGGAGATTTTTAAGCATGGGAACCCGGTAGGGTGGAAGTTCCATGACAAAGGGAGCGTCCTGGCCGGGAAGCAGAACCGCCCGGAAAAACCGGCCCGTCAATATGGCTACCACGATCCCGGTCAGATAGAGGCCGAAAATGACCGAACCCGCGCGGGCCGCGAAAAAAGTACCGGCAAGGACAATATAGACCGGCAGGCGGGCAGAGCAGGACATGAAAGGCGTGATCAATATGGTCAGTATACGGTCCTTGGGGCTTTCGAGGGTACGGGCCGCCATGATTGCGGGCACGTTGCAGCCGAACCCCATGAGCATGGGAATAAAGGATTTGCCGTGAAGGCCGATCATGTGCATGATCCTGTCCATGAGAAACGCGGCCCGGGCCATGTATCCCGTATCCTCGAAAAGAGCGATGCAGAAAAAAAGAAGGGCGATATTCGGCAGGAACACGGCCACGCTCCCGACTCCGGCCACGACCCCGTTAACGATGAAATCCTCGAAAAGACCCGGGGGGAGGAAAACACTTAAATGCCGCGAAAGGCTGTCTACCCCCGCCTGGAGCCATTGCATGGGATACTCGCCCAGGGAGAAGGTCAACTGAAACATAGCCCAGATAAAAAATATGAATATGGGAAACCCGAGAAACCGGTTGGTCAGCACGAGATCTATGTTTCTTGAAATATCAACCCGCTGAACGGACGACGCGATCACGACTTCCTTTACGATACCGGCGATAAACCCGTATCGTTCATCGGTCATGACGATTTCCGGATCTTCGTTAAACTCCCGGGCAAGCCTTGATCTGAATTTTACCGCCGCCTCCATCAGGTCCCTGGCACCGGGCCCCGCCCGATCACTGATCCTCTCGCGAATCACGGAATCGTCTTCCAGAAGCTTCACGGAGGTCCACCGGCGATCATAGGGGAAATCAGCGGGAAGGCTCTTTGCCTCCTCCTGTAATGCCGCCACGGCAGCCTCGATATCCCTGCTGTAACGCACCTTCCGGGCATCGCTCACGGGCTTGCGGCAATCGGCAAGAGAAATGGCGGCATCCAGGAGATCGGTCACGCCCTTACCCTTGTTTCCGACCGTGAAAATCACCGGAACCCCGAGGAGTTCGGAGAGCTTGCTCCCGTCAATCTTAAACCCGCGCGCCCTGGCGACATCGGCCATATTCAGGGCAAAAATCATGTTGCACCCGAGTTCCCGGAGCTGGATGGCCAGATAAAGGCTCCGCTCAAGATTGGATGCGTCCATGATATCAATAACAACGTCCGGTTTTTCATCCAGGATAAAATCCCTGGCCACGATTTCTTCTATGGAAAAGGGGGTCAGGCTGTATGTGCCCGGCAGGTCTATGATGTTGAGTTCGCTTCCGGCCCGGGAGACCACGCCTTCCTTTTTTTCAACGGTTACCCCGGGCCAGTTCCCCACCTTCTGGCGTGTCCCGGTGATCTGGTTGAAAATGGTGGTCTTTCCGGAATTGGGATTGCCTGCAAGGGCTATTTTAAGATTTTTACCACTCATCTTCTTCCTGCTCCGGCTCGCACTCCGGGCTGTTTCCATCATCGATCTCAATAACCGCAGCCTCGGCCACGCGCAGGGAAATATGCATCCCCTTTATGACAAGCTCCATGGGGTCTTTCAACGGCGCGTATTTTTCTATATGAAAGGGGGTTCCGCAGGTAAGCCCCATCTCCATCAGCCGGCGGCGCAGCCTCATATTACCTCCAACCCTGGAGATAATCCCCGACGTCCCCTGTTGCAATTCGTTTAAAAACATGGCTATTTCCCGACGCCCCCTATATCTACCGGATCGGCTATTTCCACGATGATCTTCTGGGCAATCCCCCGGCCCATGACATAACGCTGGGTGTCCATACCAACCACCACCTGGCCGTTGCCGTAGTTGTTAATGACATCTATGGCATCGCCTATCTTCAGACCCATGCTCATGAGCCGCAGCCTGGCCTTGTTCCCACCGACCATCTCCTTTATAATAAGACGCTCTCCGGGCCTTGCCATTGAAAGCGGCATACGGGATACATGCTCGGAAAGACAGTCGCCGCAAATGCCGTAAATCTCCATCCTGTGCTGGAGCATATGAAAGCCGTATTCCCTGGCGATGTGAAACTGGAGCGCCTCCAACCTGTCGTTTTCAAACTCGACAATCTTTTTGCACTTGGTGCAGATCATGTGGTCATGGTGCTGGCCGAGGTGGCGGTGCTCGTATCGAAGAATGCCGTTATCGAACCGGTTCTTCTGGGCGAAACCATAGCGGCACATGAGCTCAAGGGTTTCTTCCACAAAATCGACTACATAGGCTTTCCTTGCAGCCTTCAATATAGCGGCAAGCTCCGGCGCCGTGATATGTCCCTCGTTTGCCAGAAAGGCGTCCAGCACGGCCAGGCGCTCGTCGAGCCGGTCGATTTTCTCCTGCCGGAAGAGGGCTTCAAACTGCTTACGTTCGTATATGTGGTTCTGGTTCATGGCTCTTCTTCCATACAGATTTTAATAAATTCCCCGGAAAACATGCCTTATTACAGGCCTGCTTCCATGTCAATGTTGCTTGAGCCTATTAATAATCCAATGTAAGCACTTGCGTGCAATAAATCAATGTTCGCTTTTTCCGTACGCCTTAAAAAGGATGGGAATTCCGGCCAAAAGGCCTCGCAGTACCCGTGTCGCTCTTCGGGCATACAAAAGGCTCCCGCTTTGTCGGCAACTTCCAGGATTTTCCCGGGCCAGCGCCTTTTGGGAAGGAAAAAGGGTCTGCGCGGCGAACCGCAGGACAAGCCTTTTGTCAGGCAGGCAGAAAAGCCATAAGAGATTTCCCCAATCACCCATGGATGCGCCCGAGACCCGCAGGTTCAGCAGGGCGTTCTCAATGCGGGTGAAGCGGACAAAGGGCGGTGATATGGGAATTTCTGTCGGGTAGAGGGGCTTTTTCATGATTTTACGGGCCAGATATGATGCATAGGCAATGGGCCTCTCCTGGCCGTATGCGCGGATCATCCGGTTAAGCCGCACCAGAAAATGGAAATCCTGTTTCATCAAAAGCCGTTGGATATCTTCCAGCCAGATGAGTTTTGAAAACGAGTGCTTGACCATGTGCTGGGCTAAAATCAACACATGGTCCATGTCGGACGGACGGCGGACGTGACTCGTACCGGGCGAAAAAGGAAGTGAGCGCTCGAAGATCGCGGAGGGTTCAAGATCAAGCAGTCCGGTCCGGGCAGCCACCCGGTCGGCGTTCAAAGGGTGGACATGCGGATCGATCGTAAGGCCGTCTTTTACAAACAGGCCTGGAAAAAACGGGTCCCGGACATACCCGGCCTGCCTCAGCACATGGAAAAGCTCCCGTTCCTCGCCCGGCCGTGCCATGAGGTCTATATCCTCCATGGGCCGCAGCCCCGGGTCTTCATATGGGAAGCCTGTGAGCGCCGCGCCTTTGAAGACCATGGCGGATATACCCTTTGCCACGAGATAAGGATTGAGTTCCTTTATGGCATCGATCCCCCTAATGTTTTGGGCAAGGCAGGTAAAATAGGCATTTTCGAGCTTGCGGGTCACATCCCTCGGTGCGCCCAGGGATGGAGCAACCTTAAACATGAGCCCGTGGAGGCTTTCGGCAAAAATATTTCGTAAAGCTCCCGGCCAGTCCGGAAAATACGGGGGCGTTTTTCCATTAAGCCCAAGATGGATGAAATGGAGTATATGGCGGGATTGCAATCGTGTGCGCATGCACTTCGTCTTAGTGGATGCGTTCCCCGATTTGCAGGCCACCAGGAATCTAACGGCGTTTGAACGGGCCAGATGGTATGCACCTGTGATTCTGGAAACCTTAACTGCAAAAGGCGAATCAAAACGCCGGCGTCTCACTCCACAGGGGGATGCTTTTTCAAGGCGAACAACGCGGCCCATAATATCTTCGGCCATGACAGGGGTATCAGGAGTGTCGACAGCGTCGCCTTTTGTCAAAAAGCTCGATACACGGCCGGAATCATCCCGGATAACCCATAGGACCCGGTGGAGCGCCATCCGGTCCCCGGCCTGCCTGAAGAAGACAATGTCGCCGATGGCAACGGAATCCGGAGAGGCCGGAGATACAACCACACGATCTCCGCTCTTTATCGACGGCGCCATGCTCGTGCCGGTCACTTCGAGTCGGACGTCCTTGCCTTCGGATAGGAGATGAAAAATCAGGCGACACCCGCTCTTTGATCCGGATACGTTGATACGCGACAACGTCATCGGAAATGGCCCATCTTTTCGACAAGTCCGGGGCATCATCGCCCCGGCATGGGTCCGGGAGAAAAATGACGGCCAAATCGTCGGATTGGTTTTGCATCGCCATTTTCGGACTTCACGGCGGCATCCCTTTCTTCCAGCACGGGGAGCATGCAGACGATCCCGGTAAAAAACCAGAACGGCTCCATGATCCGGACAATGATAAAGGTATTCGCCCCGATACAATGGACCACCAGGGCGATAAAGCCGGCGATATAGCCCATGGTAAGCCCCCTGGCAAAGGGTGATATTGCCCGGCGGTAATTTTCAACCGCCATGGCAAAAATGGAAAATAACAGGATCAAAAAGGAAGCAAACCCGATGAGTCCGGTCTCCACGAGAACCCTGGGGAATTGCGCGTCAATAAAATGAAATCCGGTTACCCCGAATCCGAAAACAGGGTGTTCGGGAAACCTGGTCAGGGCGTCTTCCCAGCTTTTGAGACGTGCGGACGTGGAGGTGTCGAGCCGCAGGCCGCCGACTTCGATCTGTCCGGACTCCTCGGGCTGGGCCACTGTATAGAGAATGCGCTCCTTTACCGCTTGCGGCAGAATAAGCGGGCTTATGATCAGTATCGCAGCCATGAGGCCGAAAATGATAACCCGGTTTTTCATCATCACCCCCAGGGCGACCGCCATGGGGATAAAGGCCAGAAAAGACGATCTTGATCCGGTAAACAGAAACGGCGGTATAATCGCGGCCATAAGGAGCAGAAGCAGATTCCGGGTTTTCGTATCCCTTATGTGATAGAAAAGCCCGGCCGCAATGGCCAGCATGAAGACGAGATATCCCCCAAAGGTGTTCGGCTCGCCCACCTTCCCCTCAAAAGGCGCGCTCACCCGCTGGCCCGAGGGTATCTGCAGCATGCCCATGATTGATACGATAAAGCAGGTGAGAAACAGGAAAAATACGAATCGCTTTGCCTGATCCGTGTCTTTCATATGGTTTGCCACCATGAAAAATACAATGAAATACTCAATATATTTCAGCACATAAAAAAAACCGACCTCAAGATCGACCCTGCCGGCCATGGCCCCGAGACCGGTGGCCACGATATTTGCAATAATATAAAAGAAAATGGGACGGTTTATGGGCGTTTTAAAAAAAAGGCCGATATCCTTGAAAATGGCGTTCCTGGCAAACCAGGAAAGCGCGATAACCAGCAAAAGGAGGTCATCGATGCGCAGGGTCACCCCCCGGTGGACCGTCCCTGCAGCGCCCCCCCCGAACATGAACTCCGGGGAAAGAAGCATGGAAAAAATCAGCAGGTAAAGCCCGACTTCGGTCTTGATCAGGACCAGGATAAAAATCAGAGATGCGCCCGTGGCCATGAAAAGCATCCGCTCGGGGAAATGGGACACGGCAATCGCTGCAAGGATTACGATACTCCCTATGATAAAGAAGAAAAATCGCATTAAAAAGTCAGATATAGACCGATGATTAATAGAATAAGAGAAGAGATAAAGACGAACACACCGAACCTGTGCTCGAAAACGTACTGGCTCAGGACTTTTTGAATCTCTTTTTCAGGCTCTTTTTTCGCCTGTTCCCTGGCGCGGTCTCCGTAGTAGTAGTGGGTATGGTACCGGAAGTAATCGGGCCCCACATTCGGCTTGACATTATTTAAAATCACGCCCACCACGTTGGCCTCGATGTTGTCAAGCGTCGACTTGGCCCGGCTCAATACACCCCGGCCGATCCGGCCCACCATGTAGACCATGATAACCCCGTCCATGTATGGCGCGATCTCGCTTGGGTCCGCCACCGGCAGCACCGGCGGCGAGTCAACCAGAATATAGCTGTATTCGTTGTAGGCTTCCGTTAAAAGATTTCTGAACCGCTTTGAATTCAGAATTTCAGTGGGATTCGGGGGTTTGATCCCGGCATTAATAATATGGAGGTTATCAAGACCCGGAGAATTGAGGATATCATCCATCTCGAAATCCCCCAGCATGACATCCGTGATGGTGTTTACCACGTCGCGCCACTCATAGTTGCCCAATACGTAATCTGTCAGGCCCGGCTCCCGGGAAAGCCCGAATCGCTTGTATACGCTCGCCCTTCGAAGGTCTGCGTCGATCAGGAGGACTTTCTCCCCTGTCTGGGCCAGACTCAACGCCAGGTTAACGGCGTTTATGGACTTTCCTTCCTGCACGAACGTTGAAGTCACGAGAAAAGACTTGCTTTTCTTCTCCAGACGGATGAACTGGAGATTGGTGCGAAGGGACCTGAATGCCTCGGAGGCAAGCGACGTCGGCGCATAATGGGTGATCAGACCCTGGGAGCGCATGTCCCCATTGATTTTCTGTTCGGTTTTCTGGCCGGGGCCTTCCATGTCGAGCTGGGGTATGACTCCCAGCACGGGAACGTTCAGGGACGCTTCCACATCCTCTATGGTTCCCATGGAGGTATCAAACATCTCGACGCCAAAGGCAAAAACAATCCCTATGATAAGGCCCAGGATAAGCCCTGAAATGATGATCGCCCAGTTGGACGGGATGTTAAAAGGCCGCACGGGAGCCAAGGCGGGCCTGACGAGCGTAACATTCTCCATCTTGCCCGACTCCTGGATCAAGGCCTCCTGGTGCTTTTTCTCAAGCTCGGTATAGAGCTTATCCTGGAGATCCACGGCACGGGTCAGGCGCGATAGTTCCTGGGTTTTCTTCGGCAGGCCGTTTAATTCTCCTTCCAAGCTTGAAATCCGGGTTTTCAGCTTTTCTTCATTCCCGGCCAGAGTCTTTGCCATAAGGCGCAAATCGCTTTGAGTATCGCGCGTAATCATCTTGATCTGATTTTCCACTGCAACAACACTAGGATGCTTTTCAGTATACATGGATAAAAGCCTCTGCCGCTGGAGGAGCAGACTTTCCAGCTGAGACCTTGATCTGTTAAGACTGCTGTTTTTCTCAGAAAACAATAGCTGTTTCGCCGAAAGATCGGGAATCCCTGAAATCCTGCCCGAGGTAAAAAGCTTAAGTTTTCCTTCTGCCCGACTTCTGTCTTCCCGGGCCTTTTGATACTCGTCCCTGACTTTGGATATACGTCTCAATAATTCTCTGTTTTTCTCACCAATGGAGACAAGCCCGTTTTTTTCCGTGTAGTCCTGCAGATCTTTTTCGGCTGTCTTGAGCCTGGCAAGCGTTACTTCAAGCTGTTTTTCTATAAATGTCCGAATTTCCGAAATACGCTTGCTGTTAGAATCTATATTATACTGCCTGTATGCCCGGGCAATCGTATTGGCTACCTTCTCGGCCTCGTCCGGAGTCCGGGCCGTAACTGTTAAATTGATTATATTGGTACGCTCCTCCACCTCTGTTTTTATCATGGACTTGAGCCGCGCGATCTCCCCGAGATATTTCCGGTTCCGGTTTATCTCCCCGTCCGGAGCGGCTTTAGGAATGCGGCCCATCATTTCCGCTGTTTTTTTCAATACAGGAAAACTCGTAATCGTATACCCGTGTGTGGTCATGCTCTCCTGGAGGTTCCAGAACCCGCCTGAGAGCATGCCTGCCATGTTGGCCTTCTGCTCGATCTTGATGGCCGCCGTGGCCCGGTAAAGGGGCACAGGTTCCTTTATCTTTGAAAAAACCATGCTGCACAGGCCCACAAAGATGGTCATCAGGATAATAACGCCCTTGCGTTTCCGGATTATCCTGAAATATTCCCTTAAATCAACGTCATATTGTGCCATTAAATTTTTCTCCGGTCTTGTTGATGCCTTGCGCCTCTTTAATATACGGCGACATTGCTATCGAGTCCTGTTATAACTTCCGTTTACAGGTAAATATTGGATATTATATCCCGGCAGGATCGCCAATTCCACAATTGGCCTTATCCTGCTGACAAACTGATTTACATCCCCTATGGCGGACCGCGGCACAAAGAGCAGGTCACCGTCCTTTAAAGACAGGTTCTGGGATTGATCCCCGGTCTCGATCAGCTTTTGAAGATTAACGGGTATGATTTCCGGGTTGGCGATATCGCCCCGGACAATCCTGGCATATTGCGGTTTTGCAAAAATCGTGGGACCGCCGGCCGCAGAAATTGCGTCGAACATCTGCATCTGGGAACCGGTAAAGGAATAAACGCCCGGCTGGTTAACCTCGCCGAAAATAAAGACCCGGTTCCCTTCCTTGGAGATGAGCGGAAGATAAATGACATCACCATCATCTAAAATAATATCCTGGGTCTTGTCCCCCATTGTCATGGCCTTGTAGAGGTTGAGCTTCAGGGTACGGCCGTTTTTTCTCCTGACCTTGACCTCCCGGAGGTTGGCATCGGGTCGGGCCGAGTGTGTTCTGGACAGCATCTCCACAAGCGACACCTTCCCTTCGAGATAAAAGCCTGTATTACCGCCGCGATTACCGCCTGCGCCATAGCCACCCCCGCTCTGATGACTTCTTCCCGGCCCCATGATCGAAACCTTTTTGCTCATGTAATAGGAAACCCGCACATCGATGCGTGGATCCTTGATATAATCCTTCAAATACCGGGTAAGCTCCTTGTCGATTTCCCTCAACGTCATCCCTTTTACCGGAAGATCCTGGACAAAGCTGAAGGAAAGCGTGCCGTCGGCCATTATCTCCACCTCCTGCTTGGTCACCTTGTCGGGTTCCCACATGGTGATCTCCAGCGTGTCCCTCGGCCCTACCTTATATTCGATAAAGCCGTTTTCAGAGGTAAAAATCGAATTTTCGGTCACATCCCGGTTTGTATCGGTTTTATCCCCGGACAGGCTGTCGACCACGGACAAAAAGGAGCGACCGGCAAAGGGAATTGAGCTGCCCGACATTATTTTTACGCCTTCCCCGTACCCGGCATAAACGAGTTCATCATGGCCGTCGCCGTCAAGATCGGCCGCGACAAGGTCATAGTCGTTTCCAATGGTGGGAAAAACTCCCTCGGCCTCCTCCCATCCGTCCTTTTCACGGTTCAGCCATGCTGAAATTCCGTGTCCGTCCACCGACCCGGAGACGATATCAACGACTTTATCCGAGTTCAGGTCCGTGCCGATCACCTTCCAGAAGCTCCCCGTATCCACGGGACCGGAAGATACATCAAAAGCGCCGCCTCCCCTGGACGTTAGAATAATAATCCCTTTTTTATAGGTACCGGCCAGGAGGTCGGTCTTCCCGTCCCCGTTAATATCGCAACGGCTCAGGCCGTAAAAATTGCCGGCGCAAACCGGCGCCATGGGAGACCAGTTGCCCGTGCCGTCTCCCAGCCAGACCCTGACGGCCCCATAGGCCCCCCAGGAGGCGCCCGCTATATCGATATTGCCGTCGTCGTTAAAATCGCCCACCTCCACGTCCATGTACCGGCCGTTTACCGTGGGACCAACTTCCGCACGCCATCCGCCCCTGCCGTCCCCCAGCCAGACCTGAATTCCCCCTGAGTCTTCGGAGGTTCCATTGGCCGCCACAATATCGCTGTAACCGTCGTTATTCACGTCCGCCAGGCGGATGCCTTCGTAATTATGGACCTCGACCGGCACTATCCCGCGTTCCCAGTTCCGGCCGCCCTCGTTCATCCAGACCATGATCCCGGAAGCCTCGCGCTGCACGCTCATGACCAGGTCGGACCTGCCGTCCCCGTTCAAATCACCTGCCGCGATTGAATGGACATCGGCCTTAAATGGCAGAAAAAACGGGGTGGTCAAGTTCCCGGCGCCGTCCCCGTACCATATGGCGGCGTTGCCGGGCTCATAGGAGCCCGCGACAATATCCTTCCGGGCATCGTTATCCAGATCCGCGACGATTACGCACCGGTATTTGCCGGAACTGATAGTGCCCGAGCTTTTGGTCCATGAAACCGCCTGCAAGCCGGGCGTATGCTTTGCACATCCGATAAAACCGGCTGAAAGCAGAATCATAAGAACAGCGGCCAGGCCGTTAAACGCGATTGTCTCTCTTCTTGTGAGCATGTCCATATTATTCCTTTTTCGATAATTTCACACCCGGACCCTTTTATCCCGGATTTGCTTATCCCAAATTCACTTATCCGAGATCCGCCAGGGCCTTATTCACAATTTTTTGCGTAACAAGCCGGGTCTTATCCATGAGACCGATCAGCAGGCTCCGGTCACAGATATTGTTAATCCGAAGCGGGAGGCCGCCCGATGCCTTGTAAACGGCCCAGGCGGCCTCCCGCGTAAAAACCGGCTTTTCAAGCCCGGCCCGTTGCAGCCGGAATCGCATATATTTCCCGGTATTGACGAAATCGAGCGGTTCGATACTGATTCTCATGCCGATCCGCTCATTTAACGGATGAAGCCTTGTAATCTTTGCAAACAACGGCGGCTGGCCCACGAGAATAAGGGTAATCAAAAAGCCGTTATCAGACTGGATGTTTAAAAGCATCCTGAGTTCATCCAGCGCGGCCCGGTCCTTTATGACATGGGACTCGTCAATGACAATGACCGTTTCAACACCTTGCCCGGCCCGGACCATGACCTCGTTTTTAATCCGGTCGATAATCACCGCCTTGGACCGGGTATTGCTTTTAACCTCGAGGCTAAGACCAATGGCCCGTACAAGGTCTTCCGGCTCCAGGGCCGGGTTAAAAATCAGATGAACCGAAAATTGTCCTTCCGGCAGAAAAGCAGGCAGGTTTTTTACCAGCGTGGTTTTGCCGCATCCCACCTCCCCGGTAATCATCACACCGCCCTTGCGGTATTGAACTGCGTAGAGCAGCCTGTTTAATGCCTCCTCATGCTGGGGCGAACGGAAAAAATTCTCGCCACCCACCCCGTTTGAAGCCGGTGCGTTTGAAAAAGGGGGACGTTTAAACCCCCAGTGCCTGAGGTACACGGTCTTTATCCCCCGGCCGCTTCAAGCTCGCCGGCTTCAAACGAATCGACGATGTTAAGCAGGGGATGATCCGGCAGATCGACTATCCGCTCGGTGTGGAGCGCCTTCCTGCGTGAATCATAAAGTATCGTAAGCTTCGGCCGCAAAGGATGATCCGGATGAGTGCCGATGACTCTTCCGATGGCGCCTGAATTCAATTTTATATAGCTGTAGAGCGGGAAAATGGAAAAAATGTTAACAAGGGCCTTTAAATAGCGACGGGCGAATTTTTCCTTTCCGGTCTTTATTATCTCCTTTATGGCCGAAAAATGCAGGAAGCGCTCGCGCTGAGGCCGTGAATGAATCATTGCCTCATATACATCAACCAGCCCTATGATCCGGGCGTATTCATTGATCTCGTCATCCCGCAGGCCGTGCGGGTAACCCGAGCCGTCTATCCGTTCGTATACCTGCAATGCCGTTTCGTAAAGCATGCGGTATGTGCCGCCGAATCGCTTGAGTATCTCGTGGCCGTAAACCGGGCGCTGCCGCAGGATTCCCATTTCCTTTTTGGTGAGCCCGCCTTTTTTATAAATAATATCATCGGCTATCCTTGCGGTGCCGACATCATGCAAAAGAGCGGCCAGGCCCAGTTCCTTCATGCGATTTTTGTCAAATCCAAGATTTTCGGCAAGCCGTATGGAAAATATGGCCACGTTCACCGCATGGCTGCTCAAATAACGTTCCCGGTAATCCTTGTGAAGCGCAAGGACATACAGGGTATCCTGATCCGGGCCGATTTCCACGATCCTGTCGATTATGGCCTCGCCTTTTTCAAGGGAAAATTCCTCACCGGCTCCGACCAGGTCATAGACATGATCAAGATAATCCAGCGCCTCCCCGTAAAGCGACTTAAACTCCTCCACGTCCGTGTTATCCTCGGCCGGCAGACCGGAGCCATCATCGCTGGAAACCGATGCGGCATCAGTGCCCAGGCTCCGGGATAAACCATTCCACCCGGAAGAGGCGGGGTCGTCCACCCCTCCTTTATTTTCATTTACAAGCCGGGTAAAGCTGACCCCCTCCTTGTTTGTCCGGGATTCATCCCGGCCTTCCCCTTTTATGTCTGGCATTTAATGTTCCTCTTTATTTCGCCCGGCCTGCTGAATACAGACCGCTACATTGTGTAACTAACTATAAAAATAAAAAAGCTCAACAATTAAATCGCCCCCCCCGAAAAACCGCTCTTACGCATATAACAGGGCAGGCACAGGGGCCTGCCCCTACTATCCTGTTTCTTGTCTCTTGTTTCTTGTCTCTTGTTTCCTGTCTCTTGTTTCCTGTTTCTTGTCTCTTGTTTCCTGTCTCCCGTATCGTTCAAGCACTGAAATCAAGCCCACCAGTATTACAGCCTGAAGCACCAGCAGGAGCGCGTCCCCAGGGGAGGCATTGCGCAGAACCAGGGCGGAAATCCCCATGCAGGCCGTCATCATGTAAATAAAAACAACGCTTTTCTTCTTGCTACCGATCACGTCGGCCAGCCTGTGATGGAGATGGTCCCGTCCCACATACTCGAGCCATTCCCGCACGGTGGCAACCTTGCCGGCGTAAATCCGGTCAACGGTAATATAGACCATATCGAAAACAAGAACCCAGAAAATCAGAAGGGGCGATACCAGGGCCACCACCGCGTTATGCTCGGCCCATTTCCCATATACCGCGATACATGCCAGCACGAATCCAATGACGGTGCTCCCGCCGTCCCCGAGAAAAATCGAAGCCCTGCCTCTTGCCTTGAGATTATGGGGAAGAAATCCCAGGCAGCTCCCCATAACGGCAACCGAGATCCATCCCAGAAAAGGCTGATCGGTCTGAAGGGCGATGACCCCGAGGAAAAAGGCGATCATGGCGCCGAGGCCGGCAGCCAAACCGTCCATGCCATCGAAAAAATTCATGGCATTGGTGATCCCTATGATCCAGGTCATTGTCAGAACCCAATTGCCCATAATGGAAAATATGCCGTAACAATCGGGCAAAACCCGAAGCACGATTCCGCCGCTCATGACGAAAACAGCGGCAAGAAATTGTGCGGCCATTTTATACCTTACCCGGACCTCGCGGATGTCATCCGCCGCGCCCACGATAAAGAGAATGGCCGAGCCTGCCAGAATCCGGCTTATACCCGGCGCCCAGATCCCGTTTAAAGCCACGGCCCCGATCAGAGCTAAAAACACGGCCCCGCCGCCCAGAAGCGGCGTCGCCTCTGAATGCGCCTTCCGGGCGTCGGGCATGTCCATGATATTAAATTTCCGGGCAATGGCGGCAAAAACAGGAGTTAAACAAAAAGCGACAGAAAAGGAAAAAACCAGCATGAAAAGCCATCTCAGACCGGCTTCGGTAAACTCGCACCTGACCTTCGGCGCCAGGAGCAGGCACAAAAAAACAAAAACCGTCACTTGAAGGAAAAGCCAGCGGCCGTACCCGGCATTCTTTTTCGTCGGATTCATGCCGCCTCCCTGGAGGTTTTTCTCACCGCATCGATTACCCTGTCAACCTCCCGGTCCGTCATGGCCGGGTAAACTGGTATGGAGACAAGCCGGTTCCACGCGCTTTCGCTATTCCCATAACCGGAAATTCCAAGCATCCTGTGAATGGGCGCAAATACGGGCTTCGCACATGCAATGCCGTAATCCGCCATCTTTTTGATCCATGATTCCACGCTATGATCTTTTCTCAATCCTATCACATACCTGAACCATATCCGGCCGGGAGCTTGGAAAGGAAGTTCCACATCCAGGCCGGCAAAGGCCGCTGTGTACCGTTCGGCAATCTCTTTTCTCCGGTTGATAAATTCTCCGAGACGATTAAATTGCGTTTGCGCGATGGCTGCCTGAATATCGGTCATCTTGTAATTCCAGCGCGTCGTGTCGTCTGCATGATTGTCGTAATCCCTCAGGTCACGAGCCCTGTCCGCCGCCTTTCCGGACGAAAAGAGCGCCAGCCCCCCTTCCCCGCAGGTGATCACCTTGGTTGCATAAAAGGAAAAAACCGATGCATGGCCGATTCCGCCCAGGGGCCGGCCATCGATAGTTGCCCCGACCGACTGGGCGCAGTCTTCAATAACCGGCACCTTCCTCTGCATGCCAATGGACATCAGTGCGTTCATGTCTGCGGGCATGCCGAAAAGATGAACCGCGATTATGGCTTTTGTCTTCTCCGTTATCCGGCGGGTAACATCTTTTGGGTCCATGTTCAGGGTTTTCGGGTCAATATCCGCCGGCACCGGCCGCGCACCTGCATGACGCACGGCGTTTAAAAGCGCGGTACAGACAAAATCGGAAATGATAACCTCGTCACCTTTGCCTGTCCCCATGGCGGCAAGCGTAAGGTGAAGGGCCGCCGTGCCGGAATTTACGGCAACCGCGCCAGCCGGACGGCCGCAAAACCGGGCAAAAGAATTCTCAAGGGCGGCAACGCGCTTAGCCTGGGCTATTTGGCCCGAGCGTATCACCACGGCAGCGGCGGCGGCCTCTTCTTCTCCGAGGCAAGGTTTTGAATGGGGAATATGCGGGGCCGTATTCATATGGATTGGTAAGTCCGTTTAAATTTGTCAGATCGATAATGGCTTTTACCACAACACGCCAATACATTTGCAAAAACCATGCCACATGCCAAAAGCAGAAGAATCCCGTCTCAATCTTACCAAAAATGTCTCATGAGACAAAAATGCATTATGTTTAAATGCCCGTATCCAAGAATAGACGCCAGGCAAAAAAGGCCTCGGCATACCGGACCCGCCCCTGTACCCCCCTGAAATTGGCGGTGGAATGGGCCATCTCGATGATTGAAACATCTTCTATATTGGTTCTCGCGACCTGCGACTTATGGGCCAGGAGCGCCTTGACCTTTGTGGTGAGGGTCGGGACGATGTCGACATAGACCTGAGGCGCGAACCTTTCGGTGGTGGGTCCCTCGTAAAACAGGACGTTTCGGATATAGCGCGTGGCTGAAATGGTCATCTGGGCAAGGTGGCGGTGATCCTGGTGGGTATCTTCGGGAAAATGGCAAAAAATCATGTCGGGTGATACTTTTTCTATCACCTTCTCTATATCCGAGATGACCCGGCTCGATATCACTATTTTCGTGTCGGAAAGCCCCCCCCAGTATATATCCTTTATCCCTATGATACGGGCCGCCTCCTCCTGTTCCACAGCCCTCGTCCCGGGCTTGCCGCCCATGTCCCCTTTTGTCATCACCAGGATAAATATTTCATGCCCCTGTTCGGCGTAGCTCACCAGCGTTGCTCCGCAACCGAACTCGATGTCGTCCGGATGGGAACCGATTGCCAGTATCCTTTTTTTTGCCATTATACTCCTCCTGCGGCAGATCAGTTACGGGTCGACCGTATTATATCCATGCTGTGATCTCCGCAATTCATAAGAAGATCCACGATTGAAAGATGCGAGATAAACTGCCCGAAACGCTGGGGATATTCCGGGTGATCAAAGGACTGGAAAATCACCTTGATACCCGCCTCGCAAAACCGCTCGGTTTCCATGTATGCGGCGCCACCCGCACCGGCAAGATAGGTATTCGCCGACAGCCTTTTGCATATCCCTATGAGCCGCTCAGTGGGATCATCCGCATCCGCTGTCTGAGAAGCGGTAACGGTCCTGATGTGTGAAAGCCCCAGGATTTCCCGCAATCCCTCGGTTACGGCCATATTTAATTCGCAGATCCCTTCCCAGGGCCGCAGGAGCATGTCGCGGAAAAACCCGATGTACCGGTCAAAATACGGGGCTTTCGCATAGTTTGCAACAAGTGCGTTTATATGCTTTTTCCCCCAGTTCGTCCTTTGGTCAATGCCAACTTCCAATATCTTCTCGCCAAACCCGTATGTCACCGGCACGGTGAGCCACTGGGGCCCCGCCGGCGTCTTTATCCGGTTCCGGTTCTGCCACTCGTTCTTCTTGTACTGAACATTATCCAGATAGCAGAATACATCGGCCACATCCATCTTGTCGAAATACCCGAGCCACGGGAGGTACTGGGGCTGGTGTACGGCTAAAATCAAAAACTGTGCTCCTTTGATGATATTTACGGCCTATCAAGCTTCAAGGGCTCGTAAAAAGCTCCATATGCAAGGCGCACGAGCCGGGAAATGGCGAAGGCGTACTTTTTGTACGTTGAGGCCTTTCACGGCTCGCGCAACGCCGCAGATGGACTTTTTCCGAGTCCGTTAAGTTTAACAAAAACAGGGTTTGAAAGCAAGCGTCCTAATGCCGGACTTTCGGCATCCAGGCGGCAAAATGCAAGGGGTTGCCCGGTAGTTTTCGGAAACAGCGTGGAAAAGACCACGGGAGTCTCATCGCTTATCTCCCGGACTACCCGGCCGTCACACACAAGGCGCAGCCGAATTGGATATCGCCCGTTATCCGAAGCCGAAATCCGTCCGGAAATTACCGATCCGCCAACGGCGGTCAGGATCTGGCCCATGACTGCGGTCCTGCCGCTTTTTTCATCCGCAAGCCCGAACCGGTCAAGAACCATGCACGCGCCTTTTTTTTTGAACAGGGCGTAACACCTGCCCCGGGCAAGGGAATCAAGGATTTGGCGCGCACTCTTTTCATGGACCAGACAAACGGTCTGATAGGTATCCAGTTTCTCGCCGCCATATTCCATATGAAAATCCGCGCCTGCGATTCCCACGGGCGGTCTTTTACGCTCCCCTCTGCAAAACGCCGCAAGCAATTGATCCCATCCGGCCCCGGGCGTGGTAAAAGTAATTTCATCGCCGTAAATCGCGGAAAAGCCTGTATAGTTATCCGAATCAAACAGCGCATCCGTGTAAGGAGGGGTTTCAAGGCGGATCGGGCCGAAACTGCGGCCTTTGGGTGAATAATTAGACTCCGGATGCGCCCAGAATACAAGCCCGCCATGTTGGTTTGCATAATCGATCTCCTCCTGAAAGGGCGCAATCCCACGGTCTCCGTGATACGCGTCATATAATGAACTTTTAAACGGCAGATTATCGATCATTAACAAAAAAGAAAAAACGGCCAGAACCATCCCGAACCTCCCGGCATGGCCCGGGTAGCGCGACAAAAGGAGAAACCCGGCAAATGCCGCAGCAAATGCGAGAAAACCGGGCAGAAGCTCCATGGTATACCGGAGCGAAGGGCCGTTGTTCATGATGGGAAGGCCCCTGTAATCTCCCGGGCTGTCCATGCCCAAGATCAAAAGCTCTTTTCTGAAATCGTGCGCGGTAAGCTTCCCGGGAAGCGGGATGCCGGTCCAATAGTAGAAGGGCGAGGACTGGACACCGGGGATGACAAGCACGTTTTTCTGCCTGGCGTTGACCGTAAAAATTGCATCAAGATATTTACCGGCCCCGGCCGAAAGCACGGACGGGCGGCTCTCCCATGCCTTGACAATGTTTCTGAACGGAAACAGGCCGTATTCCATTTCCACCCGGTCATGATCCGTCAGTACAAGGCATCCGATCCCTTCGGCCGCCGCTTTTTCAACCAGTTCGTCAATGGTGTAACTTCCGGAACTGAAGGTCGTGTGGATATGGATTACGGCCGGGACCTGGATAAAGTCCGCACTTAGCGCGGGCATGGACGGGCCGCAGACAGCCGCGATAATAAAAACAACCGCGATAACAGGGCCAACAGCATGCTTCATCTGGCTTCAGGTTCCGGCTTTTCGTGTTGAGCTTGAACATCAAGTGGTTGATGATAAGCCAGGGGGCAGGGGCTGTTCCCCGAATCAAAGTTCAGCGCCACATACTGGATCATCTCCTTGACTTCCTGCTTGACGCCAACGGCCGTGATGGAAAAAACCGCGACAAAGACAAGTCCCCAGGCCATGGCCATGGCAAGATGACGTTTAAATGTCGCAAAAAAAACCTGGTCGCTCATATGTTCCTCCTTTTTAAATATGGTTTGTCGTCGGATTACGCGTAGCTTACCGACCTACGAAAGGCCTCTGCAATCCGGGAGGCGTAGGTCGGATTAGCGCAGCGTAATCCGACATTTTAACAAAATACAATCCCGCGAAAACAAATATTACTCGCTCCCGATATTATCCTTAAACTCAATCCCGCCTGCCCCCCAGTTTTCAGGGTAAAGCCCCTTTTTCACATACCGGCTGAAACTCGAACAGGCCCAGCCTCCCGGGCTATCAGCATATCCGTGTTTGACTGGATTATAATGTATATATTCAACATGATATCGAAAATCCTCATCATCACGCAACATATGTTCCCAAAAACGATGTTGCCAAACAGATTGCCTTCTTTTCATGGGATTGCCATCTTCCAGTGCTGATGGATGAATACCATAATAATCTTTTGTGAAAAATGTTTTAATCAATCGCCAGCGAACAGAAAAATCATGATCACCGGGCGGAAGCGACCAGATGCAATGGAGATGATCCGGAAGCACAACTGCGGCATCAATGGAAAAAGGCCATTTGTTCCTTACCCTGCGAAAAGCCTCGCGCAATGCTCCTATCGATTCATTGTCATTAAAAATTTTACGCCGTTTTCCGGTTACAACTGTGAAAAAATATCTGCCCCCGGGAACAAAGGCACGGCGGTATTGCATGGTATTTTTCCCTTTGACCGTGAAAGATTTTTTGATTATGTCGGATTACGCTACGCTAATCCGACCTACGAAAGGTCTCTGCAATCCGGGAGGAGTAGGTCGGATTAGCGTAGCGTAATCCGACAATTTCAAGAATTTACCACAACCTCTTGATACAACACATCCAGCTTTTCAACCATGCTTGAAATATCATAGGACGGGGCCAGGCGTTTGCCTGCCGCGCCCATGGCGTTTCGCAACTCAGGATCGGCGGCAAGACGCAGAATCTCCTCTCCAAGAGCCTCCGGGTCTTCCGGGGGAACGAGGAATCCGTTTACCCCGTGTTTAACAAGATCGGGGATACCACCGACCCTGCTTGCCACAACCGGTTTTCCCGCCGCCATGGCCTCGACGATCACCCGCCCCATACCCTCATTTCTCGAAGAAAGGACAAAAATATCAAAAGCGGACAGGACATCCGCGACATCCTTGCGCCACCCGGCAAACACGACCTTTTGGCAAACGCCTGTCTTTTGGGCACGGCCGCGCAGTATTGGTTCGAGTTCCCCCTTGCCGACGTAGACCAGATAAATATCCTCCCGGGATTTCCACACCTTCTCCATGGCCGACATGAGGATATCCGGCCCCTTGATGGGCAAAAGCCAGCCGACCGTGCCTACCACCAGGGCGTTTGCGGGCAAACCGAGCGCCTCCCTGGCCGAAGACGGGTCTGTCCGTCGGGCCGAAAAATCCGCCACATCCACCCCGCTGTGAATCACGCGCATCTTTTCAGGCGCCGTGAGCGAAAGGCTCAAATAATCGGCCATCTCTCCATTTGTAAGAGCTACGATGCAATCGGTTGCAGGTTCAACGATCTTTTCGGCCATTAAAAAAAATCTTGAAGCCTGCGTCCCGAAATGCCCGAAAAAAACATGCCCGTGAGGGGTGTGTATAATCTGGGGAACCCTGGCCGCCCGGGCCGCCAGGCGGCCTATAATCCCGGCCTTTGACGTGTGGGTATGGACTATATCCGGCCTGTGCCGTCGCATCAGCCGGAAAAGAGAAAAGAATGCAAGCATATCCTTTACAGGGTCTATGCGTCGAACAAGGCAATCGAGGCGCACGGTCACGACGCCTTTATCCCTTGCAAGGCTCAGTCCCTGTTCGACACGATTGCGCTCATCGTCCGTCATTGCGGACTCTTTTGAGCCGCCGAAAACGAGCATGATCCTGCATTTCCCCGCAAGCCCGATGCACGATAAGAGCGTGTTCTGAGCCGATCCGCCCATGTCCATGCGGGTTATGACGTGCATTACACGTATTTTATTGGAAATTTCTGTCATACCAGTGCTCGAACACGATGAGGTTCCAGAGCATCCAGGAGGTGTCGGCCCGGCTTTTGAACAGATCGTCCCGAAGACCTTCTATGACAGCATAATCAAAAATGCCCTGTGAGTCTATCCTGTTTTTCCCCAGATAATCGTCGATTAAAAAGCTCAAATCGCCTTTCAGCCACATGCCTATGGGGATTTCAAACCCGGCTTTGGGCCGGTGGAGGAGGCTTTTCGGAAGCATGTGCGCAAAGGCTTTTTTAAGAATATACTTTGTACTCATGCCCCGGATTTTAAACTTTGCCGGAATGGAAAAGGCCAGCTCCACCATATTATGATCCAGAAAAGGTGTCCTGACCTCCAGGGCGTGGGCCATGCTCGTAATATCCACCTTTGTGAGCATGTCGCAGGGGAGGGAATCGATAAGATCGGTGTAGAGCATCCTGTTTATTGGGTCAAGACCCAGGTCCGAGGCCAGGGCCACAAGGCGGGACACATGGTCGTGGGGACTCTGCCCGCAGGTGTTTCCGATTCCTGCCGCCTTGCCCAAAAGAGCGCTCCTCACATGTGCCGGAAACACGCGCTTAAGTTTTAAAAGCCGCTGCTCGTACGTTCCGGTTGCGGCGTTTACAAACTTTTTGATCCTGCGGGCATATTCCATCCACCTGACATCCCTGGAATCGGGAAGCCTCGCGGCATGGGTTTCCATTAAGCGGCGCAATAAAAAAGGGAACTTTTCATAAAACGGGTGCCAGTATTCGCCGAGATACGACCTGTAGCCCGCGAAAAGCTCGTCCCCGCCGTCTCCGGAAAGGGCCACGGTCACATGCTTTTTCGTATGCATGGAGACGATATACGAGGGGATCGCCGACGAGTCGGCAAAGGGTTCGTCAAAGGCGGCCAGCACATCTTCCAGAACCACCAGCATATCGGTTTCCGTTAATTTAAATTCGTGGTGATCGGTCTGGTAGAGATGGGCCACTTGTCTGGCATAGCGGGTTTCGTCAAAAAGGGCGGCATCCGAAAATCCGATGGAAAACGTCTTTACGGGTTGTGAAGAATTACGGGCCATGAGCGCCACGACAATGCTCGAATCAATGCCGCCGCTTAAAAACGCACCAAGCGGGACATCCGATATCATCCGTGAGGTTACGGCGTTTGTCATGGTTTCGACAATACGGCGCTTGTATCCGGCGAATTCGTGCCCGGTTATGCGGGCAGGTGCGGCCGGGTCGCAGGCTCCGGAAAGTGACCAGTATGCAGACACCTCAGCCTTATCCCCCCGGAGCACCAGGCTATGGGCCGGTTCCAGTTTTTTTATACCCTCAAACATTGTGTAAGGGGCCGGGACGTAATTGAAGGCAAGATAGAGGTCCAGGGCGTTTCTGTCCAGCGTGCGGGAAATTTCGGGCAGGGTGAGCAGGGCCTTTATCTCGGACGCAAAGACTATCATGTTTTTGTCCATAAAATAGACAAGCGGCTTTATGCCGATCCTGTCCCGGCAGAGCCAGACACGGCCGATGTTCAAATCGAGGATGGCAAAGGCGAACATTCCGTTTAAATGACAAACCGCATCCGTCCCTTCTTCCTCGTAGAGGTGGAGGACGACCTCGGTGTCCGTGTTGCTTTTAAATACATGCCCTTTTTTTTCAAGCTCTTTTCGCAATGTCCGGAAATTGTATGTCTCGCCGTTGTATATGATCCATATTGTCCCGTCTTCGTTACACATTGGCTGATGGCCCGAGGCGGAAAGATCGATAACCGAAAGACGGCAATGGCCTAATCCGACATTATAGACCCGGCCGGATTCATCACGCACCTCGTGTACGCAGATACCGGAATCATCCGGCCCCCTGTGGGTAATGGCTGAACCCATCCGGCCGACTTCATTTTCACCCACGGGTTTGCCGTCAAACCTCACTATTCCACAGATTCCGCACATACTCCCCCGCCTTTGCCGAATTTACGGCAAATAGTTGCATTTACGTTATGTTTTGATCGTAGATTATGCTAAAAAAGGTGGTTTTGTGAAATAACTCCCTGCCAGCAAACGCTCAAGCGCGGATACATTTGCATCCCACGAATAACGATCTTCAACAAACCGGCGGCATCTTTGGGATATCTTTTCCCATCCGCCCGGATCGGCCATGATCATACGGCATAATTCGCCAAGGCGATCCGCGATTGATTCCGCGCCCGTATCCGCAAACAAAAATCGTTTATCAAACCCGGAAAGGATCTCCGCCGTGCCGCCCACGGGTGTGCCCGCAACCGGGGTGCCGCATGCCATGGCCTCTATGGTGACAAGCCCGAAGCCTTCTAGTTCCCTTGTGGGAAGGACAAAAAGATCGGCGGCCCGGTAATAATCGGAAAGCCTTTTTTCGGGGATAAATCCCTCGAAGCGGACGCAGTCCGTGATATGCAACTCCCGGGCAAGGGACTCAAGCTTCCCGCGCAGCACCCCTGCACCCCCTATGACAAGAAATATCTCAGGTATTTTCCTTTTGACAATTACCACGGCTTTTAAAAGGTTCTCAATCCCCATGCGGGAAACCAGATTACGAACGGTCAAAAGCAGGAAGCCCGCAGCCGGGAGATCAAGCGACCGCCTTACAGCCGCCCTGTCCCGCGCAGGAGAAAACCTTCGCAAATCAACGCCTCCAGGAATAACGACGGTCTTTTTTCGTGAAATCCCGTGAGCGTGTTCAAGTTTTTCACCGGTATACCGGCTTAATACAAGGATCCGGCCCACACGCTTCAGCACGTATCTTTCAATATACCGCCGGCCAAAAATGTTTAAAAAGTAAAAAAGACGACCGGAAGGGCCGGGGGACGCCGGATTCCTGGAAACATATTCCTCAAACGAAAGTGAATGGCAGGTATAAATCTTTTTAATGTTCCGGCAAAGCGGGGACCGGCAGACCGCAAAGGCGGAAAAAGGCTGATGAAAATTGATAACGTCAAAACAATATTTTTTGCACAGGGACTCAAAAAGCCGGCCTCCATTTCTGATGGTCGAAAAAATAAAAGCCGCCGGATTTTTCTGGTTTACATCATACCTGAATTCCTTTATCAGACCAAGCTGTTCCTGATATTTTGCGCATCCCTCCGGCATCCGCGTCATGACAAAAACCTGATGCCCATGTTGCGCCAGGGCCGCACTCTGGCCGGAAAGAAACCGCTCGGCGCCTCCTGCCACCCTGGAAACAGAAACATCGGCCACCTGAAGTATCTTCATTTCCCCTCCATGCGGGATGCCCGGGCCACGGAGCGGTATATCCCCTCTATGCGCGAAACCGTTTTGGAGACATCAAATTCATGGGCAACCATTTTACGGGCCGAGGCGGAGAGTTCGCCCCTCATGGCCGGGGATTTTATAAGTTCCGCCACGGCTGCGGCCAGAGCCCCGGAATCATCCGCGGGCGGCACGAGAATCCCGTTTTTCCCGGATTTTATAAAATCGGGCGGACCGCCGGCATCCGTGGCTACGACAGGGATTCCGCAGGCCATGGCTTCGAGAAGCACAAGTCCGAATGGTTCACGCAGCGACGGAAGCACGAAGATGTCCATCAAAGGATAGATTTCATCCATCCGCTGATGGGTTCCCGCAAAAACGCAGATATCAAAAACGCCATTATCGGCCGCCCGTTTTTTCAAAAAGGAAAGCAAAGGGCCGTCTCCCACAAAAAGGCAGGTAATATCCGGGAATCTCCGCATAAGTTCCGGCAGGGC
>JAADHK010000025.1 GCA_013151835.1 Deltaproteobacteria bacterium
CAACGGTGATTTCAGATTCCGCTGTTTCGCCCAGATCAAGGTCGAGATCGAAATCCTCCTCTTCCGATTCCCCAGCGGCCTCCGTGGCTTCGGCTGTTTCGCCGAGGTCGAGATCGAGATCAAACTCTTCCTCCGCTTCTTGCGCGGGGGTTTCAACGGCTTCGGCTGTTTCACCGAGGTCAAGGTCGAGATCAAACTCTTCCTCTTCAGTGGACCCGCCAACGGTGATTTCAGATTCCGCTGTTTCGCCCAGATCAAGGTCGAGATCGAAATCCTCCTCTTCCGATTCCCCAGCGGCCTCCGTGGCTTCCCGCTGTTTCGCCGAGGTCGAGATCAAGATCAAGATCAAACTCTTCCTCTTCCGATCCCTCGGCAGCCTCCGTGGTTTCGGCTGTTTCTTCGAGATCGAAATCATCGCCTGCGATCAGGGTCTCAGCGGCAGGCTCTTCCTCGCCCTCCACGGTGACGCCTTCGGCATCGAAATCGAGATCAAACTCATCCTCCGCCTCTTGCGCGGGGGTTTCAACGGCTTCGGCTGTTTCGCCGAGGTCAAGGTCGAGATCAAACTCTTCCTCTTCCGATTCCTCAGCAGCCTCCGTGGCTTCGGCTGTTTCTTCGAGATCAAGATCAAACTCTTCCTCTTCTTCTTTGGCGCCTGTTACCGGTGTTTCCTGCTCATCGACAAGGTCCAGATCAAATTCATCCAGATCCAAATCAAGACCAAGGTCCGAATCATCGACTTTCAGGGTCTCGGCAGCCTCCCCCGCTTCTTCTTCCAGGTCCAGGTCGAATTCTTCATCCCCTGGTTTTTCATCCCTGGTAAGCCGGGGTTTTTTGCTGTCCGGTTTTTTCCCTTCGTCTGCCAATTCGGCTAATAAACCTCCTTTCGTTTCGATTTCTCTTTGCTCAACCCCTTTTATATCGTCAGGCTGAACGCCCCCATCCACTTCAAAAATATCTTCAGCCGCCGCTTCCTGCTCGGCAAGCGCATCTTCCTCGGCGAGGATATCGTCTAAATTGAATTCCTCCTCATCAATATCAAGCAATTCACCGTCATCAACGGTCAGTTCCCCGATATCCTCAATGCCGAGGATATCTTCTTCCGCTGCAGTGTCGTAGCCGGCAGCGGATTCACCTTCTGCGGTTTCGGTTAACAGCTCATAACCGGCAGCGGATTGGCCTTCCGCAGTTTCGGTCAAAAGCTCGTAACCAGCCTCGGACCTGCCTTCCAGCACATCCAAACCGATTACTTCTTCTGTCTCGACCGTTTTGAGCATGGCCGAATCAATGTCCGCAACGGTTTCACCTTCCCATTCCGCCGGTGTTTCAAGAGTCTCCAGGCCAATGATATCCTCTTCATCTTCACCCGCAGCGGCGTCGGCATCATAACTCGTGACGGATTCACCCTCTGCGGTTTCGGTCAAAAGGTCGTAACCGGCCCCATCACCTCCCACGGATCCGCCTTCGAGCATATCCAAGCCGATTATTTCTTCTGTCTCGACCGTTTTGAGCATGGCCGAATCAATGTCCGCAACAGTTTCACCTTCCCATTCCACGGCATGGGTATCACCTTCCCATTCCGCCGGTGTTTCAAGAGTCTCCAGGCCAATAATATCCTCTTCATCTTCATCCGCAGCGGCGCCGGCATCATAACTCGTGACGGATTCGCCCTCTGCGGTTTCGGTCAAAAGGTCGTAACCGGCCCCATCACCTCCCACGGATCCGCCTTCAAGCATGTCCAAACCAATTACTTCCTCCTCCTCGGCTGATTTGAGCATGGCCGAATCGATGTCCGCAACGGTTTCACCCTCCCATTCCACGGCGTGGGTATCTCCTTCCCATTCAGCAGTATGGGTGTCTCCTTCCCATGCTGACGATGTTGTGAGGGTTTCCAGGCCAATGACTTCTTCTTCCTCTTCATCCACAGCGTATCCGGCATTGTAATCCGCGACGGATTCACCCTCTGCGGTTTCTGTAAGGAGGTCGTATCCGGTAGCGGATTCGCCTTCTGCGGTCTCGGTCAAAAGCTCGTAATCCGCGACAGACTCTCCCTCCGCTGTTTCCGTAAGGAGCTCATAATCAGCGACAGACTCTCCCTCGGCGGTTTCGGTCAAGAGGTCGTAACCAGCCTCGGACCCGCCTTCAAGTGCATCCAGGCCGATAACTTCTTCTCCGGCCTCGACGGTTTGGGTTGAAAGGTCGTCGAGCCCTATGATGTCAGGCTCTTCAGGAGTGTCAATTGCAGTAATATCCGTTATAGTAATATCAGGGGTGACAACATCGGAATGGGGGGGGGCTGCGGCTTCATCAGGCGTTTGGGCTGAAGGCTCTATTGCTTCTTCGTCTTCTTCATCTTCAAAAAAGTCGTCGGAATCCTGGGTTGTTCTTCTGATTTCCCGGTCGAATTCTTCCAGTTCCGGTCCTACTTCGGAAAACCAGTCATCCTCTTCTTCTTCCTCTTCCAAAAGGTCGAGGGCTTCCACCGTTGCCGCAAGCTCATCCGTATCCTCATTAAATGCATCTTCTTCGTCTTCGGCAAAAATGGCATCAAGTTCTTTTTCCGTTTCTACGACTTCTTCTTCCGCCTTGTCGCTAAGCGTATATTCAACTCCGGCCGGGGCGTCGGAAGCTATGGCGGCAGCATCAGCGGGCTGTTGGGCATCAGTGGTTTCAGGGGATACCATGAAAACATGCTGGCAGTTTGAACAACGAACCATTGAACCTGACGGATTCAAGAGGCCGGCCTTTAATGTATAACTCGTGCCGCATGCCTCGCAGGTTACGATCATTTTATGTCCTCGCTGATTTAAAATTTCAGGTCATAAATTGCCGGCAGATTTCTGTATTTTCCCGAATAGTCCAGGCCAAAGCCCACCAGAAACCCGCTTGCGACCGAATGGCCGATATAATCTGTCCGGCACTCGACTTCCCGACGCTCTTTTTTGTCAATAAAGGCGCATACCTTCAAGCTTGCGGGTCCCATTCTTTCCAAGGCCGGCAGGATATTGACGATGGTCTTGCCGGTATCCAGAATATCTTCCACGAGCAGAACATCTTTGCCTCTGATGTCCGTATTCATTTCACAAGATAAAGTTATTTTCCCGCAGGATGTGTCGCCGGTTCTGTAACTTGAAGCCCATATGAAATCAATTTCCACCGGCACGGTCAGTTCCCGCGCCAGGTCCGCCAGGAAAACAAACGCACCTTTTAAAACGCCGATTAAAACAAGCTGCCTGCCATTGTAGTCATGTGAAATCTGATGTGCAAGAAATTTAACCTTTTTGTGGATTTCTTCCTCGGTCAGGACAGGGATAAATTCAGGCATATTTATATTCTTCCGAATACGTTAAAACCGGGCATGAGTCGTTTTTTTCTGTTTACACCGAAGATCGGCTTTTGTCAATAAATTTAAAGCATTCCTTTATTGACGAACTTGTAAAAAGTCCGCCAACCGGCAAGGGCGCTTCTCTTCCCACCTGCGGGCATGGCCAGAACTATCCGTATTTGTTGTGCATGACTGATGGCCTGGACCCCTTCCCAGTCGAGTAAAAAGGCGTTTTTATTGATGAGATTACAAGCCGGTTTTCGCAAGTTCTTTTATGAGTTTTTTTTGTTTTTCGTTCAAAGACCCGGGAATCATCTCATTTATCACCACGTAAAGATCGCCGGCGCCCCGTCCCTTCATCCTGGGCAGGCCCTGCCCGGGGAGTCGCAGTTTTTTTCCGTGCCCGGTGCCCGGCGGTATTTTCAGGCTGAGCTGGCTGCCGGAAACCGATGGGATGTTAATACGGGTGCCAAGGATCGCCTCGGTCAGCTTTATTTCACGCTCAAGATAAAGGTCATGCCCCTCGACCCGGTAAACAGGATCCGGAATCAATCGCGCACGGATATACAAATTCCCCGTGGGCCCGCCATGGGGGCTGGGTTCCCCCCGGCCGCCTATTCGGAGCTTTTTGCCGGTAACCATCCCTTTCGGGATTTTTATTGTAAGGGTTTCAGTCTGTCCTGAAGGTCTTGTAATGGTTATTATTTTTTCTGTTCCAGTCACCACGTCACTCAAGGCGAGAGGGATTTCGTATTCTAAATCCTGGCCTTTTACAGCCGCATTTTGCCGTCCCCGGCCCCTTAACCCGCCGAATATCGATTCGGGGTTAAATGAAAAATTGCGGGCCGACCCGCGACCTCCTCGGCCTCCGAAAGAAAAGCTGCCGCCGCCGAACCCGAATTCTTTTAATATATCGCCCATGTCGACGTTTCTGAATATATCTTCCTGGGAAAAACGCTGGTCAAAGCCCTCCGCGCCGAAGGTGTCATACTGCTTTCGTTTTTCCGGATCACTAAGCACGGCATACGCCTCTGAAATTTCTTTAAATTTTTCTTCATTGGCCGTGTTTCCGTTGCTGTGGTCCGGGTGATACTTCATGGCCATCTTTCGGTACGCCTTCTTTATGTCATCTGCGGACGCATCCTTTTTCACGCCCAGAACGCTGTAGTAATCCTTGCCCCCCATCTCTATTTCACCTCTTTTGTTAAATGCGATTAAAGATATTGATGATCTCGTAAAAAGTCAGGCAACCCGGTAAAGATGGCACAAGTAGAAAGTTCCATATACAAGGCGTAGTGGTGTCGCGAAAGCGGAGGCATACATATAGTAATCCGAGCATTTCGCGACCCGCTACAACGCAGTAGATGGGACTTTTTACGACGCCATCAAGATATTGCAATTTATCCGTTTACGAGACCGTCAAGCATAAAAATAATGCTTCAAACATAAATGTCAAGGGCGGTTCTTGACATAACATATCGTAAAATCAAGAAATTATCCAAGTTTGTTTTTTGGGGCAGCCTTTAATGCCACCATCATGACGGAAATCGCCGCCGGCGTCATTCCATCGATTCTTGATGCCCGGCCCAGGGATGCCGGCCTGATCCCGGCAAGTTTTTCCTTTAATTCATTTGATAGCCCATAAACGGCATTAAAGTCAAAGCCGTCGGGGATATGGATATTTTCAAGTCGTTTAAACTTTTGGATTTCTTTTAATTGCTTTGAAATATAGCCTTCGTATTTAATCTCTATCTCGACTTGGCGGATTACCCTTCTATCCATAGGGCTTTTTGGAGGAGCAAATTTTTCAATAAGGTCGTAATCAATGCCGTTTCTCTTGAGCAGGCGGTCCGCATCAATCCCTGTATCGACCGGCGGTGAGCCGTGGGCTTCAAGGTAAGTATTGAGGCGGGTTGAAGGGGGAAGGGCCGTCTTTTTTATTCTCTTGATTTCTTCTCCTATCCAATATTTTCGCAGCTTAAGGTCTTCGACTGCGGCTTTTTCCACCAGGCCCAGGGCATGTCCGGTTTCCATAAGCCTGATATCGGCGTTATCCTCCCTTAACATCAGCCGGTACTCGGCCCTGGATGTAAACATCCGGTATGGCTCTTTTGTTCCTCTGGTGACCAGATCATCTATCATTACGCCCATGTAAGCCTGTGAGCGGTCCAGGATAAAAGGCGGACGTTTCCGGACCGTGCAGGCGGCGTTTATCCCGGCCCAGAGTCCCTGTGCCGCAGCCTCCTCGTACCCTGAAGTCCCGTTGATCTGGCCGGCGAAAAAAAGGCCCTTGATTTTTTTTGTTTCCAAAGTGGGATGCAGTGTTCTGGGGTTGATATAATCATATTCAATGGCATATGCCGGCCTCATAATTTCGGCGGTTTCAAGCCCTTCAACCGATCGGACAAGGTCGACCTGTATCTTCTCGGGCAGGCTGTTTCCCAGGCCGCTTGCATAAATTTCTTTTGTATCAAGGCCCTCGGGTTCGAGAATGACGGGGTGCCGGTCCCGGTCGGGAAACTTTACAACCTTGTCCTCAAATGACGGACAGTACCGGGCCGAAACCCCGGTTACGTATCCGCCGTACAGCGCGGAATGTTTAAGGTTTTCAGACATGATGCCTATGGTTTTTTTGTTGGTATGTCCCATGTAACTCGGGACCTGGGGCAACTCAAAGGCGCTGGTAAAACGGGAAAAGGGCCGGGCCGGGCTGTCACCTTCCTGGCGTGAGAATTTTGAAAAATCAATTGAGTCCCTGTGCAGCCTGGGCGGCGTTCCGGTCTTGAGGCGGGCAATGGAAAAACCGAGGGATTTCAGGTGAACCGAAAGGCCCTCGGATGAAAATTCCCCGGCCCTGCCGGCGCAAAAGGTTTTGTCCCCTATGTGGATACGACCGGTCAAAAAGGTGCCGGTGGCAAGCACCACCGTTTGGCCCGAAAATCCGTATCCGGTCTGTCCGATCACCCCGGCCGCGCGGTTGTTTTCAATGATCAGCCGGTCCACGAGGACCTGGCGCACATCTATATTTTTTTCAGATTCTACGGCGAGTTTCATGGCCATGTGGTAACGGACTTTATCGTTCTGGGTTCGGGAGCTGTGAACCGCCGGCCCTTTTCGGGTGTTCAATGTCTTGAAATGGATGGCGGAAAGATCCGTTACCCTGGCCATCTCCCCGCCGAGGGCATCGATCTCTTTTACGAGCTGCCCCTTGGCCATCCCGCCGATGGACGGACTGCACGGCATGGCGGCGATCTTGTCGAGATCAATCGCCAGGAGCAAAACGCTGCATCCCATGCGACCCGCCGCCAGGGCCGCCTCGCATCCCGCGTGCCCGGCCCCCACCACGATTACATCATAATTTTTATCATAAATGCCCATTTTTGTTGTCGGGCCTTTCCTGTTTTTGGTATCATGTCATGACATCTTATTCCGGATAAATGATTCTCTCAAGCCATTTTTGACGGCAGGTTATGAAAAAGCCTTATCTTGATTTAAACTCCTATTTCAGATCCGTTTTCGGGTGCAGGGTGCAGAAAATCGCCGTGGATGCGTCAATGAACTGTCCGAACAGGGATGGAACCCTATCCACTGGCGGCTGTATCTATTGCAATGAGCGAGGCTCGGGAACAGGGGCGCATGCCGCCGGACTGTCGGTCAAAGATCAGTTGCTGGCCGGAAAAGCCGCCCTTTTCCGGCGGTATAAGGCAAAAAAATTTATCGCATATTTCCAGTCGTACAGCAATACTTATGCTCCCTTGTCGCGGCTGCGCGGACTTTACGACGAATCCCTGGCCGTAAGCGATATCGTCGGCCTTTCCATCGGGACCCGGCCTGATTGTGTCGATGATAAAAAGCTGGATCTGCTTAAGGAATATGCCCAAAACAATATGGTCTGGGTGGAGTACGGGCTCCAGTCCGCCAATGATGAGACCCTTGCACGGATAAACCGGGGTCACGACCTTAACTGTTTTTTGCAGGCTGTCTCGGATACCCGGAAACGGGGCGTATTGACTTGCGCCCATGTCATACTCGGGCTTCCCGGTGAAACCCGCGCGGATATGCTCCATACCGCGGACGTCCTTGCCCGGACCGGGATTGACGGCGTAAAATTGCACTTTATGTATGTGGTCAGGGGGACGGTTCTGGACAAGTGGTATGGATCGGGGAGATATGGATGCCTGTCCCGGGAAGAATATGTTGATGCGGTCTGCGAATTTATCGCGCGTCTTCCGGACACCGTCGTTATCCAGCGCCTGATCGGAGATCCCCACAAAGATGAGCTGGTGGCCCCCGCCTGGGCACTTGAAAAGGCAAAAATTTTTGAATTAATTAAAAAAAAGTTTGTGGAAAAAGGCCTGTGTCAGGGACAATACGCGCCACCGGAACTGAATATAAAAAAACACCCGGGTCGATCAAAAAAAATCGGTCCGGGTGCTTGAAAATGGCGGAGAGAGAGGGATTCGAACCCTCGAACCAGGTTTCCCCAATTACTCGCTTAGCAGGCGAGCGCCTTCAGCCAGCTCGGCCATCTCTCCATGTAACTTCAGGATTTTTTAAATTTCTGGCGGAGGGAGTAGGATTCGAACCCACGGAGCTTTCGCTCAACGGTTTTCAAGACCGCCGCCTTCAGCCACTCGGCCATCCCTCCGCATAACAAGAGCATTCATTACCAAAAGGTAAAATGCAAGGTCAACACATTTGTTGACACTATGATCTAAAACCATATTCGAGCCGGATATTGACCGGGTTGACGGTTGACATACGGCATTTTCGGTTTATTATAAGCATTAACCTTATTTGCGAGACCGTCAATCTTTTACAGGAGATGAAATCATATGAAGCAGAAATACATCCTCTCGCGGGACATGGACAAAGGACTTTTAACCATTCGCGAATTCTCCGAGCTGAGCAAGGACAGCTTCACCCTTGTGTGCGAGGAAAGCTATGAGGACGAAAAGATTGAAAAGTCCCTTGCGGAAGGAAAAGAGGCTTTAATCAAGACGCTTCGCACCCCCAATTTCTATCCTGTTGCCATTTATATCGAAAAAATTGCAGATGTTGTTATCTCCCTTTTTGAGAAAAAGAAATCAACAGACCCTTGTGCGCAGCAGGAACTGCTTTTTGACGATGCAGACCTTTTTGTGAAAAAAGAGAAGGTGGAAGAAGAGGCCGAAGAAGAGGCCGTGGAGATTGAAGACCTGCTTGATGCCCCGGAAGAGGGCGCCAAAGCAGACAAGGACAAAGCCAAGGCCGACGACAAGCCTTCAAAATAGATACAAGATAGCAAAAGGGACGTAGCAAAAGGGACGTTCATGATTTAATGCTTAATTTTCAATTAAGCATTAAATCATGAACGTCCCTCCAATATACAAGGAAACAAGATAATGGAAACCAAACAGGATGTCCTGGAACGTATCCTTTCTCAGGAAAAACCAGTATGTCCGCATTGCAACCGGGAAATGGATATGTGGGAAGTCCCGCCGATTGCCGTAGGCGACGGGCTCGGATGGGATTCTCCCTACTTATTCGTCTGTTTCAACGATAAATGCCCCCTCTATGTCAGCGGCTGGGACAACCTGATGGAAAACTATGCACAGCATGCATCGTACCGGTGCATAAAGAGCCCCAACGACAAGCACTTTGAAATGATGCCCGTTTTTTCATCCATGGGCGGGCAGGGCCAGGTCGTAAACGAGCAGGTGCTGGCCGATCAGGAAAGGCTTAAAGAATCCATAAAAAAAGGGTTTTCCATCCTGGCGGATTGCTTTGTATCAAAGGATGTGGTTACGGTGATGCAACTGCTTTTGGACCCGGCCGAATCGGTGCGTGTACGAGTAAAAGCAGCTGAAATGATGGGTGATATTGGTGGTATTGACGCAATAGACCTGTTAGCGAGTCACCGTTTTGGCCATGACAGAATTACCGAAATGGCAAAATCGGCCGTGGCCAGAATACATGAGCGTAATTTTACCCGTGAATGTCCGTTTTGTGCCGAAATCATTAAGAAACGGGCCAATCTCTGCAAGCATTGCGGAAAGGAAGTGGCCGGGGTATAAGCCAAATTCGCTCGACCTACGTAGCGGAAGGCTGCGCCTTCCATTACCTGCTCACGCCCCCTTTATACTCTGAATCAGCTTTTTTTCCATGGGGGTATCAAACTTCAGGTGGATCGAAAAGTCGTCAAATGCCTGGGACTGAACCGCGATTACCTGCAGGTCTTGTTTTATTGCGACATTGCGGCCCTCCTTCAGCACGAGTTCAAAAGAAACCCTCAGTCGACGCCCTAAAAGCATCCGGATAGAATCCGGTTTGGATGTTTTTATGAGAAATGACAGCCCGCCCGGGGCAATGTCGGCAAGCTCTCCCTTGAAAGCCTTGCCCAGAGGCTTCAATGATAAATCCAGAAGCTGGAAAACCATGTTGCCATAAAGGGATATCCGGGAATGCTGCCGACGTTCCATCCCTTTTGATTCCAGCTCCTGTTTAATCAGGTCTTTTTTAGTGCAGTAATTATAGAGTCTTCCTTCCAGAGCCGGCGTGTCATTTTTCCATTTTTTGAGGGTCGCGGTTTCGAGAAAGGTTGTCTTTACACGGCCCAGGGCGATGAGTGAGACCGTTGATACGGTGGCTGAGAAAAACTGTTCCTTTCCTATGATGTCGCCGACCCCAAGGGTTTTGAGAAAAATCTCCTTTTCGCCACTCCTGAAAACGGCCTTTACCTGCCCGTGATTGATGAAAAAAAGGCGATTATCGATACGCCCCTGTTCCATAATGGACTCGCCCGCCTCAAAGTCTTGTGATTTCATGGAATAGTAAAGGGCATTCCCCTCTGACGCATTCAGATTATCATACAGGTCCGCCCATATTTCCAGATGCTGTTTGTCCAGGCTTTCGCTCTTGGCTTCCTCTATGAGTTCCCCTGCGCGCACGATTTCCGTAAGCGCCATTGGATCCACGTCATAGAGTTTTTCACACAGGGCCTCGGCTTTGGTAAAATTCTTTTCTTCCGCGTATGCGGTGATCAGATCAAAGAGCACCTTTACGGCCTCGTCGGTCCTGTTTTCCTTAACATGTTTGGCAACAAGCGCCTCAGCCGCCGCGCGATTTTCCTTTACCACGGATACCTCCTTTACACTCCCATCCTTTTAATGTTCGCCAGGGCTTTGGCCGCCGCCTTTCGGACCCGTTCGGAATTGGCGGGCAAGCCAAACAAGCCCTTTGTGCGTACGATTTTTTCTAAAACAGTAATGCCCTGCCTTGCCCCGATACGTCCCAGCGCCTCGCAAATCTTCTCCTTCAATTCGTCTCTTTCGGATTTTTCCTTCACAACCGAACGATCTTCAAGCATTTTTATGAGCACGGGCACGGCTTCGGGTGTCTTCATGGCCCCGAGTATTGAAACAATATAGGCCTTGAGACTGTCTTCCACCATTGAAACATGTTTGACAAGAACACTGCCGGCTGTACCTCCGCCAATGGACTGGATACTCTTGATCGCCTCGGTTTGCACCCGGGAATCCGAATGGCCGAGCAGTCGTTCCAGGACCACGAAATGAGAGGCATCACCTATCCGGCCGACCAATAAAACCAGGTTTCGTATATAAAACCAGGGCGCGTCCTGGCGCAACCGTTCGATTATCGGCGGCATCACCGGTTTTCCCATACGGATTAATGCCTGGACGATGCGGTTCCGCTCGGACATGTTGTGGCTGTCATACAGGCGGTCCAGCAGCCGCTCGACAGTGTTGCTCCCCAGAATTACAAGGGCAAATATATCGTCCTTGTTTTTAACCGATTCATTGGATTTTGTTTCCTTTAACAGCAGATCAATGATATCCGCTGTCGCAAGATTTTGCAACATATTACCGGCAAGGGCCTTAATGGCTTCATCCTTTTTGAGATTCCCGGCCGAAATAAGGTGGTACGCCTCAAGGATGTGTCCGGCCTCATCGGCACGGCCTTCTTCGATCATTGACCGGCAAAGTCCCTGGAGCTGGCCGGTAACCTTTTCATACACAGGGGTTACGGTTGTTTCAAACTTGATCCAGTCGGCCAGCTTCTCGGACAGCGCCATCCGTCTGTCCAGGTCGCCCTCGGCGGCGAGCATTTCATCCATGCTGGAAAAAATGCCGGCCACAGCCTCACGGACTTCGGGATCCTCGTTTAAGAGGGCGTCACCTATCTTATCCACCAGCCGCTCGACGGCAGGATCCCGGCCCGATTTCATGAGCCGGTTGATGGCATTTGGGATGTCCGCTGCAATTTCTACATCGGTGAGGGCCGAGGTATCCCCCTTGATAATGCCGTTTAAGGCAGCCTTGAGACGAATCAAACGTTGTGTCGGATCTGCCGAATCGTCATTCTCCCGTCCGTTTTTATCGACGTGTTCGAGCAGTTGTCTGCCCGGTTCGGTATCTTTGAGCAGGTCATATACCCGCCCGATTGCCTCGGCCTGGTCCTCATCCAGATTCCCGGACTCAGGGCTTTCGGCTATCTGTTTGATCCGGCCAAATAAGCTTGAAAATTTTTCAGGGTCCAGTTCCTTGACGAACCGCCTGAAAAAATCCGTTCCAAAGACCGTCTCCAGATTCTGGGTCAGCACAGAGGTCAGGACCTCATCATCCATTTCTGACATTGAGGATATAATATATTTTGAAATTTCCCGTTTGTCAAAGTCTGAAATACCGTCCAGGGCATCTATCATGCCGGCAAAGGCCGTGGAAAGATCCGGTTTTGCCTGGGTTTTGGACTTTTCGATTACCTCCTTGACCCCTGCCTGAAATATCGATGAGAGCCATGCGGGATTCTGCGCAATCTCCTGGAGCTGTTTTGCAACTTCCTCGGATTCAGCCTCCTCACCCATGAGCACCTTTGCAAAATCGCCGTTTGTAAAATCCATGCCCGCCAAGATGCTGTGATCGGAATCCATTTCAACATAAATCTTTTCATCGATCCGGATATTGGGCATGGAAAACTGTTTCACAAGCGCGGCAATCCCTCCGGCGGCAAGAATTTCCCCGGGCGTCTTTCCCAGTATCTGGAGAAATGAACTGATCTCCTTTCTGGTGATCCCCCGGGTAATGGATACGCTCTTGATTCCCATGTCAAGCATAAGCTCAAGAAAGGCGCTTATCTGTGGTTTTTTCTGTTCCTTTTCCGGAAGAGGCGTACCCTGCACCAGCAGGGACTTTTCAGATTCGGCATACTCGAGGGTCGTAACCACCGAAAGGGTTTCGGTCAGGACCTTGTACATCCGCTCTACCGAACTCATTATAATGGCGCTCGTTGGCGGATAGAGACGGATATTGGTGACGGCCGCATTCATCACAAAGAGAAAGTCAACCGCTTTTTTTGCAGCATTGATGTGTGCCATTTTATCGGTCGTCCTGACTGGTAGCCACTCGTTCAGACGGTCGGTGGTAAATATTTATATTCATCTTTTGATCAACGAGGTCCCGGTCATTTCAGGCGGCTGTTCGATTCCCATTATATCCAGGATTGTGGGCGCAATGTCTCCCAGTACGCCCGGACAAAGCCCGGTGATTGTCGAATCCTGGCCAATAAATACAAGCGGCACCGGGTTTAATGTGTGTGCGGTATGGGGGTTCCCGTTTGCATCCTTCATCTGTTCCGCATTTCCGTGATCTGCGGTGACAAGCACGCTGTACCCGTTCTCTTTAGCCGTATTTACGACCCTTGTCAGGCATTCATCCACCGTCTCGCAGGCCTTGATCGCAGCAGTCATGATGCCCGTATGCCCTACCATGTCGAGGTTGGCGAAATTGATGACCATCAGGTGATACTTTTTCATGTTAAGGCGCCGGACTGCCTCGTCAGCCACGAGAAAGGCGCTCATTTCCGGCTTTGCGTCATAGGTTTCCACCTCGCGCGGGGACGGGATGAGTGCTCTGGCCTCGCCGTCAAAGGGTTCTTCCTCACCGCCGTTGAAAAAATAAGTCACGTGGGCGTATTTTTCAGTTTCGGCCAGGCGCATCTGGAGCAGCCCGTTTGAGCTGATCACCTCCCCGAGTATCTTGGACAGGTGAACCGGAGGGAAGGCGACCGGAAGGGTAAATTCCTCGTCATACTGGGTCATGGACACGTAATCCGAAAGCCTTGGCAGGATTTTTCGGTTAAACAGATCAAAATTTTTGTCCGTAAAGGCCCGGGTGATCTGTCGCGCCCGGTCGGGCCGGAAATTGAAAAAGATGACTGCATCTCTGTCGCTCACAACAGGGCCGGGAGTGCCATCCTCATTCGACAGTATAACAGGCCCAAGAATTATAGGACGGATGAATTCATCGGTTTCTCCCCGGGCATAGGCGTTTTTCACGGCCAGAACCGGGTCCTGCTCCACGACTCCCTCCCCCCCGGTGTAAAGGCGGTATGACTTTTCGGTCCTGTCCCAGCGTGTATCACGGTCCATGGCGTAATAGCGGCCGCAGATACTGGCGATTCTCCCCGTGCCTTTGCGCGCAAGATTTGCCTGCAAATCCCTGACAAATCCAACTCCGCTGTCCGGGGGCGTGTCCCTTCCGTCCGTAATGACATGAATAAAAACCCGCTTTTGTCCGTATTTTGCGGCCATGTCGACCAGAGCCTCCAGGTGACGCATCTGGCTGTGTACGCCTGCGTCGGACAAGAGGCCCATGAAATGAAGGGCGCCGCCCGATTCCTTCACCTTTTTTAAGGCCCCGGTCAATGCGGGATTTTCAAAAAACGAACCGTCGGCTATTGCCCGGTCTATGCGTAAAAGGACCTGGTAAACCACCCGGCCCGCACCAATGTTTAAGTGTCCCACCTCGGAGTTTCCCATGATTTTTTCGGGAAGGCCCACGGCTTTACCGGAGCAGGCGAGGCGGGTATGCGGGCAGGTGGTCATGATCTTATCTAAAAAGGGAGTTTTTGCCATGAAGACGGCGTTGTTTTCATCGGATTTTCCAATGCCGCACCCATCCAGAATCACCAGCAAACAGGAGGATATTTTATGCGTATTCATGTTCATGTTATTCTCTTTCTTCCCCTCTATCTGAAATCTCCTGAATTAAAAGACTCGGATCGACGACCTCTTCCACCTCTATTCTGCCGGCATCCGACCACAGCCCTTCAAGGTCGTAAAATTGACGCACGGGCTCGTAAAAGACATGGATTATCACCTCGCCGTAATCAAGCAACGCCCATTGGCCTTCACGCGCACCTTCAATTCCCAGGGGGCGGATGCCGCAGGTTTTTAATTGCTTTTCAATATGTTCCGCAATTGCTGAGACCTGCCTGTTCGACCGGCCGCTGCAGATTACAAACGCATCTGCAACGTCGCAGATGCCGTGCAGGTCAAGAATCACCATATCCCCGGCTTTCCGTCCCAGCGCGGCCCGGACATAGGGCTCAAGCAGGAGGGCCGCTTCTTTTTTTTTCATAAATACAACCTTTTTTCTTCAATGTATTCCGCCACCCCCTCGGGAACCAGATAGCGGATCGAAGCGGATTTTCCCGTCAATTTCCGCACCATTGTGGATGTGATCCCTATGGGTGTCACGGCCTTAAACCGGACCGGCATCCGTAACCGCGCTTCAAACCGGTTTTTTCCCTTGATATATCGATAAGCCGGGTCGATATGTTGTTTTAACACCTCACCCACGCTGTCTATCTGGTGTCCCGTATGACCGGCGGGGTGTATTGCTTCATTTTCGTGCATGGGCGGTCGGCTCATCACGATCACGGAAATCCTGTCAAACAGGTCCCTGTAGTCTTTCCACGTGTCGATTTCCAGGAAGGCGTCGATTCCCACGATGAGAAACACTTTCGAAAAAGACGGATGCAATTTTTGGAACTGATTTACCGTATCAATTGTGTAAGACGGGCCGGGTCGGTTTGCCTCCATGTCCGAGGCAATGAAATCAGGATTTGTTGAAACGGCCCGGTTCAGCATTTCCAGCCGGTCGATCGTTCCTGCAATTATCGATGACGGCTTGTGCGGCGGGATTGCTGAAAGGACAAAGAACATGCGATCAAGCGAAAACCCGTCCTTTATCTCCTGGGCCACCCTGAGATGTCCGAGATGTACGGGGTTGAAGGTCCCGCCGAAAAGCCCCGCCCTTTTTAACATAATTTATGGCCTATACTCTTATCTGTCCATTGCCGTGGACAACAAATTTTGTCGTTGTCAGTTCTTTTATTCCCATGGGTCCGAAGGCATGGAGCTTTGAGGTGGAAATACCCATCTCGGCCCCGAGCCCGAGCTGGCCGCCGTCGTTGAACCGCGTGGAGGCATTGACCAGGACAACCGATGAATCAACCTCCCGCAGGAAGCGCCGTGCCCGGGCGTAATCGCTGGTAACAATGGTTTCGGTGTGTTTGGACCCGTATTGTTCAATATGGGCCATGGCGTCGTCCATGTTTTCCACCACCTTTACCGCAAGTATCAGGTCAAGATACTCGGCAGGCCAGTCGTTTTCATTTGCCGGGACAACATCGGCAAGAATCGCAAGCGTTTTTTCACACCCGCGGATTTCCACACCGGCATCCCAAAGGCTTTTTGCGGCTTTGGGTAGAAAGTCCGCAGCAATGTCCCTGTGAACCAGCATGGTTTCCAGGGCATTGCAGACACCGGGTCTCTGGGCCTTGGAGTTTACGCATATTTTAACCGCCATGTCCATGTCGGCGGAAAGGTCGACATATACATGACATACGCCCTTGTAGTGCTTGAGCACCGGGATTTTTGAATTTTTGACGACAAACCGGATCAGCCCCTCTCCGCCGCGCGGAATTATAAGATCGATATATTCTTCCATGGCCAGAAGATATTTGATGGCCTTCCGGTCGGCCGTGGGCACGAGAGCAACGGATGCTTCCGGCAGTCCGGCTTCGACCATGGCATCTGAAACCACGGATGCCAGCGCCTGGTTGGAAAAAATTGCCTCGGAGCCGCCCCGGAGGATAACGGCATTCCCGGATTTTATGCAAAGCCCGGCCGCATCGATGGTTACGTTGGGGCGGGATTCGTAAATGATTCCGATTACTCCCAGGGGGATACACATTTTGGAAACTTCCAGGCCGTTGGGCCTGATCCATGACTCATCAACCGCGCCCACCGGGTCCTGCTGGCCCGCCACCTCGCAAAGGCCGTCGGCCATTGAGGCTATAGTGGCATCGGTCACGGTCAGCCGGTCGATCATTGCCGGTGCCAATCCCTTGTCCCTTGCCGTGGCCAGATCCTTTTGATTGCCCTCCTTAATCCGGTCGGCTTCTTTTTTCAATTTCGTCGCAATGGTGAAAAGCGCGTGATTTTTAACGTCGGACGGGGCAGCGCCGAGAATGCGTGCCGCAGCAGCGGCGGATTTTGCCATTTGGGTTATGGTCGATTCAACGTCCATGAAATTTCCTCCGGATTTAAGAATACCTGAATGGCCAGTCTATGCAAGATTATGCGATTGTTCAATGAAATTCTGATATAACTATGCGCGGAATCCGTCAAAAGATGACGGCTATTGCTCCAAGCACTCTCCAAGCACTGTCATATTATTCCTGTGAATAACCTCATCATAGGGTTTTTGCCCGAGGATTTCCTTTATGGAGGAAGTCCGGTTGCCCATTATTTTCCTTATGTCGGCCGCATTGTAATTGACCAGGCCTGTTGCCAGGCGGACGCCGTCGGCTCCGACAATTTCCACCGGCTCGCCTGCGGCAAACTCTCCCGTCACACCTACAATTCCTCCTGGGAGCAGGCTTTTACCCCTGCCGGTAATCGCGGCTCCGGCTCCGGCATCTATGGAAAGGCTCCCCTTCGGCTTTAAGGTAAATCCGATCCAGCATTTTCGGTTGGAAAGCTTTGATTCCGCAGGCATGAAAAACGTACCCAGAATCTCGCCTGAAAAAAGCCGTATCAGAATATTTTTCGCATGGCCGTCGGCAATGACCATGGGGATGCCCGCAGCCGTGATCTTTTTGGCGGCTTTTATTTTTGTGAGCATCCCGCCGGTCCCAAGGGTTCCGGGTATTCCGCTCGCATATCGCTCAATTCGCCGGGTGACGCCCGGGACCAGTGAAATTTTTTCAGCTGTTTTTTCCGTGCGGGGATTGCCGGTATAAAGCCCGTCTATGTCGGTCAGGTTGATCAACAGGTCCGCATCCATCATCAGGGCGATCAGGGCCGAAAGGTTGTCATTGTCGCCGAACCGGATTTCATCAACTGCAACCGTGTCGTTTTCATTGATTACCGGGATAACAAGCCATGAGATCAATGTATTTATCGTGTTTCTGGCATTTAAGTAGCGCCGGCGGTTTGCCCGCAGGTCATCTATGGTAAGCAGGATCTGGGCCACTTTTCGGCCGTGGGTGGCAAAGGCGGTTTCATATGCCAGCATCAGCCCGGCTTGGCCGATGGCGGCCACGGCCTGTCGGCCGGGTATATCCTCGGGCCGACAGGCTATCTCCATTTTTTTCTGACCTGCGGCCATGGCGCCGGATGATACCAGCAGCACTTCGAGACCCCGGCCTGTCATTTCGCTGATCTGGCGGGCAAGGGATGCAATGAGTCCTGTATCCAGACCGTTTGTTCCGGTCAGGACGTTGCTGCCCACCTTTACAACCACCCGCTTCGCCCGGCCAAAGTAAGGTCTGCGCTCCATTTTTTTCCCTATATTTTGCTGTAAAGTTCCTTTAAAAAGTCGTCCACTCCCTCGCCCGTAACGGCCGAGATCGAAATTACATGATCATCCGATATCAAACGGAGCGCGGCTTTAAAACAATCCGCCATAGCTTTTGAGCCTGTGATATCAAGCTTGTTTAAAACAATTATTTGCGGTTTTTGCGAAAGGGGCTTGTCGTATCCCGCCAGTTCACGGTTTATGGCGCGCCAGGAGGCAAGGGGATCTTTTTGCTCAATGGAGGATGCATCTATTAAATGGATGAGGATTTTTGTCCGTTCCACGTGTTTAAGGAAGCGGATGCCGAGCCCGACGCCGGTATGGGCGCCTTCGATAAGACCGGGAATGTCCGCGACCGTGAAGGGCTCCCCGAAACCCGCTGACACGACGCCTATGGTGGGAGTCAGGGTGGTGAATGGATAATTGGCTATCTTTGGACGCGCGGCTGAAATTCTGCTTAAAAGCGTTGATTTCCCGGCATTGGGAAGGCCTATAATACCGGCGTCAGCAAGGAGTTTAAGCTCGAGCCTTAACGTTTTTTCTTCTCCCGGTTCGCCCGGCTGGGCATATCTGGGAGCGCGGTTGGTGGATGTTTTGAAGCGGCGGTTTCCCCGGCCGCCTATTCCTCCCTTCGCGAGAACAAAGGTCTGGCCGTCTGATACGCAATCTCGGATAAGGTCGCCGGTAACTTTATTTTCGGCATCAAAGTTTTTGATAAGGGTGCCCGGCGGAACCTCTATGATCAGGTCCTCTCCGTTTTTTCCGGTTTTCTGTCGGCCCTGACCGTATCCGCCGTTTTTGGCCTTAAATTCCCGTTTGAATCTGAACTGATGAAGCGTTCTTCTTCGTGAGGTGGTCGTTATTACAATGTCTCCGCCCTTGCCGCCGTCCCCCCCGTCAGGACCGCCACGGGGAACATAACGCTCGCGCCTGAAACTGACGCACCCGCGCCCCCCGTTTCCGGACGTAACCCGGATAATCGCTTCATCTATGAATTTCACGCCGCATATACGCTGACTTTTTTGCGCGATCTGCCCAGGCGCTCATAAGTCACGATGCCGTCTGTCTTGGCAAAGAGAGTATAGTCCTTGCCCATACCTACGTTTACGCCGGGATGAATTTTTGTTCCGAGTTGCCGGATCAAAATATTCCCGGCCACAACCTGCTGGCCGCCGTAACGTTTTACGCCTCTGCGCTGTCCCTGGCTGTCCCGCCCGTTTTTAGTGCTTCCACCGGCTTTTTTATGTGCCATTTTATACCCCTTATTTTACATGTCATAATATTGATGAATGAGTAAGCCGTATTAAATCGACTTAGGTCGGATTATGTGCAGCTTACCGACCTACGGCTAAATCGTTTTTAAAAAATATAGCCCTGGAACCCTGACAATCAAGCCTCGCAAGCCCGGTTTTCTATCCCGTCTATTTTAACCGCCGTATACATCTGGCGGTGGCCCTGTTTCCGGCGATAACGCTTGCGGCGTTTGTACTTGAAGACTATAATTTTTTTCGCTTTCCCCTGCTCCAGTATCGTTGCATTCACGTTCACGTTTTCGAGTTTCGGCCGGCCGATTGAAACATTGTCTCCATCGGTCAGCATAAGAACCTCGTCAAAGGTAACGCCGTCCCCTATGTCGCCGGGTATTTTTTCTATGCGAAGGACACTGCCTTCCTCGACTTTGTATTGTTTCCCACCTGTTGCAACAACAGCATACATCTTTTCGTCTCCTTACATGCGGTACGGTTATAAACCACATTTGCAGTTTGATTGATTATAAACCGATAAATTATATTTTTAAATTTAAATTTGTCAACAAAAAAACAACATCAGGGAGGATATTCGATATAAGATTACAACCCATACATCGAACCGGACAGCAAAAAAATCAGAAAAGCGCGGATATCCTGAGCGCCAGCAAGGCGGCTATGACCGCAGCGCAAACAAGGGTGACGATGAGCTGGTCCGGGGCGAATTTCATTTCAAAAACCGATTGGAGTCTCTTTATTGCACATGGCAGTAATAAGTGCCCATGCATCTTATACGGTTTTATTTTCATCGTCGAGCCCGAAGGCGGTGTGAAGCGTTCGCACGGCCAGTTCCGTGTATTTTTCCTCGATCACGCACGAAATACGGATTTCAGACGTGCTTATCATCCGGATATTGATGTTTTCAGTTGCCAGGGCCGCAAACATCTTTGCCGCAACTCCCGAATGACTCCTCATGCCCACGCCCACCACCGATATCTTGGCCACCATATCGTCTCCCCGGACCTCGGAGGCGCCTATTTCTTTTGCGACTTTATTTTCTATCTCCATGGCGGCCGCATAGTCGGTCCGTGGAACCGTAAATGTGAAATCGGTCATATTGCCGGCGCGGGTGTTCTGGATGATGATATCGACCTGAATGCCTGCGTCGGCTATGGGTGAAAGTATGCCCGTTGCTATTCCCGGCTGGTCGGGTACTTTGAGCAAAGTTATACGGGCCACGTCCTTGCTGTGCGTAACCCCTGAAACAATCATTTTTTCCATATTCGAGTCCTCATGAACAACAATAGTCCCTTTTTCATCGTTAAAAGAAGATCTTACATGGATCACCACATTGTATTTCCTGGCGAATTCAACCGAGCGTATCTGGAGCACTTTTGCTCCCAGGCTGGCCATCTCAAGCATCTCGTCATAGGATATCCTATCGAGTTTTTTAGCCTTTGAGCAGATATTCGGGTCCGCAGTATATATTCCGTCCACATCGGTGTAGATCTCACACTCATCCGCCTTGACGGCTGCCGCGATGGCCACGGCCGAAGTGTCCGAACCTCCGCGGCCCAGGGTGGTTATATTCCCCTCTGAGTCGGCCCCCTGGAATCCGGCGACAACGACGATATGGCCCTCATCGAGCAGGGAGCGGATCCGTCCCGAGCCGATATCGCGGATTCGCGCTTTTGTGGACATGCCGTCCGTGAGTATTTCCGCCTGATATCCCAGCAGGGACCGGGCCTTGTACCCCATGGACGAAAGAGTTATGGCCATGAGAGCTACCGTTGTCTGCTCGCCCGTGGCCAGAAGAACGTCCAGCTCGCGTTTTTCGGGTCGATCCGTGATTTCTCCCGCAGTTTGCAGGAGTCTGTCTGTCACGCCGCTCATGGCCGACAGCACGACCACCACATCGTCTCCCCGGTCACGGGTTTTTGCGATCCGTAACGCGACGTTTCGGATTCTGTCGATATCTCTCACCGAGGTCCCGCCGTATTTTTGTACTATAAGCGCCATTTACTGCTCCATATGTATGTCATTTTTATTGTCGGGATCAAGGCCTTGTATCAGATATTGTGCCTGTGGTCCATAAAAAAAGAAGGCGATGTTGCGGCGGGTGTCATCCATTATGGTGATGCTTACGGCTATATCTGCAGGCAATACGTCCGTGCCCGCCCGCTCGGCCCATTCCACGGCAATGACCCCTTTCCCGTCAAGGATTTCATGAATGCCGGCGGATTCCAGTTCATCTGAAGACGATATGCGGTAAAGATCGATATGAAACAGGGGAATCCGGGCCGGATATTCGTTTACAATGGTGTATGTGGGGCTGGTGACATAACAGCCTTCGGGCACATCCAGGCCGTCGGCAAGCCCCTGGACAAACACGGTCTTGCCGGCGCCGAGGTCCCCGGAAAGGGCGATTGTCGTCTTTGAATCGATCAGTTGGCCCAGGCGTTTTGCCAGCGCGAAGGTTTCGTCCGGACCGTTTGTTATAACTTCAATTCTATGCACCGGCCTGTCCATTATGAAAAACAATTGAAAAAACCGATTGGGAATAATCGGAAATTGTCTTGTTTTTTATCTTAAATACGGCATCGGCAATGGTATCGATTACCTCTGATGCCAAAAATCCCGGGCCGGTTTCGGCCATGAGAATGTCCGCTGCGGCTCCGTGGATGTAGACCCCGAGCCTGGCGGCCGTTAAAATATCATGGCCCTGGGCGATTATTCCGGCGATTATTCCGGTGAGTGCGTCACCCATGCCGGCAGACGCCATGCCCGGGTTACCGGTGGGATTGATGAACACATCCCCCTTTGGAGCCGCGATCACCGTGCGCGCGCCTTTTAAGACCACGCATACGCCGAAATCTTTTGCAAATCTCTTTGCAACACCGACCCGGTCCGCCTGAATATCCGCGACTATTGTTCCCGCAAGGCGGGCCATCTCCCCGGGATGCGGGGTTATGACGATTTCGGCCTGTTTGTTTTTAAGGATTTTGGGATTTTGTGCCACAAGATTCAAGGCGTCGGCATCCATTACCATGGGGGACAAGGAATTTTCCACAATACGTCGCACCATGCGGCCTGTTTCAGGCAGAGTCCCGATCCCCGGGCCGAGAGCAAGGCATTGTTTGTCGTTAAGGTTTTCCAGGATTATATCCGCGCCGGCCTCGGATAAAGCGCCATCGGCCGTGGCCGGAAGGGCCAGTGTCATAGTTTCAAGCGCAAGGCCCTCAATGATGGGCGCCAGCGTATCGGGCACGGCCAGGGTCACAAGCCCGGCCCCGGCCCTTAATGCCGCAATGGCGCTTAGCGCACCGGCCCCGGTCTTGCCCTTTGAACAGGCTGCAACGAGTACGTGGCCGGTATTTCCTTTGTGGGTATCAACGGGCCTGTTTGGAAGGATAGCCCGGATATCTTCGGCTGTTATCAGATGGTGAGTGGAGTTTATTTCCGAAATCACCTGGTTTGGAATACCTATGTCTATAATGGAAAGTCGGCCTGAACAGGCGCAGCCGGGCGCCATGACAAGCCCCGGTTTGGCCGCCCCGAAGGTCGCGGTGGCATGGGCCTTTATGCATGTCCCAAGGGGTTGGCCGATGTCGGCATGAAGGCCGGAGGGAATATCCACGGAAAAGACAGGCTTTCCTGAATCATTTATAAAATCTATGATTTGCCTGTAATGCCCCCTGATATCGGAATTAAGGCCGGTGCCGAAGATGGCGTCAATCCAGAGCATGGGCTTTTGCATCCGGCTTTTTAGCGTGTGAAATGCGTCAACATCCGGGATTTCGATAACCGGGATGTTCAGGGGGGATAAAAGCCCGAAATTGGCTGCGGCATCACCCGAAAGCCGGGCAGGCTCGGAAAGGAGAAAGATAGTAACATCCGCTCCCATGGACGCAAGGCAGCGGGCCATGACAAACCCGTCCCCGCCGTTGTTGCCCCGTCCTGCGGCAATCCCCACGGCCTTGTTCAGTGCATCGGGAAAATTTTCCAGAAACACGCGCACAGCTCCCCTGCCGGCGTTTTCCATGAGCACCCGGCCGGGTATGCCGAAGGACTCGATGGTCTGCCGGTCTGCCTCGCGCATTTCGTCTGCGGTAAGAAGGCGCATTATAAGGAGCTCTCCTGTTATTGCGTTTCATATGCGTTCTCACCACGCTGGAGCGTGGGAACGAGGGGTAAAACTCGGTTTACGGGCCTGTCAATTTGATCTGCTCGATCATTTCTTTTACCGCCCTGTCCATGCCCACGAGCGCGGCCCGGGCGATAATGCTGTGACCGATACTGAATTCATCGATTATATCGGAGCCTCTGAACCATTTGATGGTATTGTAGCATAGCCCGTGGCCGGCGTTTATGCCAAGTTCCATCTTCCTTGCCAGCCGGGCGGCCTCTATGATATCGGAAAATGCGCGCTGTTTTTCATCCATTGTCTGAGCGTCACAGAACGTTCCGGTATGTATCTCGATAAGGTCAGCCCCGATCGCTGCCGAGGCTTCTATCTGGGCCGGGTTGGGGTCGATGAACAAGGATACCAAAATTCCGGAGTCATGGAGTCTTTGGGCGGCCGATGCCACAAGGTCCCTGTTGGCGGTCACGTCCAGACCCCCTTCAGTGGTGAGTTCTTCCCGTTTTTCCGGCACGAGTGTCACCTGCTCCGGCTTAACTTCGCAGGCGATATCCATAATTTCATCCGTTACCGCCATTTCCATAATCATTTTAGTGGAAATCGTGTTACGAAGGAGATAAACGTCCCTGTCCTGGATATGCCTGCGGTCTTCCCTGAGGTGAACGACGATCCCGTCGGCCCCGGCAAGTTCCGCCAGGACTGCGGCAGCTACCGGATCCGGGTATGCGGCCCCTCGGGCCTGCCGAAGTGTTGCGATATGGTCTACGTTAACTGCTAATCCTGTCATCTTTTGTGTCCTTAGTTCTTTGCAAGGCAATCCTTCAGCCATGCATTTTTTTCAGCCATTATCCTTTCGTCTTCTTCTCCGGTCTCATGGTCGTAGCCAAGCAAATGAAGTATGCCGTGGATCAGAAGGTCGTCAAACCGGTCCGTGATCCCGATTCCGGCATCTGCCGCCTCTCTTTGCGCCGTGTCGACGGATATTACAACATCGCCGAGCAAATCCGGATTTATATCGTCAAACCCGCCTTCGTTCATGGGAAAGGAGATTACGTTGGTCGGGCCGGTGCGTCCCAGGTACTGCCGGTTTATTTCGGCTATTTCCCCATCGTCCACAACGAGTATGGAAAGCTCGGCGTCAGGTCTGCCCAAGGCGTTTAAGAGTATTTTCGTCGTCCGCAGGATCTGCCTGGTCTTTATCAGGCTGTGCTTCCGGCGATTTTGTATCTGTATTTCCATTTCTGGTTTTCTTTTTTACGTTTTCGGGAAAGGCTTTATCGGGATATTCGATCCTGTGGTGATAAATTCCATTTAAAATTTTATTGAAGTTCCGGGCGATGCTGTGAAGATCCTTCAGGGTTAGTGGCGATTCATCCAGCTGGTTGTCGGAAAAAATTTTATTGATGAGTTGCTGAACCATGCCCTGTATTCTGGATGGAGAAGGATCTTCCAGGGTCCTTGCAGCGGCCTCCACCACGTCCGCCATCATGATAAGCGCGGTTTCCTTGGTCTGAGGTTTCGGGCCGGGATAGCGGAAGTCGTCTATATTAACGTTCTGGTCTTTTTTAACGGTTTTGGCCTTTTCATAAAAGAAACGGATCAGGCTCGTTCCGTGGTGCTGTTTTATGGCATCGGTTATCTCCTGGCCGAGCCCGTATTCACGCGCCAGTTCAACTCCGTTTTTCACATGGGAGGTCAAAACCAGGCATGACATGGACGGCGCCAGCTTGTTGTGGACGTTTTTGCCGTCTTTCTGGTTTTCGATGAAATAGAGGGGGTTTTTCAATTTGCCGATATCGTGGTAATATCCACATACCTTTGCCAGCAGGGGATTTGCTCCGATTTCGGATGCCGCCGCCTCAGCCATTGATCCCACGATCACGCTGTGGTGATAGGTCCCCGGGGCTTCGAGCATCAGGCGGCGCATGAGCGGCTGGTCCAGGTTGGAGAGTTCCAGCAGGGTGCTGTCCGTCGTGAATCCAAAGGCCATCTCAACTATTGGCGTCACCCCGATGGTTACGATGCCGGCGCTGATACCTCCGGCAAAGGCGAAGGTCATATCCCACAGGATTTTTATGATACCGATATCGGCGATATAGATGTCGATGATGGTCGCAAGCCCTATATTTAAAAGCCCCAGACGGAAGCCGGCCTGAATCAGGTCCTTGCGGTGGCGTGAATTTTGAAGCCAGAATGCGCCCATTATACTGTTGAGCAGGAAATAGAGGCAGTAAGCATAACTGTTTTCAAAGAGGATTGCGGTGATAAAGGCCATGACAATGGCAAAGGGAAACGCCACGGAAAAACCGAGAAACTGGCAGATGGTCATGGCGCCGGCCGCAACCGGGATGCCGTAAAACATTGATTGTGAGTGAATTGACAGGGGTGTGTTTTCGCTCAATGCCCCTGCAAGGGCCGCTGAAAGCTGGGCCATAAGGAAGACCGACAAGAGCACGCTCGCGATAAAAAGAAGGCTCTTGTTCTGGTTGGCCCTGATTTCAGGGCGGTAGCGCAGGTGGATATAATAGGTCATGATCAGCAGGACGAGTATGATCAGGGCTGTACCCGCGCCCTGTTCCAGAAGCCGGGCCCTGCCGGTTTTCTTTTTTAATGCCGAAAGCTTGAGCATGTCGGTCCTGGAAACCCGCTGGCCTTCCCTTAAAATCATCTCTCCTTTCTTGATCTGGTACAGGATCGGCTTGATCCCGGATTCAGCGGCGGATTTCCGTTTTTCGGTTTCTCTCCTGTTCAAGGTGATATTGGGCTGGACCAGGCGCTGGGTGAAATCGACGATCAGGTTGACAAGGTTGTAATCCATCCCCTTTAAAAGCGGATCTCCTATGATGCGCACCATGGCCCTGGCCTGATCCATGCCGTAGAAGTGCCTGAGATTGCGCACGGTCTTTTCGTCGTTTACGCCGATGGTTTTAAGGCTTATCCCCTTGTCGTTCTCCTTTAAAAGCAGATCCTTGTTGGCGACCACGCCGTTACCAAGGATTCCGGATAGTATTTTTATGATCAGGCCCGGTATTTTTTTGGAAAATTTTTCATTTTCCAGTACCTGGTATGCGCCGGCACTGACCGGAATCCCCATAATTTTTTCAAATTCGGATTTTAAAGCAATAATTTTTAAATGCAGGTCGTCCTGTGTATTTGGCCCGGAGGCCCCGCTGCTGTTAATAATAGTGCGTGGAATGGCAAATGCCTGGATGATTTTTTGGGCAAGCATATTTTCAAGACTCCGGTCATAATCGTAAACAGTGAGCACATCCTTTCGTGCCGCCTGTTTTTTTTCGATTGTGGCATCATGATCTTCGATAAAGAAATTTTCCGGGGCCTTGATGTTTTCGGCGGATATGTCACCGATATTATAGGGGGTTCTGAATATAGTGAATTTTGGATAGAAAATAAGGGTGGAAATAATTGCCACAAGCGTGATAATACCTATTGAAAGGGCGGTGTTTCCTGCCGGCTTGTCAAATGTTATCCTGGGTGGTTTAATATTCATGGGTTCTGGTCTCATAGGCGTTTATGATTTTCTGTACCAGTTTATGGCGAACCACATCCTGTTTTGTAAAATTGACAAATGCAATTCCGTCGATACCGGCAAGGATATCCATGGCATCGGCCAGTCCCGACGCCCGGTCCCGGGGCAGATCACTCTGGGTGATATCACCGGTTATTACAGCCTTTGAGCTGAAGCCTATCCGGGTTAAAAACATTTTCATCTGCTCACTCGTGGAGTTCTGTGCCTCGTCTAAGATAATGAAAGAATCGTTTAAGGTGCGGCCCCGCATGAAGGCCAGAGGGGCCACTTCTATGACATCGTGCTCCATAAGACCGGCGGCCCGCTCAAAATTCATCATGTCATGAAGGGCGTCGTACAATGGCCGCAGGTAAGGGTTCACCTTTTCGGCCAGGTCGCCCGGAAGAAAGCCCAGAGCCTCACCGGCCTCCACGGCCGGTCGGGTGAGGACGATTCTGGTCACCTGTTTTTTTGCAAGCGCGGCAACGGCCATTGCCATGGCCAGGTAGGTCTTGCCGGTTCCGGCGGGTCCGACTCCGAATACGATGTCAAACTTGCGGATTGCGTCTATATATTCCTTTTGTACCGGGCTTTTCGGGGTGATGGTCTGTTTGTTGGATTTTATGTATACCGTGTCTAAAAAAATATCCTTAAGGGAAATACCGCTGTCACGGCTCAGCACGTTTGCAGCATAATCGACATCGTTTGCAAAAACGGGATACCCTTCTTTTATCAGCCCGTACAACTGGTTCAATATGTTTGCGGCAAGATCTGCCGCGATTGAATCTCCCCTGATAAATACCGTGTTGCCCCTTGCGTTTATGGCGACCTCAACGGCTTCGGCAATCCGTTTCAGATTTTTGTTTTGGGCGCCGAAAAGGGCCTTTGTATGGGAAACTTCGTCAAAGGTGACCTCGGTTTTGACGTCCTTATTGTAAGGTGCCATGGTATCCTTATTCCCGATCGTTTTAATGCCTTGACTCCCCTTAATGCCTCTAGTAATTTAACCCTCTGATACGGTTACAATTTAATTTTTGATCAGGCTACCACCTTTTCCAAAGGATTGTCAATGCCATGAATCCCTTTGATACAGCCGTTGTCGCCATTATGGGCTATTGCGTAATACGCGGGATATTCCGGGGGTTTATCAGGGAAATCGCAGCCATCGCAGGTGTTATAGGCGGGTTTTACATCGCTTACGGTCGCTATCACTCCCTGACCCCGTTTTTGAGCCAATGGATTTCAAACCCGACATATGTGAACATTTTTTCTTTTCTCGTGATGTTCACCGGTATTTTCACCCTTGTTACCGGCCTGGGGATTCTTGCCAGGACCCTTTTAAAAGCCGTGTTTCTCGGGTTTATCGACCGGTTTTTCGGGGCATTGTTCGGCGTTGCCAAGGGAGTGGTCCTGGCGGCGGCCCTCTTTTTTCTCCTTACCACCTTTCTCCCCCCGGGGGGCGCAGACATGGTCCGCCATTCAAGAACGGCCCCTGCCGTCAACAGGTCCGCCGGGATTCTTGCCCGGCTCGTGCCGGAAGCTGTCCGCACAAGGCTTGAAAACAGGATAAAGGGCCTGAAGGAAAAATGGGAGAAAAAGGAGGGGGCAAAAGGGCTGCCGGTTGACGGAGTTGTTTATCAACTGTCAACTCAATGTCATTAACTTAAGAGATTTATTCAGTAGTGTCCGGTTTGGTTCTTGCCGGCTGTTATTTTTCTTGTACTGCCCTCGTAGGGGCGGCCTTCAGGCCGCCTTTAACTGAAAGGCTGAAGCCTTCCGCTACGTGGGCCGTGCGAATATTTTATTGCGAAGCCAGGGTCCAATACCCCGTCCGCTTGCGGCGGGGTAGTTTATTTCAATCTTCACTTTCCAGCGCTTTTTGAACGGTTAACGCCAGGTCTCTTTTGGAAAACGGCTTCTGGATAAAGTACACCTCCTTGTCCAGGATTCCATGGTGGGCGATGACATTGGCAGTATATCCGGACATGAATATGCTTTTTAAGTCCGGATAAAAGGATTGCAGCCGTTGTGTCAGCTCCAGGCCGTTCATTTCAGGCATGACAACATCGGTGATGACCAGGTGGATATTGCCGGTATGTTTTTCGGCCAGGTTCAGGGCATCTTTTGGTGCGCCCGCAGCCAGGACGGTGTAGCTAAGTCCGGTGAGAATTTTTTGGACAAGGTTCAGGATTGCAAGGTCATCCTCCACAACCAGGAGAGTCTCTCCCCGGCCGGCCGGAATTTGTGCATAGCTTTCCTCCTGTTTTTCAACGGCTTCACCCTTATACCCGGGCAGATAGATTTTTATTGTCGTACCTTTTCCCGGTTCACTGTAAACATTGACGAACCCGTTGTTCTGCTTGGCGATGCCGTAGACCGTTGATAAGCCTAAGCCGGTGCCCTTATCCACATCCTTTGTGGTGAAAAACGGCTCAAAAATATTGTCGATAATTTCCTTTTCCATGCCGCAGCCGTTGTCGCTTACGGCCAGCATGACAAATTCACCGGGAATAAAACCGGGATGATCGGAGCAATAGTCCGTATCAAATATGATGTTTTTCGTTTCAATGGTAATCCTGCCCACACCGCTGATAGCGTCCCGGGCGTTTATGCACAGGTTGGCCAGAATCTGGTCGATCTGGGAGGGGTCCATCTTAACGGGCTCCAGGTTTTTCCCCGGCAGCCAGGTAAGATCGATGTCCTCGCCGATGAGCCGCAGGAGCATTTTCAGCATGCTTTCCACGCTGTCGTTTAAGTCAAGCACCTTAGGGGTGATGGTCTGCTTGCGGGCAAAGGCCAGCAGTTGACGGGTAATGCCCGCCGCGCGGTCTGCGGCTTTAAGGATTTCCTCAAGATTATCACGCACCGGCCCGTCCGGGCCGACCTTGCCCATGGCCAGTTCGGTGAAACCCATGATCACGGAAAGTGAATTGTTGTAATCATGGGCCACCCCGCCGGCAAGACGGCCCACGGATTCCATCTTCTGGGCCTGGTAAAACTGGGCTTCAAGTTTTTTTAATTCAGAAATGTCTCTACAAATAGTCATGTTTGAAACAGAGCCGTCTCCATGAACAATGGGAGAGCAGGAAACATGGTAGGAATGGTTGTCTTTTGGGCTGACAATGTTTAGCTCACAAGATTCATTTTGCTGGACTTTATCATGCACACACCATGGGCATTTTTCATCCAAACCGTGAATGACTTTGAAACAAAGCTCTCCCGCGCCATCACGGCCTATCCTTTTGATCATGGCCGGATTCATATATTTCACTCGATAATCGGACGAGCAGATATAGACCGGCTCTTTCATTGCTTCCATCATAGAACGATATTTTGTTTCACTCTCCAGCCGCGCATCCTCCAGCCGTTTGCGCTCGGTGATGTCCCTGATGCAATGAACAGCACCGTCAAATCCGCCGGTTTCATTCAGAATGGGATCTGTGGTGACTTGAAAGAACCGTTTACCTATCTGCAATTCCGTTGTTTCCCGTTGCAGGCTGTCCTGTAACCGCTGAAAAGGACACCCTGAAATCGGATGGGACGTACCATGTGTAACCTCCCAGCAGTGTTTGCCGATTATTTTGTCAGACGGTTGTTGTAATATCTTCTCCGTCATTTTATTGCAGCGGAGTATGCGACATTCCTGATCTTGAATCCAGATGGCATCGTTTGTGGAGTTAAAGGTGGTTTGCCAATCCTTTTCGGCCTGTTTACGATCCGCAAGCATCTTGTTGGCGTTTTCCGCCATCCGGTCAAACTCGTCAAACCGAACCCGGTCCCGGTCAATCGATTCATCAGAAAGGGCTGCTTTGTTGAAAAACGAGATAAACAGGTTGAGATCTTTTTTTAGCTTGCGGTTCAACCAGTTGAATAAAAGAAGAAGAAAAGCGATGATGCCCAGAATAATCAGGAAGGAATAGAGTATTTCCATCTTGATCTGGTTATTTAATCGGGTTTGCATCCGGGCAATAACCGTTTCCACATCATCAAGATACACGCCGGCGCCCACAAGCCATTTCAATTCAGGGATTCCGTAAATAAAAGATACTTTAGGTGATTCAATATTTGACTGGGTCAGCTTTATCCACGAATAATATATATAATCACCGCCGGGAGTTAAGGCGGCATCGTGCTCTTTCTTAAAAATGCCTTTTATCTTTTCTGCATTTTCATTAAAGATCTCCCACAGTTTTTTTTCTCCGGAAAATTGTTTTCCATTTGATACCAGCGTATCCCCATTTAATTTGTTAACAAAAATATATCCTTCCTTTCCAAACCGAACCCTGCTGATGTCTGAGAGCAGATCTGCTTTTATCTGATTCTCAATATCATCAACATATAAACCGGTCCCGAAATACCAGTCCAATGGTTTAAAATATTTAACAAACGATATTTTTTTATAGGCGGCCGCAGGGTCTTTCCCGGGTTTAAGCCGGAAGCCTTTTACAAACCCTTCCCCTGATTTTTTGATCACATTGATTTCATTTTGGATAATAAAATTGCCTTTAATATCCTGCAAACCGATCAGGTTTTTTCCTTCCAGTTCCGGCCGAGCCGGGTATAATTGCTCAACCCCGTCCATCGATACCGCAAAATAATAGCCGTTTTTGTTTTCAAACCGGATGGGTCTTAATGCATTTAAGATCATTTGTTTAATTCTATCTTTGGTCTCAATCATTTGGTTTTGTTGATAAATATTTTGAGCGATAGAATACGCTTCATAAACTCTTGATTTGACCTTGTTTTTTGTCAAACCTTCACTTTGGGCCTTTTTAAGACGAATCCTGTCCACAACCCGTTTAACTTCCTGTTTGATTGCCTGTTTCTGCCGGGATGTATAATCTGACCGCATTTGATCCGCGCGGAAGTTGAAATTTCGATAGGAGTTGGCAATCTCAAGAACAATCATGCTTCCACCAATCATTACGATAATGATAATTACCCATAACTGGATGAATTTGATAAAGTTCCTTTTTTTGATCATATTTGTTTTCCCTGCTGTTCTTAGGGACATTATTGGTGAGAACTATAGAAGATTTGTTATATCAATGGAATGAGTTTCTTTACCATCAGGGCCGATGGTGTGGTATTTTATTCTGTTTTCCACCCCGGCGTCCGGGCAGTTTTCTTCTCCCGGCTTAAGCACGCCGTGATCATGGCGTAAAACAGCCGTCCGCCTGGCGATATCCATGAGAATTTTGTTTCGGACAAGCCGTTTTTTTTCGGAAAATCGGTCTGTTGCCTTGCCTTTACTATCGTCTTTTGCCGATGAAAGCAGATGCTTTTTATATGCCTTTAAGACGTTTTCAACCTGGTGCTGGGGTATTTTCATGGGCGGCCCGGTATATGCTTATAAAATTTTTATGGCTGGTAAAGGCGATTTCCGGGAATGTATCCATGGAAAACCACTCTGCTTTTTCGGCATCATCACCGGCCTTCGCCTTTCCGGTATAAGCCCGCACCAGAAAGCCGGTCATGAGTATGGAATCGTAAATGGTGCCGGGAGTGGATACAACACCTAATAAAAAATCGACTTTCCCGCGTAACCCTGTTTCCTCGAAAAGCTCGCGCAATGCCCCTTGTTCAGGGTTTTCGCCGTTTTCCATAAATCCGCCCGGAAGGCACCATACCCCTTTTTTAGGCTCTACGCTTCTCTTGACCAGAAGTATACGGTTTTGATCATCAATTACAACGCTGCACGTTGCCGGGACAGGATTTTCGTACAGGGTGGTATTGCAGGCCTTGCACCATTTCCGCGTTCGCCCTTCTTCTATCCGCTCCGAAAGGGGCGCACCGCAATATGGGCAGAATTTTTTTTCTCTCATTCCAGTGAACTCCACGATGAATTCATCTTCTAAAAGATTTCTCCATGGACGGAGTCGTCCTAATCGTCGAAGTCGCCTTCCGGCCCCTTATCCACATCCATGCCGGCGGCTTTTTCAGCGATTTTTTCCGGGGTCCAGTCATTGGGATTTTCGATCCGCTCCGCCTTTGGACCGGGATCGTGGGACCCGGTTGCCAGAATTTCGGAAACTGCGAGGGGCGCGGTATCTCCGGCATTGAAAACATCGGTTAAGAGCCGGTAAACAAAATCTTCCACACGGGCGGCCATGCGGAGGCGTATTTCCCTCGGCTGTGAAAGCAAGATATTTTCAAAGGGAAGGTTCAGTTTTTTGTAGTCCCCCATTTTAAGTCCGCGCTCATCTGCATAATTCGTTATTTTAGCCCAGCTTTCTTCAGTCATCCCCTCTCCTTCGACCTTGATGAACCGTCCCTGTTCATCAAGCCGGGCATTTCCGTAATCGTTGACCTCAAGTCCCCAGGAGATCATCTGGAGCGCTGTGGCTACGTTCGCCTTGGTTGTCCGGGTCTTTGCCGCGATCTGGCGGAGCCTGTCGGTACTGTTACCGGAAGTGCCGTGCTGGGCCCCGGAGACCTTGTATGGGGAGAGGGCCTCGTGAATGGATGCGGTAAGCTCCACGTTGATACCCTCCGAACCGGCCTCGATCCCGTGGGTTGTGCCGTTGTTTAAGGCGATCCAGTCCGGAAAAAGGCCGTATGCGTTTAAGCCCCGGATCAGAAACAGGGCTTCCTCGGGGGTTGAAAGACCCAGCGTTCCCTTAATCTCGCCCACTTCCGTCTCGTAGCCGGCCCATTTCGGGATCAATGGCGCGAGCATCAGGTTGGCTTTAAGGTTGTTTTCGTCCGGAAGGTGAGAGGCATCCATCGCGATGGATGTGATTCCGGCGTCGAACATGCTCGGTATCTCGGTTTTGGCGGTCTCGATATCGCCATCGCTCTTGATTCCATAATGGTCTGCATGCACGGCGACAGGGACCGTGATCTCCATCTCATTGCACAGGTCGTCCACAAGGCGGGCTATGTTCCAATAGTTGACCGCGCAATATGCGTTTGCCCCCCCCTCGGACTTGGCGATTTCGATGATGATCGGGGAGTTTGCCCTCTGGGCCGCTGCAAGCACACCCCGGATTACAAAGTAACTCCTCCCATTACATGCCATGACCATGGCATGGCCTTTTTTCAGCATGGCCCGGTCGATGTATTTGCTGCTGACAATAAGCGCCCGTGAATGGGGAAATAGGGCTGCCACATTGGGCGGCCTTCCGATTTCGAGTGCTTTATTGAAATCCGCCATGTATTTTGCTTTATCGGTCTCCATGAGAAAGCCTCCCTTTTTCGTCCATTTGTGTTAATTGTTTTTTGCATCAAAATACGGTCAGTCCACAGCAGGATTAACGCAGGCCCGTCACGGATTGATGTGTATCCCTTTAAGGTACCGGCTCGGACGCTGTCCGGATTTGTTCTAAAATTTCCTCGATTTGCCTTTTGTATGCAAAAGGAGCGGTAATTTCGCCCCATCCTTTCTGTGCCTGGTAAAGTCCGTCATAGGCAGTATCGTGAAAGGAGCAGATCCTGTGCGGGATAGCACGCTCATCTAAAATGGAATCAAGGAGCTGTGCCTCCATCTGATTATCCATACCCGATATGCGTATAAAGGTATCCGTCAGTTTTATATCTTCGGATGGCATGCCGATCCCTGTCTCATTTCTTGAGTGTGCCATTAAACGCATCTACTTCGACTTCCAGGGCTTTTCGTTTTTCCCGGTAGGCCTTTATCTTTTCATTCAGCTCCTGGACCGATCGGTTATAGGCCTCGATTTTTACCTGTGTTCCAAGATTTTGTCTGGAATTTTCGAGCAATTTGCGCTGTTCAATAAGCGCCTGGTATTCCGAATCAAGCCGGTCGGTCTTGCTGACGACGGCTTTCCGCTTGTCTTCCAGCAATCGTATCCTTTTGGCGGCTTTTATCCTCGCCTCTTGGGCGGCTTTTAACTTTGCCGCCTCGGCTTCCTGCTTCAGCCTTGCTTCTTCAGCTTCTTTCTTTAGTCTCGCCTCTTCGGCGGCTTTTATCC
>JAADHK010000071.1 GCA_013151835.1 Deltaproteobacteria bacterium
GTCGCGAAAGCGGAGGCATACATATAGTATTCCGAGTATTTCGCGACCCGCTACAACGCAGTAGATGGGACTTTTTACGACGCCATCAAATTTTCCCTTTTTTTATTCCCCGGGCAGCGAGGCATTAAAATGTGAAACGAGCCGTCCGCTTAAGGTCGTGTGGAGCCGGTTTATTTCACCGTCTTTAAGTGTTTTTTCGAATGAACGGTAAATGATCCGTATGGAAACGCTTTTTTTGTCTTTTTGAATCGGTTCTCCGCTATAAACATCAAGCAGAAAAACATCTTCCACAAGTTCCTGTTTTAAATAGCGCACCCGTTCTAAAATTTCCCCGGCCGCCAGGTCCTGTGCAACGATCATTGTGATATCGCGGCTGACGGCCGGAAATTTTGGAATGGGGGTAAAATTAACTTCATCGGGAACGATTTGCATCAGTTTGTCTAAAAAGAGTTCAAAGACAAAGGCGGATTGGCGTATGTCGAAATTTTTCATCACATTTGCATCAAGCTCGCCCATGCTGCCGATTACGTTGTTTGACGCATGAATCACGGCTGTTTTTATCGGGCTGGTATAGGAGCATTCAACCGGGTCGGGCCTAATAAATGTAATGTTTTTTATTCCAAGACCGGAAAAAAGGGATTCAAGTATTCCCTTGAGGTCAAAGAAATCAACGGGCTCCGGACGTGTATGCCAAGCGGCATTGCAGCGGTTTCCACTCAGAAGCCCTGCTGCCATTTCAGATTCGATCGGAAGTTCCTCGCCGGGGGTATTAAAAAAAGTCTTTCCTGTTTCAAAGAGTTTAAGGTTATATTCGGCGTGAGATATATTTGTGCGCATGGATTCGAGGAGCCCGGGGATAAGGGTGGTCCGCATCACAGACAGGTCTTCGGAAATCGGGTTGAGTATTTTTACCATGTTGCGGCGGGGATCTTTTTCGGCAATACGCAATTTCTCCACTGCGTTTTCGGCTATAAAGCTGTAGGAGATGGCCTCGTAAAAACCGAACCCGGCCAGGATGTCCCTGGCCCTGTCCCTGAGCCGCATCATGGGTCGGTCAGGAGGCGCTTCTCCCGTGGTTATTTCCGGAAAAGTGGTTTCAATCCTGTCGTATCCCCACAGCCTGGCAATTTCCTCGGTCAGGTCTTCCGGTCTGGACACATCCACGCGAAAAGAAGGAATAGTCACATCAATTGCGTCGCCACCGGAAAGAGCGGTTGAAAATTCAACGGATTCAAGCAGGCTGATCATTTTTTCCCGGTTAAGGTCAATGCCGATATATTTATTCGCTCTATCGACGCTCAGCCTGATTTTTCGGATCGGCACCGGTCCGGGATGCTCATCTATCCTTTTGTTAACGATTTTTCCACCGCCGATTTCGGACATGAGCCGTGCGGCCCGGTCGAGTGCGCGAACGCATCCATACGGATCAACGCCTCTTTCGAACCGGTATGAGGCATCGGTTGAAATACCGAGGAGCTTGGCGGTCCTGCGGATCGAGGTCGGGTCGAAATAAGCGCTTTCAATCAATACCCGGGTCGTCTTATTTTCGATTTCGGAATTTTCGCCGCCAATGACGCCTGCCACGGCAACCGGTTTTTCTCCGTCGCAGATCATGAGTGTTTCCGGGGCGAGTTCACGCGTTTTTCCGTCCAGGGTTGTAAAGGTTGCTTTTTCGCCCGCTGTCCTGACGATAATCCTGTTTTCCGCCAATCGGTCGAAGTCAAAGGCATGCAGCGGCTGCCCGGTTTCCATCATAATGTAATTGGTTATGTCGACAATATTGTTGATCGGTTTGAGCCCCACGGAGGAAAGCCGGTCTGCAAGCCAGAAAGGGGAGGGCCCCACCTTGATGTCGGTTAAAAGAAGAGCCGTGTAACGGGGGCAGAGATCAGGAGCGTTTATGGTGACGGAGGTATAATCATCGATATCTCCGGAGCCGGCGGGCAAATCCGACGGCGGGTATTGCAGCGGGGCATCGAGTGCCGCCGCGATTTCCCTTGCGATTCCCATAAGGCTGAGGCAGTCGGGCCTGTTGGGGGTCAGTCCGATGTCAAATATGGTGTCTTCTATGCCCAGGGCTTCCGAGACCGGTACTCCGGGCCGTGTATCCGGAGACATGGCCATGAGGCCCGAGCCGTCCGGGCCGAGCCCGAGCTCGGCTTCGCTGCAGAGCATACCTTCTGATTCTACACCTCGGATACTGCTTTTTTTTACCTTGATTCCGGATGGGAGCATGGTCCCGCAAAGGGCCAGAGGCGCTTTCATGCCCGACGAAAGGTTGGGCGCGCCACATACCACACGAAGCTCGCGATCCCCGCAGTCAACTGTCGTGATTCTGAGCCGGTCGGCGTCGGGGTGAGGGGCTACGGCCGTTACACGCCCGACAACAACGGTGGAAAGGTAGTCATACCTCCGGGTCATGGCTTCGACCTCCAGGCCGGCCATGGTGAGCATGTGCGCGAGCCTGTCGGGATCGGCCTCTTCGGCGTCTATTGATACGTAATCTTTTAACCAGTTCAGACTGACTATCATTTAAATTGCCTTAAAATTGCCTTAAAAAGCGTATATCGCTTTCAAAAAACAGGCGCAAATCATTTATTCCGAATTTAAGCATGGCGATACGTTCAATCCCCATTCCAAAAGCAAACCCCGAATTTGCGCGCGTATCGTATCCAACGTTTTCAAATACGGCCGGGTGGACCATTCCGCATCCCAGTATCTCGAGCCATCCGGTGTGTGAGCAGACATTGCACCCTTTACCCCCGCAGATTACACAGCGGATATCCAGCTCGGCGCTCGGTTCGGTAAAAGGAAAAAAGCTGGGCCGGAAACGGATATCCGTATTTGCGTCAAAAACTCCCCGTATAAAGGTGGTCAGAACACCTTTGAGGTCGCCGAAGGATATGTCCCTGTCCACGAGCAGGCCCTCCACTTGATGAAACATGGGTGTGTGGGTCAGATCGGAATCGCACCTGTATACCCTGCCGGGAGCAATGATTCGGACAGGTGGGGTGTGCGTTGTCATATAACGGATCTGGATCGGGGAAGTGTGGGTCCTGAGCACGACATTGTCGGACACGTAAAATGTGTCTTGCATATCCCGTGCAGGGTGATCTTTCGGTATGTTTAAGGCTTCAAAATTGTAATAATCGGATTCAACCTCAGGCCCTTCGGCGATATCAAACCCGATCCGTTCAAAGACGCCGCATATCAGTCTTGTGATCTGGGTGACCGGGTGAAGGGAGCCGAAAGGAGGTTTTCGACCCGGCAATGTCACGTCTATTGCCCCGGTCATATCGGTTCCATCGGAAGCCAGTTTTTCCAGCGCTGCTTCAAAGGCAGCCTCAAGCTCTTTTTTGACCCTGTTCGCTTCTTGCCCGGCTTTTGGCCGCTCTTCAACGGGAAGGGATGCGATATTTCTGAGAAAGGAGGTGACGCGGCCCTTGCGGCCTAAAAAAGCGGTTGAAAGGGATTGCAGCGCCCCGGTGTCCGGGACTTCCCGGAGCGCGTTTAAGGCCTCTTCCCTGATCTGTTTAATCGAGTCATTCAACTATAGTATTGCCTGAAAATTGGCTGTGTTGTGATTTTTATGCATGAAAAAGCCCCATTGTCGGATTACGGCCTGCGGCCTAATCCGACCTACGGGCTATAAAGTATAAATTTAGCAAAACGAAGCGATCCCATTATTCGATGTTCAACGTTGGACGTTCGATGTTGGACGTTCAAAAAATTCATTATTATGCAGTTGTTTTACGACATACCGTAGGGGCGGGGTTTATCCCCGCCCCCCCGGTTTCGTGTTCGATGGACTACAGGTGTTCGGATGCCGTTACGGCAAGCCGTGAAAAGGCATTCGGATCAGAAACGGCCAGGTCCGCAAGGACCTTACGGTCGATTATGATCCCGGCCTTTTTCAGGCCGTTGATGAGCTTGCTGTAGGAAAGGCTGTTCATTCTGGCACCGGCGTTTATCCTGGCGATCCAGAGTTTTCTGAACTCCCGTTTGCGGACTTTTCGATCCCTGTAAGCGTACATCAGCGCCTTGTCGAGCGCGTCGGCGGCTGTCCGGAACAATTTGCTCCTGCCGCCCCGAAAACCCCTTGCCAGTTTCAGCACCTTATTTCGGCGTCTTCTGGCCTTGAAACCACGTTTGATCCTCATGATATAACTCCTTAGTCTTTAACTATCCGTTAGGCAGCAACCGCCTGATTTCCTTTGTGTTTGACTTGTCCAGAACCTGCCGCTGGCGCAGTGCGCGTTTCCGTTTCCGGGTCTTTTTCGTCAGGATATGACTTGCATGCGATTTTGAAAAAATATATTTCCCTGAACCTGTTTTCTTAAACCGCTTGGCTGCGGCTCTGTTTGTTTTTATTTTAGGCATAAGTATATCTCCTTGATTTTTTACGAGTCCACCATTATTGAATTTTGCAAATAATTTCCCGACCGGCGGTGGCTTTCAGGCCGGGATTGTGTAGCGGATTACTATGCAATATCTTTTATGGAGTAGTCAATAGAAAATCCTGAACCCATGGCGGGAAAAAGAGTATTCCTTTGAAAATATCGGTTTTACAGGCCGAATGCGCCCGAATCAGCAAGTTATGATGGCTTTGGTGCAAGAACCATAGTCATGGTGCGGCCTTCCATTTTGGGATACATCTCTATCGCGGCGAATTCCTTTGCAGTTTCGGCGATCTGATCGAGAAGTTCACGGGCCCGGCCTCTCATTGTGATTTCCCGGCCCCTGAACATGACCGTAACCTTGACCTTGTTTTTTTTCTCAATAAAACGCTTTAAATGTCCGATCTTGATCTCGAGGTCATGGGTATCGGTCTTGGGCCTGAGTTTTATTTCCTTGAGCTGATAGACTGCCTGTTTTTTTCTGGCTTCCTGCATTTTTTTGGTCTGCTGGTACCTGAAACGGCCATAATCCATGATTTTGCAGACCGGCGGGTTCGCCGTTGGAGAAACCTCAACAAGATCAAGCCCGACTTCATCGGCCTTTAAGAGAGCCGTGTCGAGAGGTATCACTCCCAGCTGGTTCCCTTCCGCGTCTATTACCCGTACTTCTTTTGCCCTGATATCCCGATTAATGTTTACCTGTTTATCGGCTTGTTTATGCTTGGCTATCTCGCACCTCCCGCTTTTGCTATGTTTTTTACGATGTTTGTCTCAGCCCTACGTGGCTAAACAAATAGCTTCAACCTGATAAATTACCATATTATCGGGAAAAAGCAAGAAAAATAACAGGCATGCCCGGGGTTTTTTGCAAAATCGGTTGATTGCCTCGGCTAAAAAACATATGGTGAGGCCGAATAACAACAGGGCTGGCATTATTAGGCGTCCGGTTTTAGTGCCGGGTAATTATGCGATTTTTTCTAAAGGTAAATCAAAACATGAAGCTTGAAGGAAAGACAGCCATAGTGCTGGGCGGTATAAAGGGGATCGGCAGGGCCGTCGGCATGGCTCTGGCGCGTTGCGGGGTTCGACTCGGTCTTACCTATTATGACTGGGAGGAGTCCCTGGATGAGATGAAGCATGTTTTTTCGGAAATAGGCACACCTCATCATATAGAGCGGGTGAACCTGTTGGATGATGCGGATGTCAGGACATTTGTGGGTGGCGTGGTCCGCCGTTTCGGGGGGATTGACATCCTTATAAATAACATCGAGCGTGGGGGGTGGCCCGTGGTTCACGGGTCCTATGTACGAAAGCAGTGGGACCTGGAACTGGCCACGACCCTGAGAGCCAAAAGATGGGTTTTTGATGCAGTACTTCCGCACCTTAAGGCATCGGGAGACGGGTGTGTGGTCAATCTTTCCTCAATCGCCGGAATCGTCGGGAGGTGCGGACCCGCAGGTTATATTTTTAATGACGGCTATGCGGCGGCCAACCGGGGCGTCTCCATGCTGACGGAAACATGGGCTCGCGTTGGGGCGCCCGAGGTGAGGGTTAACGAGATAATGACGGGCTTTGTCGAAACCAGGCACGGACCGGGAACCCGTGGATGGGGACTGCTGAGTGATGATCGGAAAAAAGCGATAATAGACCATACCCTTCTTGGCCGCACGGGCCGCATCGAGGATGTTGTATCCGCCGTAATGTTCGTGGTAAGGGACGCGATTTTTATGACGGGAAGCGTCATGCGGATCGACGGCGGGTATGTGCTTGGCGGTGAGCCGGTGCCTCCCATGCCGGACGGCGTGCTTTGACGGCTTCGTAAAAGTCCGTCTGCGGCGTTGTGCGAGCCGGGAAAGGCCTCAACGTACAAAACATACGCTTTCGCCCTTTGTCGACTCGCGCACCTTGCATATGAAGCCGTCATGAGCTGACGAAATATTGGATATAAACGGAAGGCTCAGGCCTTGCCCGAAAAGGAGAAAAGGATCAGATGGAAAAAACAAACGAAGCCGGCATACCGCCGGTAAAATTGGATGCAAACAGCCGGTTCAAGTTCCGGTGCCACAAGGATATAGCTTGTTTTACAAAGTGTTGCAGGGGGATCGATATTATCCTTACCCCCTATGATATTGTAAAATTAAAAAACCGGCTCGGCCTTTCATCAAGCGAGTTTCTGGCCATGTACACGACTCCGAGACTCCTGGAAAAGACGGATCTCCCCTTGGTGACGGTACGCATGCTTGACGAAGATCCATCGGGTGAGCCGTCCTGTCCCTTTGTTCGGCCTGATGGTTGTATTGTTTATGAGGACCGGCCGAGCACCTGCCGGTATTATCCTCTCGGAGTGGCCTCCTTAAGTTACCGCAGGGAGACGGAAGACGGTTTTTATATCATGATAAACGAGCCGCACTGCCTTGGATTCGAGGAAGACACACAGTGGACCGTTGCCGAATGGCGCAGGGACCAGGGGATTGATATTCACGATGAGATCAATGCCCCATGGACCGAGCTTATCGTGCGGAAGCGCTCGTTTCCGGCAAATATCAAGCTCACGGAAAAGACCAAGAACATGTTTTTTACCGCAAGCTATGACATGGACAGGTTTAAGCGCTTTGTTTTTGAAAGTTCTTTTCTTAAACTCTATGATATTGATGAGAAAACCATAGCCGCCATCCGTGAAGACGAGATTAAGCTGCTTAGGTTCGCCTTTGACTGGCTCAAATGGCTGCTCTTCAAGGAAGGGGAGTTTACCTTAAACCCGGAAGAGGCTGAAAAACGCAAACCGGCTTGAGCGCCGGCCAGTGCTCCGTAGGATAATCGTTAAACGGGGCCTTTCGCGACATGTGGATAAACTCCGCCCCGACATGGTGTGGCGGGAATGATGTGCGGTAAGACATTTTTCAGCAGGACATGGGGCTGACCGTATCCGATACTTGGTGGATATATTGCACAGGCGTCGCAGGGGCGGGGTTTATCCCCGCCCGTGGCGGCCATCTTCATCAATACTGATCGTAAAAAAGGCCTTCCGCCGTCGCAGGATCGTTTAAGCGGCCTTCCATGTCTATGCCGAAAAAGTCTGCGGCCGGTTCCAGGATATAGGGGGCATCCGCAAGTATCCGGCGCGCCGTGTCAATGACTCTGTCAATCCCCTGGCGGGTCATTTTTCCCAGGGGCCTGCGGCAATCGCCCGATGGAAAACCCAGTATTCGCATCAGGGTTTTTATGGGGAGCGGATTTCTGGCCCTGCAAACGGCATCCCCGAATCCGGTTTTTTCAAGCGTTTTTACGGTAACCAGATCGAATAGGGGCGTTAAATCGGCAAAGCGTTTCTCCCCTTCCGTCGTGTCTCCGGATGCGGTGAGTTTCACCATGTCACTCACCGCCCGGGGTGCTATATTTGAGATAACGGATATTGCGCCGGTCGCCCGGATGTCGGGATCAGTCATCATGGAAAAGGTGAGGCTGTCGTCTCCCGAGAATATTTTAAAGTCAGGTCCGCAGCAGGCCCTTGTTTTTTTCATGTTTTCCATGTTCCCCGTGGCTTCTTTTACCGAGCTTATGTTGTCGTAACGAGCCGCCAGGATGGCCAGGTCTTCGGGCAGAAGCTGCGCCCCGGTCCGCCCGGGGATAATATAAGGTATGATGTCGAGCCCGGGGAAAATTTCTGCAACCGGAGCAATGTATTCTCTTCTGATTTCCATTGAACTCGGCCCGTTATAATAGGGATCCACAAGCAGTACGCCGTCGATGCCGGATTCGGCCGCCTGCCTTGTCGCTTCCAGGGTTTCGGCCGTATTATTGCTTCCGGTACCGGCAATGCAGACGCACCTGCCCTTGCATTGAGACGCAACTGTACGGATAACACTTATGTGTTCGTCCCAGGTCAAGGTAGGGCTTTCACCCGTAGTGCCGACTGCGAGCAGGCCTGAAATTCCATTTTCAATCTGAAACGCAACGAGCCGGTTAAGGCCCTCGATGTCAACTGAATCACCGGTTATAGGGGTGATCAATGCCGTGTAGCATCCGGGCAACATTTTACCTCCGTTTACTCCGTCAAATCATTGGCGGGACGATGTCCTTAATTTTTGATAATTATCTGAAATTCAGCGCCGACTGTCAATTAAAAAAGGTTGTAACCGGATATTCCGTATAAGTAAGTACTGCCCGATTTTTCTTGACACCCGTTTGTTCATCATTCAATCTTTCAAATTTTATGTCATTGCAAAATTAATTATCCGGATTGCCGGATACGAAAGGAGAAAAAATGACGGATTCGAAAACACTAGAAGCATATATCGCGGAGCAGCGGTTTGCCCTGATGTCGAACCCGGACTGCGGCATGACTCATTATAATCTCGGAACAGCCCTCTTGAGCACACGTGATTTTGAAGGTGCGGAAAATGAATTTATCGAGGCGGTACGATGCAGTCCCAACCTGGCCGAGGCCTATGTACAGCTCGGGGGTATATGCCTGTCAAAAGGGGATGTCGAGGGGTGCCTGGCTTATAACAAGCAAAGTGTTTCCGTTCGTGCGGGATTTGCGGAAGGGTATGCCAATATCGGTTTTGTTCAACTCCAGAAAGGAAATGTGGAAGAGGCTATCGCGGCGCTTATTAAGGCCGTCAAGTTCAACACCCGGTTTGTACAGGCATTGGCGACTCTTGGAAATGCCTATTTGTTTGCCGGCGATGTCGACAAGAGTATCGAAATGAGTCAAAAGGCCATTGAGATTGAGCCCGATTTTGCCGTGGCCCACAACAACCTCGCCATTGCCTGCCTTGAAAAAGGGGACCGCAAAAAGGCCGTTTATCATTTTGACCGGGCAAAAGGCCTTGATTATCCGGTGGCGACCGAAATAGAGGCGGAAATCGAGGCAGTGAGAAAGGAGCTATAGCTGTATTTCAGCAGCTGACCGGATCAAGAGAGGATTGAATTTTTATTGACAATAGCTGCGGATAGCTCTACATCTATAATCTTTTGATAAATTTAACAAGTAAGGATGATGTACGCCACGTAAAGCAATAGTCAGTTTGGGCCGTTTTAATATGATATCGGTTTGAACATGGAGATAATTTTAACCAAAATGGAGGTATGTCAATGGCAAAACATGATACACCCTTGCTGGATCAGCTTGAAAGCGGGCCATGGCCGAGCTTTGTGTCCGATCTGAAACAGGAAGCCGAGGTAAGGGCCAAAAACGAAAAGAATGTTGAATACCAGATACCTCAGGATGTGGTCGAGGACCTTCTGGGCGTTCTTGAGCTTTCGTTCAAGGACGGCACCACCCATTGGAAACACGGCGGCATCGTGGGAGTATTCGGGTACGGAGGCGGCGTCATCGGACGGTACTGCGATCAGCCGCAGCAGTTCCCGGGCGTCGCACATTTCCACACCATGCGCGTAAACCAGCCCGCAGGCAAGTTCTACACATCGGATTATCTGCGCAAGCTCTGTGATCTCTGGGAATTCCGGGGCAGCGGTCTTACAAACATGCACGGTTCAACCGGCGATATCGTTTTGCTCGGCACAACCACTCCCCAGCTCGAGGAAATTTTTTACGAGCTGACTCATGATTTCAACCAGGATCTCGGCGGTTCCGGATCAAACCTCCGGACCCCGTCCGACTGCGTGGGCCAGGCCAGGTGCGAGTATGCCTGCTATGATACTCAGGATCTCTGTCATCACCTGACCAACGAGTACCAGGACGAGCTTCACCGCCCGGCCTTTCCCTACAAGTTCAAGTTTAAGTTTGACGGCTGCCCCAATTGTTGCGTGGCATCCATCGCCCGTTCCGACCTTTCCTTTATCGGGACATGGAAGGACGATATACGGATCGATCAGGACGCGGTAAAAGGCTATGTGGACGGCAATCTCAAGCCCAACGGCGGCGCGCATGCCGGTCGTGACTGGGGACCGTTCGATATCGTAAAAGAGGTGGTAGGCCTCTGCCCAACGGAATGCATGCGCTATGAAAACGGCAAGCTCGAAATCAACAACCGTGAATGTACCCGCTGCATGCACTGCATCAATGTCATGCCAAGGGCGCTGAGGCCTGGCAAGGTCAAGGGCTGCTCGCTTCTGGCGGGTGCAAAGGCGCCGATCGTTGATGGTGCGCAGATGGCTTCACTGATCGTTCCCTTTATAGAGGTTAACAAGGAGGACGGTTACCAGGCCATCAAGGATGTTATTGAAAAAATATGGGACTGGTGGATGGAAGAAGGAAAAAATCGCGAGCGCCTGGGCGAACTCATGAAACGCCAGGGGTTGCAGAAGCTGATTGAGGTCCTTGAGATCGATCCCGTTCCTCAGCATGTGCAGGAACCGAGGCACAACCCGTACATCTTCTGGAAAGAAGAAGAAGTGACGGGTGGCTGGGATCGTGACGTCAATGAATTCAGAAAACATCATCAGCGATAGGGGGTATTAAAAATGGCTTTTATTTCAACAGGATATGATCCGAAACAGCCCATGAAGGATCGGATTACGGATATCGGACCCCGGCATTTTGAAGAGTTTTATCCGCCGGTCGTAAAAAAGAATAAGGGCAAATGGCTCTATCATGAAATACTGAAACCGGGCGTTCTGGTCCATGTTTCCGAGACCGGTGACGAGCTTTACACCGTCCGTGTGGGCGGCGCACGTCTCATGAGCGTAACGCACATCCGGGAGATCTGCGAGATCGCGGACAAATACTGCGACGGACATCTCCGATTCACCACCCGAAACAACATAGAGTTCCTCGTGTCGGACAAGTCAAGGCTCGAACCCCTGATCGAGGATCTCAACACCCGGAAGTTTGACGGCGGAAGTTTCAAGTTCCCCGTGGGCGGCACCGGGGCCGGTGTTACCAATATCGTCCATACCCAGGGATGGGTCCATTGCCACACGCCGGCCACCGATGCTTCGGGTCCGGTCAAGGCGGCAATGGATGTACTCTTTGATGACTTTCAGAACATGCGGCTGCCTGCCCATGTCCGGGTATCCCTTGCCTGCTGCCTGAACATGTGCGGCGCTGTTCATTGCTCCGATATCGCCATCCTCGGGTATCATCGTAAACCGCCCATGGTTGACAATGAATATCTCGACAAAATGTGCGAGATCCCTCTGGCCATCGCCGCCTGCCCGACCTCGGCCATCAAGCCGAAGAAGGTCACCATGGAAGACGGGACTGAGGTGAAGAGTGTTGAGGTTAACCGGGAACGGTGCATGTTCTGCGGCAACTGCTACACCATGTGCCCGTCTCTGCCGCTGGCCGACAAGGAAGGCGACGGTATCGTCATCATGGTGGGTGGGAAGGTTTCCAACCGGATTTCCTCGCCCAAGTTTTCCAAGGTAGCTGTGGCGTTTATCCCCAATGAAGCGCCCCGCTGGCCGACCATGACCGACGTAATAAAGAAAATACTCGAAGTCTATGCTGCGGATGCCCGTAAATACGAGCGCCTTGGCGAATGGGCCGAACGGATCGGCTGGGAGCGGTTTTTCGAAAAATGCGATCTCGAGTTTTCGCATCACCTGATCGATGATTTCCGCGACCCCGCATATTATACATGGCGTCAGACCTCTAACTTCAAGTTCTGATATTGCAAAAGCCATGCTGAAAACAGGGTCCGCAGCAAGTGTTTCCGCTGCGGACCCTACAATCTCAAAGGGGATGCAAAATGGAATATGAAGAGGCAAAACAGTTAATTATAGATGGCCTGACCAAAAAGTCCAAGTCCAAGTCCAAGTTTTATTTCAGTGACCTGGCAAAAATTCTGGATATGAAACCCAGGGCCGCCAAAAAGTTCGTCAACCAGATGGTTACCGAAGAAATTCTGGAATTCTGGTCTTCCGGCAGCACCTCCATGTACGGCCTGAAGGGGATGGGCAAGCAGGCCGCTGCGGAGCACGAGGATTAGGCTCGTAACCAGTACGCCGGGAATCGGCCGGGGAATATAGACGATGTGTGGCCAACCGATTGATATTCCGTCGATCCTTGTTGCCGCATTGCGCGGTGGATCGGGAAAGACCATTATTTCGATTGGAATAATTTCGGCTCTGGTCGAAAAGGGCTTTTGCGTCTCTCCTTTTAAGAAAGGTCCCGATTATATTGATGCGGGCTGGCTGGCCATGGCGGCCGGCCGGCCGTGTCACAATCTGGATTCCTACCTTTTTTCACCACATGAAGTTCGCCGCTCATTTTTTCGCCGTTCCAGGGGCTCCGATATATCGGTTATAGAGGGGAACCGGGGTCTGTTCGACGGCCTTGACGTCAATGGAAGCACCAGCACCGCGCAGCTTGCAAGGCATCTTGCGATACCTGTTCTCCTATGTATCGATTGCACCAAGAGTACCCGGACCATGGCGGCCCTTGTGGGCGGGTGCCAGTCCTTTGATCCCCAAGTCGCGATCAAAGGCGTCATCCTCAACCGTGTGGCCGGACTCCGGCATGAATCCGTATTGCGGCAATGCATTGAGACATATTGTGATCTTCCGGTAATCGGCGCCGTCGGCAAGCTTTCCGGGCAGGATTTTCCCGAGCGGCACATGGGCCTGGTTCCCACTCCCGAACATGCCTGGGCCTCTGCCTCCATAGATGCTGCGCGCCGGGTAGCCGAGCAGTGCATAGACATGGACGCCGTGCTCAAAATAGCCCGAACCAGTCCGGCTCTTGTGGCGGATGGCGATGACTCACCGCCATGCCCCGCAAAGCCTCCGCAAGCCGCTCCCGCAGACCGGTGATCGGCGTTGCCCGGGATTCGGCCTTCCAGTTCTATTATCCGGAAAACATCGAAGCAATAAAAGCGGCCGGAGGTACGGTCAGGTTTGTCAGCCCGCTTTCGGATAAGACCTTCCCCGAAATGGACGCGCTTTACATCGGTGGCGGTTTTCCGGAGACCCACGCCAGGCAACTCTCGGAAAATATCAGGTTCAGGGAGGGAGTCAGGGTGGGCGTGGAAGCGGGGATGCCGGTATACGCCGAGTGCGGCGGGCTCATGTATCTGGGAGAAGCGCTTGAGCTGGCTGCGGAAAGATATCCCATGGCCGGTGTTTTTCCCGTTACGTTCGGATTCCATTCAAAGCCCCAGGGCCACGGATATACCCGGGCGGTCGTCATCGGCAGGAATCCGTTTTTCCCGAAGGGATACGAACTTTTCGGCCATGAATTTCACTATTCAAAGATTGCCGGGCTGGGCGCGCTTCCTGAAATGGTTTTTTCCCTTAAAAAGGGGAAGGGGATAGTTGACCATAAGGACGCAATGGTATATAAAAACGTGCTGGCCACCTATACCCATATTCATGCCCTGGGAAATCCGGGCTGGGCTCCTGCGATCGTCGAGGCGGC
>JAADHK010000111.1 GCA_013151835.1 Deltaproteobacteria bacterium
CGCTGCTTACGGATAAAGCCTTTCCATTGACTCTGCTTGGATTCATTACTGAAAAAATCCCCACTGAGCGCAACAGGTTCGTTTTGAGGAAACTCTGTACGCCTTTTGCTGAAAGTCTGTTTGATCGCTTCCCGTAACACCTCGGCTTCAACAGTAAAGTTTTGGCTCAACATCCAAATCAGGACTTCCGAAACCAAGAAGATCAAGGTCCATTGTCGTCCGTTTATCATCGAGTTTCCACGGTATATACAGCATGGCACCCTTGAGGATAAATCGATCCCGATGCTCACTCTCGGCCAAACGTGCCAGAAAACGTTCGACGGTATATCGAATCGTCAATTCCTGAAAATCTCTTCCAGCTGATCTCGCCAGATTCAGCAGCCGAGCCCGAACTGAAGCACTGACATCTTTCACTGGTTTCTTCTTCATTGGACAAGCATCTCCACATAAGGCTGTATTATTTTCTGTACGCGGCAAACTTTTACCGCAACCCAAAGCTCATCCATGGTAAACAGTTTTGCTTTCCAACCTTCCCGAAGGGCTTCGATTGCAACATCGAGTCCGATTTTATTGCGGTATTTAAAACAGTCGGCAACTGTTTTGGCTGGGGTATAAATGCTCACTTTTGTTCCTTCAATAGTATGCTTTTCAATTCCAAAAGAAAATGCATTCCCTGTGCAATAGAAAAAGCGAACCGGGAAGCCTTTAACTGGTGCCACGTTTCGATCTTGTCGCATAAGCCATGTTTCATAAGGTAGCTGAGTTCCAATTCGATGAAAATAGAGCGCAGAAATTAGACATACAACTCCGCCGTGATACTGCTTCACTGCTTCGGCAAGAGAGTGGTTTTCACCGATTTCTGCGTCTGGAAGTGAATAAAGACCTCGTCCAACACGGACAAGCTCGCCCTGAGCGACCATACGGCACAGCTCTGTCCGTGGCTTTTCGACATTTGGAATATCTCCGGCGCGGAATACAGACTGTTTTCGGGCAATATCCAAAATCTGTTCCTTAACTGTCTTCATAACTCTCCTGTTGCATCTTTAAGAACAATATTTTTATTCTTCTTAAAGATGCAACATCGCCCAGTCTTTGTCAAATGCTTTTCCGCTTTTCCGCACCCACTTCTGCTTTCCATAGTCTGTGCCGGAGCATTCGGTAAGCGGCAACCCCTGCCGGTAATTTCACTGGAAACAATATCATACCACATGCCGGACAGGCCGCCTAAGGATAAGAACGTGAACTGTCGCAACACAACCGCGGCATTTACCCTGTCTCCTGAATCCGGGGCTTTGTCATGTTGTGCTGATTTGCCCGGAGACTGGGCCTTATATGCCATTTCTGTTCGTCGGCTCATTGCTTTGCACTCCGGGTTGGCCGCTCCCTGCGGTCCCTTTCGCCTTCGGCGAACCTTACGCTTCGCTCCGCCTTCAGACCTTCCCTCACGGAAACGCCCTTGCCTTCGGCTAATACTTTTGCTAATGTGTTAAACACGTTAACAGGATTCACGTATAGGGGACTTTCACCCCATAAGTTCACGCCCATGCCGGGCGTACACAAGGCAAATTCAGCCGACGCAAAAAGCCGCGCGGCTGATTTGGGACGTTATCTTTTAGGACTACACCCATGGATGAAAATCAATTTCCGGAAATAATCTTAAATCTACCGAAAGCAGACATTCCTATCAAAGGTCTTTTCTCATACCTTTTTCAAGGTAAAGAACAACAGATATTATTTATGGAGTTTGAAAATGATGTTGAGGTGCCCCAACATTCTCATGAGGCTCAATGGGGGACTGTATTAGCAGGTGAGATTGAACTTACGATTGAAGGCAGAAAGTATATTTTCAAAAAGGGCGATACATATTTTATTCCAGCCGGGACCAAGCACTCCGCCAAAATAAAAGCGGGCTACAAAGACATTACACTCTTTAACCAGAAAGACAGATACCAAGAAAAATAAGGGAAAATATAGATGTCAAAATTTAAAAAATCTCGATGGGCAGACAGTGAATTTTCACAAGGTTACCGAGATGACGCTGATGTCTATTTGCCATGCCGAGGTCAATTTATAGAGGTTTCAATATCCCTCTATGGGCATTTCGTTTCCCAAAATCCCGCAGCCAAGGTCCTTGATCTTGGCTGCGGGGATGGTCTGTTTATTCAAGAATTATCCAAATCATTTAAACCATCAAAAGTAACACTTGTGGATGGTTCTGCGGAAATGATAGGAGCAGCCCAAAAACGTCTGGCAGGGCGGGATGGCTACAATTTTATTAAGGCAAGTTTTCAGCAATTACTCGCCAATGACACCCTGAACGAAAATTTCGATTTCATATATTCTTCTTTGGCTATTCACCATCTTCCATTTAATGAAAAGAAAAAATTGTATTCATATATTTATGAGCGCCTATCCCCCGGCGGGTGGTTCATTCATTATGATGTCGTATTGCCGCCATCGGAGAAATTGGAAAAATGGTACCTATCAATTTGGCGGGAGGGGATAAAAGCGCATCCATCCAAGGAAAGGCGAGAACAACTGTTTGGAATTCCTGATCAATACAAAGGCAATCAAGACAATATGCCTGACACTCTGGGTTCACAATTGGACGTTCTTAAAGATGTCGGCTTTTGCAACGTTGATTGCTTTTATAAGTATGGTATTTTCTCGCTGTTTGGTGGCAGTAAGTAATCAGAAGAAGATAACGAATAAGGTTAATCGCATGGTAAAAATTAATGAAAATGAATTATCAGCCATGTTGTTGGAAAATATTACGATCAGAGCAGTTGAGCCGAATATTTACTCTGTTCTCCCCGCTGATAACTCTGGTAATGAGTATGACAGTCAGTTCGGTTTTGTATATGATCTGGTAGCCTGCAATCCGATCTACAATCGCCTTATTTGGGGTTATTCAGTCAAAATATTTTCTCAAATAGCTAACGAAGCACTCAATTCTTCTCAAGAGGGGCCTGTTTTGGATATTGGCTGTGGGGCTCTCGCATTCACAGCAAAAACATATAGTCAGTATGCCAAGCGTCCAGTAATCCTAACGGACCAGTCACTCAAGATGCTCCGAATGGCTAAAGCAAAATTAATAAAACAAAATGGCAATGTCCCAGACAATCTGGTTTTTCTTCACGCTGACGCCCTTCAACTCCCATTTCTAGAAAACATTTTCACAACAATTCTTTCTGAAAATTTACTCCACTGCCTCGGAGACACAACTATCTTGCTCAAGCAATTGAAAACCATCTTAGCGAAGAATGGCAAAATGTATTTTACAACTTTGGTGAGAGCCAATCGTTTTGCTGACAAATATCTTGAGGCATTAGCAGAAAGTGACAAATTGGTATCGAGGGACGTGGATGACCACAAAAAAATATTTGAGCAAGTTGGCTTGTCTGCGAAATACGAAACAACCGGTAACATCTTGTTAATTAAAGGCAATTAATAGAAAAATCAGCACAAGTGGGGATCGGGGGTGGGATCGGGGTCGGACCACACTAAATACTAATTATTATAGAATATAATAGTTTCTTTACGCCTTAAAACGAGGCTATAATCAATTTTTCAGGTCTCAAAAAAGCGGGGCGCTGTTTTTGACAGATGGAAATCCACAGGCTCAGAACCATGGACCGGGCGCGGTCCACTCTGTTGGATTTGGTTTGCCGGAGAAGAGGGCTGCGACGACAGATATCATAGAAATCCTTCATCCGGCTGTTCAGCACACCCCGCTTGACCATGGCTTCGAGCTTTTCCGCGATAGTACTCTCCCGGCTGTAGCAGAGCAATCGTGGCGCCGGGGAATCCAGCATGGTCGGAAGCTCTGACTCTACAGGCTCCGGGTACACCACGTCGCCGAAACCGATGTCGATCTGCATATGGATTCTCGCAGAGCCCAATGCGCCCGGGAACCGAATCCTGACCCCCTCGTAATCCGCATCTTCGGTAAACCGGTCGGCATGAACGGATTGGGACAGCCGATAGAGGAACGCTCCATGGCATAGTATTGAAGCAGCTCGTTGAATGGCCGTCGGTCGCTCCTGGCGCGGTTGAGGAGGCGCTGTCGAACGGACGCGGGGATGTTACCGGGAGACTTCATAGCGTTGCCTCCAGGTACGGCCGCATCACCTTTTCGACCCGGCAGATCCTGGCGTACTTGAGCAGTTTGCCGAGGCCGTTTTTTCACCCCCATCTCCAGACAAAATGTACCTACTTGTTTATAAGTAGTAACGATATGTCTGATTGCCACTAAAAAAGCAAAGGGAAACTTGAAATTACAGGGAATATCTTGATTTCAAATTCCTGGGAAGTATTTATAGCTTGCCTGCCCTAACCGGGTTGATTGCAATGGATTTTGCGGTTTAAATCTTAGCGAAAGTCAAGAAGAATGACAAACAATCGATCCTCCATCACAAATTTTATATAATATACTGTGTCATTTTATCGCATACGTCAATTGACATAATTGGTAGCATAAAAAAACCTTGGCAATCTAGCGGAAGGCATATTATGTGTACGTGAGCACATAATACGGATGAATAATGTGTAGATATGCACATTATTGATATGCTATGCCATTATTATTTTGTCGGGGGAATGCCGGAATGTGTCGAATATTTTGCAAAAACTAGGAATGTGAAAGAAATTAGAAAAATTCAGGAAGAAATAATCAAATCCTATATCGCGGATTTTACCAAACATGCGCCTGCAACCGAAATACCCAAACTCACTCAGATTTGGGATTCTATCCCCAAACATCTGGCAAGGGAAAATAAAAAGTTCGTTTTTCAGCCGTTAGAAAAGGAGCCCGTGCGGCAGGTATCTGCCGGCAACCCGGATGAGCAGCGCTTCACGGATTGAAAAAAGAGTTGAAGCGATTCATCCGGGAACGGCTTATTGTATAAAATAATAATCAGGAGAAAAAATGAAACGCCGTATTTTTAAAAAAGAGCACGAGATGTTTCGAAAATCGTTTCGCCGGTATTTAAGGGACAAGGTGCTGCCGTTTTATGAAGAGTGGGAGGAGGCGGGCATCACCCCAAGGGAGGCATGGCTGGAAGCCGGGAAAAACGAGTTCCTGTGCCCCACGGCAAAGGAGGAATACGGGGGGCCGGGCGCGGATTTTCTCTATTCGGTGGTTATCATGGAAGAGATGTATTATCATGGTGTTAGCAGCCTGTTCTGGCCGCTGCACAACGACATCGTGTTCCCGTATATTGACCTGTACGCAAACGAGCAGATGAAAAAGAAATGGATACCTAAATGCGTTTCCGGTGAGGCCATACTGGCGGTGGCCATGACCGAGCCGGACGCCGGATCGGACCTTGCGGCCCTGAAAACCACGGCCGTTAAAGACGGGGACCATTATATCGTAAACGGCTCCAAGATATTCATTTCAAATGGACAGCTTGCCGACCTGTGCGTGGTGGCGGTTCGCACAGATGAAGGCGGGCGGCCGCATGAGGGGGTCAGCCTTCTTGTGATCGAGGCGGACACCAAAGGCTATCGAAAAGGGACCAACCTGAAAAAGATCGGTATGCACGCCCAGGACACCTCGGAGCTTTTTTTCGACGACTGCCGGGTCCCGGCCGAAAACCTCCTGGGAGAAGAAGGCAAAGGGTTTAAATACCTGATGCACAACCTCCAGCAGGAACGGCTGGTGCTGGCCATTGGCGGCTATGCGGCCGCAAGGGGCGCACTGGACATCACGCTTGATTACGTGAAAAAGCGGAAGGTGTTTGGAAAAACCATCGGAGAGCTTCAGAACACCCGGTTTACCCTGGCCGAAATCGCCACAAAGGTTCAACTGGCCCAATCCTTTTTCGATGACCTGATCCCAAGGCACATGGCCGGTGAAGACCTGGTCGCCGAGGTCAGCATGGCCAAGTACTGGACCACGGACCTGCAGTTCGAGGCGGCCGACCAATGCCTCCAGTTCTTCGGGGGCTACGGGTACATGACGGAGTACCCCATATCCAGGTTTTTTGTGGATGCCCGCGTCCAGCGCATTTACGGCGGGGCCAATGAGATTATGAAGGAGCTTATTGCCCGGAAGCTTGGGCTTTAACATCTACGGCCTGTGAGGTCGGCAGGTTGTTTTTATGATATCTTCATTTGTGATCGAAGGAGGGCGGGATGGAATTCACAGAAATTTTATATGAAAAAAAAGACGGGGTGGCCCGGGTCACCATCAACCGGCCGGAAAAACACAACGCCTGCACAACAACCACGGTATATGAACTCACCCAGGCCCTGACCGATGCATGGGTGGACCGCTGTGTGGGGGTCGTTGTCCTGACCGGGGCCGGTGACAAGGCGTTCTGCACCGGCGGTGACCAGTCGATCCGGGAAGAAGGAGGATACGCCGGGACCGTGGCGGCTCTCCCCCTGGAAGTGGCATGGCAGCAGGTGAGCACCCTGATACGGACCATTCCCAAACCGGTGATCGCAAGGGTCAACGGGTATGCCATCGGCGGGGGGCATGTGTTCCATGTGGTCTGCGATTTTTCCATTGCCTCGGAAAACGCAAAATTCGGCCAGGCCGGTCCCCGGGTGGGAAGCTTTGATCCGGGATACGGCACCGGCGATCTGGTCCGGGCCGTGGGGTTGAAGCGGGCAAAGGAAATCTGGTTTTTATGCCGCCAGTACACGGCACAGCAGGCCCTTGACATGGGGCTGGTCAACTCGGTGGTGCCACACGACCAGCTCGACTCCGAGGTTGATAAATGGTGCACCGATCTTCTGGAAAAGAGCCCCACGGCCATGAAAATGCTCAAATACGCCTTTCATGCCGAGACCGACGGTGTGGCCGGGGTAACAAACCTCGGGGTCGGCGGGCTGTCCATGTTCTATAACACGGAAGAATCCCTGGAAGGAAAAAACGCCTTTATAGAGCGGCGGAAGCCTGATTTTTCAAAGTTCAGAAAATAGGAGGATATAATGATCGATTTAACGAATAAAATCGCTGTGGTGACCGGTGCTGCCAGGGGGATCGGCAAGGGGATATCCGAAACACTTTCAAAATGCGGAGCAAAGGTGGTGATCGCAGACCTGCTGGAAGATGAGGCCCGGGCTACCGCCGCTGCCATCCAAGAGTCGGGCGGCAAGGCAATGGCAGTGCAGACGGACATCACCGACCTGCAATCGGTTGCGGCAATGAATGAAAAGGTAAAGTCAAAGTTCGGGCCGGTGGATATCCTGGTCAATAATGCCGGGTGGGACCGAATGAAGCCGTTTTTAAAAACAACTCCGGAGTTCTGGGACAAGGTGATCAACATCAATTTCAAGGGGGTGTTAAATACCGTGTATGCGATTGCCCCCGGCATGGTTGAACAAAACAGCGGCAAGATCATCAACATCGCATCAGATGCGGCCCGGGTGGGCAGCATGGGGGAATCGGTCTATTCGGGCACCAAGGGGGCGGTAATTTCGTTTTCAAAGACCCTTGCCCGGGAGCTTGCACGTAATAAAATCAACGTCAACGTCATCTGTCCCGGCCCGACCCCTACCCCGCTTTTAGATGACATGAAGGCCGAAGATGCCTTTGCGGGAAAGGTTCTTTCCGGCATGGACCGGATTATCCCGTTAAAACGGATGGGCGCACCCGAAGATATCGCCAATGCCGTGGCATTTTTCGCCTCAAGGGAAGCTGATTTTATCACCGGGCAGGTTTTGAGTGTCTCCGGCGGCCTTACCATGTGCTGACGGCTCCGTAAAAAGTCCGTATGCGGCGTTGCGCTTCGCCGGGAAAGTGCTCGACGTACAAAAAGTACGCCTCCGCCTTTCCCGGCTTGCGCGCCTTGCATACGGCGCTTTTTACGAAGCCGCAGACCAAGCCTGTGGTCGCATTTATTCATGGCCGTCCCGATTAACCTCCTTAATGCTTTTTGCGGAAACAAATTCGGGATCAAATAAAAAGGAGCCTGTTTATGGACTTCAAACTGTCCCGCGAACATAAAATGCTTAAAAGCGCGGTGCGTGAATTTGCGGAAAAAAAGATCGCACCCCATGTGGACGAATGGGACCAGAGTCATTACTTCCCCTATGAAGAGGTGATAAAACCCATGGGGGAACTCGGATTTTTCGGCATGGTGATCCCGGAAGCTTACGGCGGCGAGGATATGGACTGGCTCTCTGTCGCCATCGTGACAGAAGAGATCGCCCGTGTGTCAAGTTCCCTTCGGGTCCAGGTCAACATGCAGTGCATCGGCACCGCCCACACCATATACAAATATGGAAGCAACACCCTTAAGGAAAAATACATCGCGAAACTGGTTTCCGCCTCATATCTGGGCGGGTTTGCCATCACCGAGCCGGACGCGGGGTCGGATGTCATGGCGCTCTCTTCAACCGCAGAAGACCACGGGGATCACTGGCTGTTAAACGGCTCCAAAACCTGGATATCCAACGCCGATCTCGCTGACATTGTGATCTATTATGCCTATACCGACCGGAAACAATGCTCCAAAGGGCTTTCCGCCTTTGTAGTGGAATTAAAAAATTTTAACGGTGTTACGACTTCACGGCTGGAAAAGATGGGGTCCCATTCCTCCCCCACGGGTGAAATCTTTTTAAACAACACCCGGGTGCCCAAGGAAAATATCCTGGGCAATCCCGGCGACGGCGCGCGGATCGTGTTTTCGTGCCTGAACCAGACCCGGCTTTCGGCTGCCGCCGGGGCCGTTGGCGTGGCCCGGGCCTGCCTGGATGCATCTGTTAAGTATTGCAACGAGCGCAAACAATTCGGCAAACCCATCGGACGATTTCAGATGAACCAGGACATGATCGCACAGATGGCAACAGAGGTTGAAGCCGCGCGGCTGCTGGTGTACAAGGCCGCATGGGAAAAAGACCAGGGCAATCTGAACAACGGCCTGGATGTGGCTCATGCCAAATATTTTGCCGGCGAGGCCGCGGTTAAATGCGCAAACTTTGCCATGCGGATCATGGGCGCGTATGGATATTCCAATGAATACCCGGTGGCCCGTTTCTACCGGGACGCCCCCACCTACACCATGGTGGAGGGCTCGGCCAATATCTGCAAAATGATCATCGCCATGGACCGGCTCGGCATCCGCAAGGCGAACCGGTAGGGCGATGATTCACGCTTGACTAATGTATATTGACTCTTTATTGTTTTTACGCTCCGCAATAAACGAATAAGAGTGATATCGGCAAGAGACATGAGCCGAAAAGAAAGAGAGGTTTATGATAACCCATGAAAAAGAAAAAACTCCCCGA
>JAADHK010000091.1 GCA_013151835.1 Deltaproteobacteria bacterium
ATCGCCGATGCCTCCAGGTTCATCAAGGGCAAGGAAGTTGCCCGGGCCGTGAAAAACGGAGTATATCCGGTCCCGTTTGCCGTTGCCTATGACTGCATCGTCCCGGTGGTTCACCCGTCAAATTCGGTTTCAGCCATAACAATATCCCAGCTTCATGACATCTACGTGGGAAAGATAAGAAACTGGAAACAGCTGGGCGGCGCCGATAAGCGGATCGTTGTTGTTTCAAGAGACACGTCTTCCGGCACCTATGAGGTTTGGGAAGAAAAGGTGCTTCACAAGGACCGTGTTTTTCCCGGCGCACTTCTTCAAGCCTCTAACGGAGCCGTGGCACAGGCTGTGGCCAAGAATAAATACGCCATGGGTTACGTGGGATTGAGCTATTTAAACAAGGAATTAAAGGCGCTCCCGGTTAACGGGGTTTTGGCCAGCCAGCAGACTGCGGCGTCCTTTCCCGTGAGCAGGTCCCTTTACATGTTTACCCAGGGCTGGCCCAAAGGCACTACGCTGAAATTCATCCGGTTTGTGCTTGATCCGGAAAAGGGGCAGAAGCTGGTTGAAAAGATAGGGTATATTCCCCTGTATTAATCAGTGCCCATCCATAAATGGCCTTTTTGTCCAATATCTGCGTTATGCTTAAAAAATAATCCTCGGAATATCAAATATATGCCTGTGGTTATTTTTTTCGCATGCCTTGATCTTGAACAAAAATTCTCATTTTTCTGGATGGACACTAACTATGGAAAAATATTCACTATGATCGACCGAAAAAAAAAGGAATCCGCCGTCAGGCTGTTTTTTTTCTGCATCGCCTTTGTCTCCATCGCGGTATTGCTGCTGATCCTTTTTTTCCTTGTGGATGCAGGGATGCCCATATTCGAGCATGTATCGGCATATGATTTTATTTTCGGGAAATTCTGGTACCCCACATCCGATCCCGCCGATTTCGGGATTTTTGCGCTTATTCTCGGTTCTTTTTTCGTCACGCTCGGGTCGGCGGCCCTGGCCATTCCCCTTGGCGTGATGACGGCCGTTTACCTGGCCGAAATCGCTTCATCTCGTGTGCATGCCATTATGAAACCGGCGGTGGAGCTTCTGGCCGCCATCCCGTCGGTGGTCATAGGATTTTTCGGCATGGTCATCGTGGCCCCTTTTCTTCAGCAGGTTTTTGATATGCCCACGGGCCTGAACCTGTTTAACGCCTCTTTGATGCTGGCTTTTATGTCGGTTCCGACCATTTGCACCATTTCGGAAGACGCGATCTCAAACGTACCGAAGGAACTAAAAGAGGCATCCCTGGCCCTGGGCGCAACGCATCTGCAAAGTCTTGTCCGGGTCATCCTGCCCGCGTCCATTTCCGGGCTCAGCACCGCGATTATCCTGGGCATGTCCCGGGCCATCGGCGAGACAATGGTCGTTTTGATGGTGGCGGGAGGCGCGGCCATGGTCCCGGAATCCATATTCGATCCAGTGCGGCCCATGCCGGCGAGCATTGCCGCAGAAATGGGCGAGGCTCCCTTTAACAGCGAGCATTATCACGCGCTTTTTGCCATCGGCATGGTCCTTTTTATTTTTAATATGCTTTTTAATTCCCTGGCGGATTATATTTCACATAAGTATCGCCAGGTGGGGACGGCTACGCTTTGATACATAAAGGATTCAATCGTGAAAAATAAAATCGGAGACTCACGGCCCTTTCGCATATCAAGGCGAAAACTTCTTGAACAGGCTGTGTTTCTGCTGTTCCGGGGGGCGGCCGTAGTAAACGGCATTGCACTTGCCGTTATCCTGTTTTTTCTGGTTAAAAACGGGTGGCGGGCCATAAGCTGGAGCTTTCTCACCCAGGTTCCCACAGACTCCATGACAAAAGGCGGGATCTGGCCCTGTATCATAGGGACCGTTTATTTAAGCTTTGGCGCGCTTTTGATCGCATTTCCCCTGGGCATCGGCTCGGCGGTTTACTTAAACGAATATGCGGGAAAGAGCTTTGCGGTCCGGGCTATCCGGTTTGCGGTCAACAACCTGGCCGGGGTTCCGTCCGTGGTGTTCGGACTCTTCGGGCTTGCGGTCTTTGTTACATTGATGGGGCTGGGCGTAAGCCTGGTTTCAGGCGCTCTGACGCTGGGGCTTCTCAGTCTTCCCATGATTATCGGGACGGCTGAAGAGGCGTTAAAGGCGGTGCCCGATACTTACAGGGAAGCCTCCCTGGGCCTTGGGGGTACCCAGTGGCAGACTATTTACCGCGTGGTTATTCCCGCAGCCTTTCCCTCCATTATCACCGGCTGCATACTCGCGCTCAGCCGGGCCGCCGGTGAGACCGCAGCGATCATGTTTACCGGCGCGGTTTTTTACACCCGCCAGACCCCCCATTCAATCCTCGACCCGGTCATGGCCCTTCCATATCACATCTATGTTCTTGCCACGGCAGGAACGGATATTGATGCCACCCGTCCCCTCCAGTACGGCACGGCCCTGGTCCTCATCGCTCTTGTCATGGGCATGAATCTTTTTGCCGTCCTCTACCGTTCCCGCTTGAGAAAAAAACGCGCGTAAGTCAAAATGTCCGGTTGAAGAGCTCCCGTAAGCAACATCAATTCTTCATTGACCCGTCTTTTCAAACACGGTAAGTGTTATATAATAAAGCTTAACCCTTTTCTGGAGATATGCCATGAAAACCAGACTCGAAACGCTTGCTGCGACTTTTTTGCTTACAGCCCTCACAATCATTTTCTTTTCCGCATGTTCCATGCTCATGCCTCCCCCGCCGCTGGTGCCGGCTTCTGCCCAGGGCGACGCCGGCATGGTCAAAACACTTATCGCCCAGGGCGCGGACATTAACGCATCCGATGCAAAAGGGCAAACCCCGCTGCTTGCGGCAATATGCAACGGCAAGGCGGAAACAGCAAGACAGCTTGTTTCGGCAGGCGCGGACGTCAACATAGGTATTACGCATGATTTGGAGTGCGGCAAGAACACGTTGTACAAGGGTTCCACGGCCCTGATGGCGGCATTGACGAATCATGAAGATGCGCTTGCGCTAATGCTCCTTGAAAACGGGGCCGATATTACGGTTGTGGACAGCAACGGCGCGGGACCGCTAATATTGGCGGCTATTGGTGGGAGCCCGGAAACCATAAGGGCGGTGATACAAAAAAAGGCCAACATCAATGCTGTGGTGAAAAAAGACTTTGAATGCAAAGAAAATCCGATGTTTGTAGGCTTTACTCCCTTGATGTGCGCATTGCAGTTAAAACGGACCCAAAACGCAAAAACACTCATGGACGGCGGCGCGGATATCAATGTGCAATGTAAAAACGGGATTAATGCTATAATAATTGCGGCTTACAAGGGCGAATCAAAAGCGGTAAAGGAGCTGCTTGAAAAAGGCGCAGACCCGAAATCCGCTTTAACCATGGATTTTACCGTAAAGGGGCGGCCTGTTTTCAAGGGGGCCAACGCACTCATGGCTGCGGCCGATTCAGGCGATACAAAGAGTGTTTCAGCCCTTGTCAAAGCCGGGGCTGAGGTCGACGCAGGGGATGAAAACGGCGCGACACCGCTCATGGCGGCCGCCGCAAAAGGGAATCTGAAAGCGGTTAAGCTTCTGGTCTCTTTCGGTGCGGATGTGAACGAGGCAACTGAAAAAACTTTTAAAATAGGCCCCGATCCAATTCCGGAGGGAACAAGCGTCCTTTCGATCGCGGCTTTTGGCGGACATCCCGAAACCGTAAGGTTCCTCATTGAAAAGGGGGCGGATGTAAACGCAAAGGACAAGGACTTTGCCATGAATCCCCTTTTCCTTGCCTCATACAACGGCCACTATGAAGCCGCGAAAGTCCTTATTGAAAACGGGGCGGACGTTTTTGCCTTCAGCCATATGGGGACGGCGTTAAATGCGGCGCATCACGGAAGGTACAATGAGCTTGTCCGGCTCATTGAAGATGCAAGAAAAAAGGTTTTGGCCGAAGCGAACGGACAGGCAAAAACATCCGGGGAATAACCGGCTGATAATCACTCCTGATCAAAGCCTTTCCCGTTACCGGGGGCTTGTGCAATCAGGCCGGACATCATGGAATCATAGAGCGCCCGAGCTTTATATCATATCTGTTCTAATGAAGAAAACAGGCATAAAGATCGTATTATATCGAATCCTTGGGAGTGATTTGCCACCGATTCACGACAAGGGACAGACCTGCCGCAATCTGAAATTCATGATAGAAAATGAACCTCAACTGGATTGCTGTATTAAAAAATGGATTGTTAACAGGATTGTCGATCCTGAAGAAGAAAGGCGCATTACTGACATTCTTGAAAGACACAAACTTGATTACCTGCGGATACCCTTTGATTTAAAAGAGTATCATGCCTGCGTGAATCTTCCCTGGAAATATCGGGTCCCAATAGTTAACATGATTAAAAACCTGGAATCAAAGATGTCCGGGGCGATTATTTTTTTAAAAAAGTTAAGGTTCCTGTGTTTCAGGCAGAAGAGGCATAAAAAAATTCTTTATGCAATGAACAATAATGGTTCAAGAAATGTAGCCATAGATGATGGTAAAAAAATCGGGGACTGGATTCTGCCTTTTGACGGGAACTGCTGTTTTAATTCAGACGGATGGCAGGGAGTGCTGCACACCCTCCTTCATCAGGAATCCTTTGATAAATATATCGGAGTCCCGATGTTAAGGCTGACGGACAATAGTGAATATTTTGGATTTAATCCGGAAGGAAAGGTTGTTTATGAGCCCCAGATTGTTTTCGGAAAAAGCACTTCCCTGAAATTCAATGAACTTTTCAGATATGGATCACATTCAAAAGTCGAACTTATACAGCGGATAAAATATAATGGCCATGGCGATTTATGGACACAAAATTGTGGTTTTGTAATACGGCTGAACTGCGGGAGCGGGGTTGTGATGGACAGAGGAAAATGGAAAAAAAGATATGTATTAAGGGAAAGAGGAATTAATGCGTTTTTGCGGCAGATAGATCGGCTGGACAAATAATCGCGGCGGCTGGCTATGTTAACTTCTTTTCGGATATTTCCAAGACCGGCCGGGCTTCCGGATAATTCATTCATAATCGCCTGGAACGTCGGATGCAACCTTATGTATTGATTCATTCTCTTGGACGTTCAGGTTCAAATGTCCTTCTTGACAGTCTTGATTTGCCGTCGACGACACATTGCAGGAACGAGCCTCATTCCTATGGGAACTCGCCTCTGAGCAAAACAGTCCTGGAAGCGGATTGCGAGGATATTGAGTCCTGCATGGCCCGCTGGGATGAGGCGGTATACTGGATGAGTACCCGATGGGGAGGCAAGGATCGAAATCATCCAGGGGCAAGGCCCAAAATATATTTCCGGAAACTATGGCGGGATACGGGGGTGCCTCAATTTTTAATTCGGAAAAGCAGAGTCCGGAAACTGCTCTCATTTATTTATCCTGAATTTTGCAATCAGGAGTACCGACTTCCACCCTGGCTTTTAATTCCGGGCTGGAACGAGAAAACTGTCCATGTTTTCAAGCTCTTAAATTCACTGGAATTCCATCTGCCATGGATATTGGAACATTGCCCGGAAGTTAAGGTTGTTTATCTGGTCCGCCATCCGCTTGGTTATGCAAAATCACTTTATCAAAGATTATATCAAAAAGGAGACAAAAAATATTATCATGAGCGCAATCTCTTAATTTTAAAGAAAAGGTTGCCTTTTCTGACCGGAGATTATCATGGTCGTCTGGCCGATGAGATTAAAACTCTTTCCCTTTTTGAAACAGTGGTTTGGAACTGGCTGACATTTAACGATGAAACATATCGGTTTTTTCGGGACGATCCCCGAGTTTTAACGGTTGTATATGAACAGCTCCTTTGCAACCCTCTTGAAACAATAAAGTCGGTTTACAATCACTGCGGCTTGTCATGGAACATTTTATACGAGGCTGAAATTTATCACACTTTTTCCGGTTCTGCACATTTAGCCGTAAATTTTCACAAGTTCTGGCCGGCGGACAAGCAGGAAACCGCAAAAGGCATTTTACGGGATTCAGCTGTTATGCATTTGTGGGATAAAAAATTATGGTCACAACTGGACCGGATAAGCAGGGATCAGAAAGGCGGTTTTTTAAAATATAGTCCATACTGACTGATGGAAAAAATATTATGAAACTCCAGAGCTTGATTTTGGTCGCCGAGAATGTGTCTTTGAACATGGGAGGAGAAGCGGCGGAAGGCATAATTTATTTCAGAAAACTAAGAAAGAGAAATATTGATGTCCGGCTGGTATGCCATATACGTGTGAAAGACGAGCTTCATAAAGAACTGTCTCCGGAGGAATTTGAAAAAGTCTGTTTTATAAAAGACATGTTATTGCAACGTTTTTTCTGGAATATCGGGAAAAATTTGCCAACCAGAATAAAAGAGTTGGTTTTAGGGCAACTGATCCATCTTATATTTCAGTTTCAGGCAAAAAAAACGGTCAGAATTCTTGTCAGGGAAAACAAGATACAAATTGTTTTTCAGCCTACACCGAACACTCCTCTTTCAGTAAGTTGCATGTATAATTTAGGGGTTCCGGTAGTTCTCGGGCCGATGAAAGGGGGAATGGATTTTCCCTTGTCTTTCCGCCATATGGATTCAATTCCTGTCCGTATGGGGCTCGTATGTGCCAAATGCCTGGCAATGCTTTTAAATAAATTCATACCGGGCAAGCTGCTTGCCGATGTGCTGATCATAGGAGATAAAGAAACAAAACAATTGCTGCCGTCCGGATACGGGGGACGGGTCGCAACTTTGTTTGAATGTGCTGTTGATTTAAGTATATGGAAAAGAACAAAGCCCCGTGTGTTCAGGCATGACCGGCCTGTCCGGTTTGTTTTTTCGGGACGTCTGGTGGACTGGAAGGGCGTTCGGTTCCTTATAGAAGCTTTTCGACTTTTAACCCTTGAAATTGATGCATATTTAGAGATTGTGGGGGACGGCCCATTAATCGGACGTTTAAGGGACCAGGTGGAATCTTTGAAAATCAGCGATTATGTCAGGTTTCACGGATGGCTGCCTCATGAAGAGATGACGGAAGTACTGTTATGCTCGGATGTCTTTGTAATGCCGTCTTTGCGCGAGAGCTGCGGTATTTCCATATTGGAGGCCATGGCCCTGTCTCTCCCCGTTATTGCTGTCGACTGGGGCGGCCCGGCTCGGATATTGAATTCCGCGTGCGGGATTCTTGTAAATCCGGGGAGTCATGCTTTGCTGGTGCCGGAGTTTTTTTACGCAATGAAACGACTTGCAGGGTCATCCTCCCTGCGTGAAAAGATGGGGAATGCCGGAAGAATGCACCTTATATCAAGTCATTTTGACTGGGATTCCAAAATTGACGGGCTTATTGATATTTTCAAAAATTCTTTAGGCTCATGCAAATGAGCACAGGTAGCGGAAATCCGTTATCTTCAACCGATTCCGGGTTTTTGGATTTACCGGTAGCGGAGCATGGATGATTAATTGGAAGTCAAGGCTCAAATGAAACCTTACCAGCCCGGCGTTCTCCGTGCCGGTCCCAAAGTGGTCAGGCGTTATCCTCTGGCACCCATGCAGGAGGGCATGCTGTTTCAATCCCTGTTGGACCCCGGAGGCGGGCTGAACGTCGAACAGGGGCTGATGACCCTGGATGGGGACAGCGCCCTTGAGACCGGTGCCTTCATCGCGGCCTGGCAGCAGGTTTTGGACCACCATGAGGCATTGCGGACCGCTTTTCGCTGGAAGGCCGGAGAGCCCCCCAGCCAGGAGGTGGTCCAGCCTGTCCGGCTTCCCGCCCGGGTGGAGGAGTGGGGCCATCTCTCTTCCTCAGAACAACAACGCCGTTTTGATGCGTTTCTCGTTGAGGATGCCCGACGGGGATTTGCCCTGGATCGGGCCCCCTTGATGCGCCTGGCGATCTTTCGCCTTGGACCGGGTCTATCCAGGGCGGTGTTGACCATCCACCATCTTCTCTATGATGGCCGCAGCATCATCCGGTTGTATCAGCAGGCGTTTGAAGCCTACCGGGGATTGATTGCCGCAAAACCGATCACCCTGCCCCCTTCGCCGCCCTATTCGGATTTTGTCGCCTGGCTTCACCAAAACTCTCCTTCGGAAGCCGAGTCCTATTGGCGGGGTCTGCTGGCCGGGTTCCAAGAACTCACCCCTTTGGGGTTCGGTCCAACCGGATATACGGATCATCCCGATCAATCCCCGGTGGACACCATCGTCCAGCCCCTGGATTCGGATTTGGTACGAAATCTCTGGAAGCTTGCCAATGCTCTGGATATTACACCCAACACCATTATTCAGGGGGCCTGGGCCATTTTGTTAAGCCGATATTCCGGACAAACGGATGTTGTCTGGGGCAATACCCGAGCAGGTCGCAAGGGCACGGTTCGGGATGCGGATCAAATGATGGGCATGTTCATCAATACGGTCCCGGTGCGCATCAGCGTTGCCGGGAATGCCGATCTGGCGGATTGGTTGAAACGACTCCGCCGCCAGCAACTGGATGTCCGCCCTTTCCAGCACAGCTCCCTCAGCGATATTCAGCGCTGGTCGGATATGTCGGACGGCGCCCGTCTTTATCAAACGCTGGTGGCGGTGGAATACTTCGTCCATGAACGACGTGTGGCCCGGGCCTGCAGCCGGGTCCTGCCCATGGCGCTGAGGATTTTAGGCCGGACCGGTTTGCCCCTGACGTTGATGGTGGGCCTGGGAGAGGACGCCCAATGGGAACTGCTGTTTGAAAAGTCCCAGGTCACCCGGGACCACGCCCAACGCATGCTGCGGCACCTGGGGACATTGTTGGCGGAGATGGTTCGGAATCCACGGCTCCCCATCGCGGATCTGAGCCATTTGTCTGCTGACCGGCGGCGCAAGCTGCTGGTCGATATGAACCCTGCCCCCCGGCCTTATCCCCGCGATGCTACCATTCATCAGCTCTTTGATGAGCGGGCCCGGAGCCATCCCGATGCCACGGCTCTGATCGAGGGCGAGCGCATCCTCACATATGGTCAACTGCGGCGCCAATCCGATAGGCTGGCCTATCATCTGCGGGAGTTGGGGGTCACCCCCCGGGATCCGGTGGCGGTCCACCTCGGCCGTTCTCTGGAACTGGTGGTTGCATTTCTGGGTATCCTCAAGGCAGGGGGGTGTTATCTCCCCCTGGATACCTTCAGCCCGGATATCCGCCAGGGCTATTTAATATACGATTCCAAAGCCGAACTCCTCATCACCGACCAGCCCGGTTTACCGGCCTTTGCCTCTGTGCCACCCACCATTCTCCGCCCCGAAGATTGGCCCATGGATCCGGAAGCTCCCTCTCTCCCACCGGATGGGTCGACCTCGGCAGAAGACCCCGCCTACATCATTTACACCTCGGGCTCCACCGGAGATCCCAAGGGGGTGGTCGTGCCGCACCGGGGGGTGGTCCGTCTGGTCTTCAACCATTACCTGCCGTTCGAGGCGGGGCTGACCTTCCTGATGTTGGCCGCGCCCAGCTTTGATGCGTCCACGCTGGAGATATGGGCGCCGTTGCTGCGCAGCGGCGTATGCGCCATATGCCGCCCCGCATTGCCCCGGCCCCGGGAGCTACAACGACTTCTCAGTCGCAGTGGGGTCAATTGTCTTTGGCTGACCGCCGCGCTATTTAATACCATCATCGACAATGACCCTCGGACCCTGGCATCCGTGGACTATTTAATGGTCGGCGGGGAGGCCCTGTCGGTGGACCATGTGCGCCGGGCGCTGAAGCAACTGCCCGGGACCCGCATCATCAATGGTTATGGTCCCACGGAGAACACTACTTTTACCTGCACTTTTCCCATCCCGCCCACCCTTGATCCCCGAGG
>JAADHK010000139.1 GCA_013151835.1 Deltaproteobacteria bacterium
GATTGGCGGTATGTTGGTCCCGGCGATGATTTATGTGGCTTTCAATTATGATGATCCAGAAGCGATAAAAGGTTAGGCCATTCCCTTAACCCAGTTTGGGTCTTGGAAATCAATGCTTGGATAGTAAAGAGCATTGTTGATCATTGTTCTTCCTCATATAACAGTGTTAATAGACGGAAAAATTTTCCGTGATATCAGACCATATATCTGGAAAATATTTCCACATATTTGAATATTAAATACAATATCGACAAATTTTTCACTTGAATTTTATAAAACTTTTGCCTATTATCTAATTTTCTCCTTAATCTTATAATGGAGTTAATAGATGGAAATCAAGACAAAATTTAAACCTAATCTGGAATATCGCTTAATGGACCAGGTCCGTGAAGTTTTACGGTACTATCATTATGCATACAAGACGGAACAGTCTTATTGTTCCTGGATATTACAATATATGAGATTTTATGACAACAAAGTGCATCCCGCGGATATGGGTAAAAATGAAATTGAGCGGTTTTTGAGCTTTCTTGCCGAAAAGAGGAATGTTGCTGTCGCAACCCAAAAGCAGGCATTTAATGCATTGGTATTTTTATATAAAAAAGTTCTTGATATTGATCTGGGAGATGGTATTGCCCCCACCAGGTCAAAGCGGAGGAAGAATCTGCCAACCGTATTAACACAGGAAGAAGTTTCCAGGGCGCTTGGCAATATGAAGGGAAAGCACGCCCTGATGGCAAAATTGTTATATGGTTGCGGTCTCAGACTGATGGAATGCGTTCGTTTGCGGGTTAAGGATGTTGACTTTGGTCAGGGCAGGGTTTTTATTCGCAATGCAAGAGGAGGCAAAGACCGCACCGTAATTTTACCTGATTCCATACAGCAGGAATTAAAAGAGCAAATTGAAGATGTCGTTGCATTACATAAGAAGGATGTGCGGGAGGGATTCGGGGAAGTTTACATCCCTGAAGCGCTTTTGCGCAAATACCCCCATGCATCCAAAGAGACCGGATGGCAGTATGTTTTCCCTTCAAAAAAATTGTCAAAAGATCCCCGGTCCGGAAAAACCATGCGTCATCATGTGCTGGAATCGGGCCTTCAAAAAGCGGTCAGGCAGGCCATAAACAAAGCCAAAATTTACAAAAAAGCCGGTTGTCATACTTTTCGTCACAGCTTTGCGACTCATTTACTTGAAGCCGGAACTAATATCCGGGTGGTTCAGGAACTTATGGGTCATGCCGATGTAAAAACCACTGAAATTTATACTCATGTCATGAAAAAAGATATCGATTCAGTTAAAAGTCCCCTGGATTTGTTAAAGTAATATCGGTTTAATTTCGGTAACATAGAGTGCATGCAGGGCTTTATAAACCCTTCCATATCAAACAATAAATAGGGATACAGATGATAGCATTTGATAAAAGCGCAGGTCAAAAAATTCACGGCCGAACCATTGCGGTTTCCACGTATGAGTATGATCAGGAGTCCATCGTAGTCGAAGGCAGGTTGACGGATACCCGTTTCCAGAAGACTTACTACCTGGACGGCAAGTCCCGTCCGCCCGGAATCGTGCATGACATGGTGGTACGGATGAGGGTGAAGGGACCTGAACTGATCATAAAAGACATTGAGGTGGAGATGGAGACCGTTCCCCGGGAAGAATGCCGTAAAACGTTAAATTCCCTGATTCCCATCAAGGGGATGAAGATCAGGAGCGGCTTTACCGGCAGGGTCAAGGCGGCGGTCGGCGGAGCAAGGGGGTGTTCGCATCTTGTGGAGCTTCTTTTGGCCATGGCGCCTGCAGCGGTTCAGGGGGCCTGGACTGCGGTGGCCGCAAAGCCGATTGATTCGTCCAAACTATCGGGCAATGCTCTGGCGTTTCTTGATAACACCTGCTGGGTGTGGCGCTCGAACGGTTCGCTGATGCAGGAATTAAAGACGAAAATAGGGGGTGGGAAAACCTGACGGACTCGTAATGGTGAGACGGTCGAACATATATCATCAAAGGCCGTAAAAATCGGTGGCGTTTTTGTTTAATATCCTTTCCAGAAGATCGCGGGAGATATTCGCCGCTTTAAGTCGTTGAAGCTCCCTGTCCCATGCATATGGGATGTTCGGGAAATCAGATCCGTACATAACCCTGTCCGGTCTATAATGGCTGAGGTCAATTTTTTTTTCAATTGGAAAATAATCCGCCAGGATCATTGTTGTGTCCAGCCAAAGACTGTCGTATTTTTTAATCAGTTTTCCATATTCGGACAGCTCGTCATACCCCAGATGCGGGACACAGATTTTAAGGCCCGGAAAATCAATTAAAATATGTTCCACTCTGTCCACGCTGCAAAGCAGGTAGGGATCACAGCGATAAGCCGTGCTTTTCGGCTCTCTGCCGACATGCATTATGATTGGCTTGTTATTGGCCCGGCAGCATTCGTATAAACTGTTCATGTAATCATCATTCATATCGAAGCATTGTACGTGCGCGTGTAATTTCAGGCCGCCCAGGCCCGCATCAAAAGCATCCTGAAGTATCTTTGCCGCATTTTTTTCGCCGGGGAATACGGTGGCCATGCCTGTAACCCGCTTTTACAAGCCCGTCAAATATCCGGTTATGCTATCGTTGATTGAAATTTGTCTTGCAGACAGGATGGGAACAGTATAGACGTAGTCGTTTATCTGTGCCATGGCCGGATTTGCCGCCATGGTTTTTTTTATTATGGAATAAGGGGTTGTAAATATGATTAGCGCGGTTAACGTTACCCTCTCATACGGAAAGAGGGCTCTTTTTAAAGACGTGAATATAAAATTTGCGCCGGGAAACTGTTATGGATTGATCGGGGCGAACGGGTCAGGGAAGTCCACCTTTTTGAAAATTCTTTCAGGTGAGATCGATCCGGACAAAGGGGGCGTTTCAGTGGGGCCCCGAGAACGGATTGCCGTTCTCAAACAGGACCATTACGCATACGACGAAGAAACGGTTCTCAATACCGTTATGTTGGGCCATGAATATTTATACGGGCTGATGACGGAACGGGATGCGTTGTATGCCAAGCCTGATTTCACCGAGGAAGACGGCATCCGGTCCGGCGAAATCGAGGATGAGTTTGCCTCGATGAACGGCTATGAGGCGGAATCGGATGCAGCGGCGCTTTTGAGCGGGCTTGGGATTTGCGAGGCGCATCATCATAAATTGATGAAGGAACTAGAGTCGACGGACAAGGTACGGGTTCTGCTCGCCCAGGCGCTGTTCGGAAATCCTGATGTCCTTCTTCTGGATGAGCCCACCAATCATCTGGATCTAAAATCGATTTCATGGCTTGAAGCGTTTCTTGAAAGATTTAAAAATACGGTGATCGTTGTTTCCCACGACCGCCACTTTCTTAATCAGGTATGTACCCACATTGCCGATATTGATTATAACCAGATTCAGGTGTTTGTGGGTAATTACGACTTCTGGTATCAGGCCAGTCACCTGATGATAAGGCAGAAACAGAATGAAAACCGGAAGATGACGGAAAAGGCGGATGAACTGAAAAGCTTCATCCAGCGATTTTCCGCCAATGCATCAAAATCAAAACAGGCAACATCGCGGAAAAAACTTCTTGAAAAACTGACCATTGAGGAGCTGCCCGTTTCCTCAAGAAAGTATCCGTTTATTCGTTTCCAGCCGGAACGACCGGCCGGAAATGTGATCCTTGAAATTGAAGGGCTCTCCAAAACAATCGACGGTATAAAGGTGCTTGATAATTTTAGTCTTATCGTCAACAAAAATGACAAAATCGCTTTTGTCGGCGGAAACAGCCTTGCCAAAACCGCCTTTTTCCGGATACTGGCCGGAGAAATTGAACCGGACAGCGGGAGTTTTCGTTGGGGCCAGACCATCTGTCACGCATATTTTCCCAAAGAAAACGGCCACTACTTTGATAATGACATGAATATCGTTCAGTGGCTGGGCCAATACCATAATGAAGGCGAGAGTTTTTCAAGGGGCTTTTTGGGGCGGATGCTCTTTTCCGGAGAAGAAGCCATAAAGAAAACACAAGTGCTTTCAGGCGGCGAGAGGGTTCGCTGTATGCTGTCGAAGATGATGCTGATAAATGCGAATGCGCTGATTCTGGATGAGCCCACCGATCATCTGGATCTTGAGGCGATTACGGCGCTTAATGAAAGCCTGACCTCTTTTCCGGAAGTAATTCTCTTTTCCTCCCACGATCACGAGTTTATCTCGACGATCGCCAATCGGATCGTGGAATTTTCTTCAAAAGGGTTCATTGACCGGATGATGGGGTTTGATGACTATCTCGAGGAAAAAGCAGCAGCATGAAAATATGTGTAAATGGCGGTGACGCTTTATTTTCGTTTTATTGTAGCCGGCTTTGATTGTTTTACTTTTTTCCCCTTTTTTGCAGAGCCCTTCTTTTGGGGTGAAATTAAGGATGCCGTTTTTTTGGAAAGGTAGAAGGATTCGAGCCTGGCGCGGATACGTTCTTCCAGGTAGCCGATCGATAGCGCTTTTTCAATTCCGGGCGAGACGATTTCAGTGAGTTCGGCAATCACCATTTCACGGGTGACCCCGACATCTTCCAGGATGACGTCCAACTCCCTGTCCCCGTATTTTTTAAAAAAGTATTTCACTAGTTCGGTATAAATACCCTTAAAATACGGTGTTTTTCGAAAGTTAAGCCAAAAATCATGTCCGATGATGATGAAATCTTCCATATCATTGGCGTCAATGGCGGTAAAATATTCAGACAATTTGGTTGTCGCAACGGATTCCCAGATTGCTTCGCTTATATCAACGATATGTTCTTTATCCAAATAGTTGATCAGGGATTTTTCACTACGCCGAAGTGTATTTTCGAGATTGCTTTCAATGTAACTTTTCACCTTTTGTTCTATTGCATCTTCCAGGGCCGGCATGGTTTTATTGACCGCGAATTTTCCAACCTTTATCAGGGATGCAATGCCGGGTACTTTTTTGGCAATGATATTATCGTCAAGCATGTATTCCTTGATTCCGACAAACAGCACTTCCGAAATCTGCCGGGAATAGACGGAGCTGGTGGTGACCCGTCGGATCATACCGTCTCTTGCCTTTTTCAGGCTGACAATCTTGTCCACAATTTCGTCATATAGTTTGCGGGCCAATATATCTTCCAACGCGGTTTTTTTGTTCTGAGAAGAGGCCAGCACTTTCTGGCTCATTTCTCCGGCCAGTTCAGTGACGCCGCCCGCCACGGGAAGTTCGACCACATTACGCCTGATAATGCCGATGATCTGTTCAGGCGTTATGATATCATTTAACTTTATTTTTTTGATCCATTGAAAAAGCGCGGAGACTTCCGCCTCAATGGTCTGTTTATACGCGCCGTCCCGAAAACTGTTTAATTCGTGCTCGATGTGGGCTTCCAGCAATTGCGCAATGAGATCATTCATGGTTGACTCCCTGTCAGGTTTAGTCCTGGATCAAGGCTCCCAGTAAAAGGAAATTAAGTTTTCGGACTGTGCGTGCGTTGATATCGCCGGGTTTGCCTTCCGGTTGAACCTGCATTTCCATGCCGCTTCGGCTTACAATCATAAGCATGGCTTCCGCAACTAAACGAATATTGCCGGTTTTGTTTTTTGATGTTTTGCCGGGTTGTATTAAATCGTTGCCCAACAATTCGATTAAGTGGTCGATTAACTGGTCCGTAGCTTTTGCAATTGCAATTCGCATGGCCTCTGAACCGCCGGTACGCTCCTGAAAAAACAAATGGAGCAGCCGATTATTTTTTTTAAAAAAATTTAGAAAAGTGTCAACAAAAGGGCGCGTAATGCCTTCAATCGATTTTGCCAGATCCGCCGGGGACGCCCCTTTTTTATTGGCGGGCAAAGCCATTTTTTTCCGGGCCTTTGCCAGGCAATCATCCAGCACCGCTTTTGCCTGGGCAACCATCTCCACGCCCATTTCGTCAATTTCACGGAAATGCCGGTAAAATGAGGTGGGTGCAATCCCTGCTTTTCTGGCTACGGATCGTAAGCTCAAACTGGCGTATCCTTCTTCCGCGCATAGTTGCAATGCGGCCTGAATCAGGGCCTGACTTGTTTTTTCTTTCTGTTTTTTCAAATCGTTACGGGAAGCCAAACCTTATCCCCCTGATTGGTGATATTCCCCGGATTTTTACGTGACAACAGGTTCTATTCCGGAAAAACCCCTTTAATTTGTTTACATGGTATATATGATGGCGCGGCATAAAGTCAACTGCGAGCGCTCGGAAGTTACTTCCCGAAAAAATACCGCGAAGCGGAACAGCTTTTTGCGGCGTTGCCAAAATGAGGCCTATCCAAAGAAAGGCCTTTTCGCAAGCCCTGCGAGACGGTTCACACCATCCTGAATCGCGCGTTCGACTTCCATATACTTTTTATTAACATAGGCATTGTCGTTCACGCGTTCGGGGTCATTATCGATTTTTATCGGCTCCAGTATCTCGGTCCGTATCTTGGCCGGAAGCGGAATGTGCATGGGGAATGCCTCAAGCGTAATCCCGAACGGAAACCCAAGGATAAGCGGCGCAATCTCGGTCCTCAGCAATTGTTTCAAATGAAGAATTTTTGCAAGCTTTCGGCATTCCGAAAGGACAAATACAGTGTTATGGCCGCCGACCGTCGCAACCGGCACTATCGGCACTCCTGAACGAATGGCCTGGCGAATAAACCCTTTTCGGCCGCCAAGAACCACGGTATGACGCTTGGACCACGAACGCATGGCGTCCACTTCCCCCCCCGGCCAGATAACAACGTCGTGTCCGGCGGCAAAGGCCTGGGTGACGGAGGCGCGTTTTGCCGGAATTACGCCGACACTGCGAAAATAGGTTCCAAGGCCCGGCAGCGCCATTAATACATCGTGTGCCGTGCCGTGAAGAATACGCCGGCCTTTAAACCTTCGCCGCCATTGGGCGCACAAGGTCCACGCATCCATTGTCAACCAGGTTCCCGAGTGAACTCCGATAAGCATGGAGGCATTGTCCGGCAGACGGTTCCAGCCGGTCATTTCCACGCGAAAATAATGATCCAGAAGAAAATCCCATACGACACCAGATTTTTTTATTAAATCCGGATTTTGGGCCTCCACGGACCATTTTTCAGAACGGTTGCTTATGATTCGACTGATTCCATTGACCCGTTCAGTCCTTGACGGTTTCACCCAATCGCTCTTATGAACAATGGACTCTGTATTATTCATCAGTGCATCATTATAAATCATTTGCCCGGTTTCTGGAATTGCTTGTAATGCGTTGTTATACATTGTTTTTCACCTTTATACGAATTGATTGTAATGTTAAAAGCATGCGGCAGGCACGAAGGCCTGCCCTGCAAGGAGAAAGCCGGATGAGTCTATCGGATGCGTCTGGCTGTCAGCAGGGTCGGTCGCCGTGCCGGCCATTATACCTATCCATAAGCCTCATCCGCAGGAAAGAGTCTGCTTTGAATTTGAAGCACTTTTTTTTGCCATGTATTCGCTTTTTGTTGTTTTGCCGCTTTGAATTTAACCGTTTTTTCTTTCATCAAGTCCCTGACTTCATCGGTCATCCGATTCATTTCTGCGCGGATTTTTTCGACTTCGATATTTATGAGAAACCTTGATTGCCTTTTTGTCCTGTTCTTCAGGTCATTTGATGTTATGGAGGGTTCATATCGCTTGCACAGGACAATATAGTGCCTGATTTTCCTGTATGGCGGGAGCGGAATATTGACGCCTTTAACGCCATTGGTAAACGGTATATTCAATCCCAACGGCAGATTGACCCTTATATTCCAGCTTTCCGCACCCTGGTGAGCCATCAGGCATATGCCCGCATCCGCTTTAATCGCGGCCGCAATCATCCCTTTTGATCGAAAGGGGGCAACATAGTCGTTAAAAGACAAAAGGCAGTTGGCGCCTTCCGGCGCCGTGCCGGTTAAACCGATTTCATGATTTTTGAGTAAATCAACAATGCCATCGACAGTGTTCACCTCGGTCGGGGTTCCCAATACTCTTTTGTAATATCCCTTAAGGCCGGGTATCAAAAACAAGGCCTTGTGCGGATATATTCCGCCGATGATGTCCCCGTATCCGTTATTGATAAAGAATTTTCCCGCAAGAGCCGCAAGGGGCATCCAGGCAACACCGGGACCGTGTGATGCAATCGCCACGACCGGCCGGCCGTCAGCGGGAAGCAATGCTTCGCCGTTGATTATTTCCGCTTTGTTTACGAGCTTGTTTAAAACAAAATCTGTAAAAGGCTTCCAGTTTTTCATCTGTACGCCTTTTCCTTTACCGCTGGAAAATTGCCGGTCTTTGTCCCTGAAATTATCAATGGCAATATCAGCGACATCATCAATTAAATCCTTTGAGTTTGATATTATGTAATTGTGATTTGTCTTCATTTTTTTCCTCCCCAATGTTTGTATAGTTCGTCGTTTTGACAGATGTTAAGGTAACTGTAAAAACGATCGTGTGAACAAGTGTGCGCAAATGTATGCACATTTTGTTCCCGTGTCAAGCGGTTTTTTTTAAAAAAATCAAAATTGTCTTCCGCCATGTCCGACTTGACATTGGCCCGTCTTTTTTTTATTAATTGTCTTAAGGGCTCACTCAAAAATAACTTTACATTTTAATAAGCCGATGTATCCGGCCTGGCGGTGTTGCCCGGCACCTCGACTCCTGAAAAATGTAAATTTATTTTTTCGTGAACCCTTAGTTATATTTTCGAGCTTGCATTTGCAGTCATGTACTCACGAGGAGACTTAAATGAACGTATGTATTGTGGGCACCGGTTATGTTGGTCTGGTCACTGCGGCATGTTTTTCCGAAATGGGAAACCAGGTGGCCTGCGTGGATATAAACCCGGATATCGTTGAAAAGCTCAAGCAGGGGGAGCTCCACATTTTCGAACCCGGCCTGGAAGACCTGGTGGTCCGCAACCAGGCTGAAAAACGCCTGAATTTTACATCTGATCTTGCCTTTGGCATGGACGGTGCGGAATTTGTCTTTAACTGCGTGGGTACTCCTCCCGGCCCGGATGGCTCCTGCGACCTTTCAGCGGTTTATGACGTGGCCGATCAGGTCGCCCGGCTTCTTTCCGACTACACAATCATAGTAAACAAATCGACGGTTCCGGTGGGTACCGCAGCCAGGGTAAGGGAAATTGTCGAGCGGGTTCTTGCCGAACAGGAGAAGGAGATAGAGTTTGACGTGGTATCCAATCCTGAATTTTTAAAGGAAGGGGATGCCATAAGCGATTTCATGAAACCCGACCGGATCATCATAGGGACGGATAACCCCAAGGCTGCGGCTTTGCTGGGAAGCCTTTACTCCCCCTTTGCCAGGAGCCGCGGGAAGCTCATCGTGATGAGCCCCAAAAGCGCCGAGATGACCAAGTATGCGGCAAACTCCATGCTTGCCACAAAAATTTCATTTATTAACGAGATTGCCAACATCTGCGAGCGGGTAGGGGCCGATATCAAGGATGTCCGGGTTGGTATAGGCTCGGATGCGAGAATAGGCTATCACTTCATCTATCCCGGGGTAGGGTATGGTGGTTCGTGTTTCCCCAAGGATGTCAGTGCGTTAATCCAGACATCCATTGAAAATCAATACAGTCCGGAACTCCTTGTTTCTGTAGATGCCGTAAATAACCGCCAGAAAGTGGTTGTTTCCGAAAAGGTGAAACGTTTTTTTGCCGATATGGGAGGGGTGCAGGGAAAAACGCTTGCCGTGTGGGGGCTTTCATTTAAGGCTAACACCGATGACGTGCGCAGCTCGGCCGCCATTGATATCATAGAAGATCTCACGGCGGAAGGTATGAAAATACGCGCGTTTGATCCCGCAGCCGGGAAAAAGGCGGCGGAAATTTTTTCCGAAAACCGGGCTGTGGAAATTTCAGCCGATCAATACGCAATAATCAGGGATGCCGATGCCCTGGCGATTGTAACGGACTGGAATCAATTTCGGAATCCGGATTTTCCACGGATAAAAAAGGACTTAAAGACCCCCGTGATTTTTGACGGCCGGAACCTGTATTCCACTGAAACCCTGTCGGCATACGGATTTGTCGCTATCCGCATCGGCCGCCCGGACGTTCGGCCATAGATTTTTATGCGGAGCCTGTTGCCGGACATAAAGGAGTTGGGCGGAATTCTGGTTAACATTCTTCTTGTGTGTTTATCCGCGTTGCTTTTTGCCGCAGCCTTTCCGAAATTTTCGCTTTCATATTGCGCTTTTTTCTGTATGATTCCTTTTTTTGCGGCCATTGAGCTGTCCGGCGGGCCGGCGGGCCGCCTGCTTACCGCCGCCGCATGGACCGTTGCTCATATCGCATTTACGGCCAACTGGCTCTTTGTGGCGCTCATCACGCATTACGGGGTTTCACTCTCCACCTCTCTTTTATTTGTCGGACTCTTCGTTTTTGTTCCCTTATTTGTCCTCTACTCCTGTTTTGTATTCGCATATCGTTTGTTAAAAACAGACTCTTTGTTTTTTTACGCAATAATAGTACCCGGCCTGTGGGTCCTCGTTGAGTTTACCAAATCCCGTTTTTCATTCCTGATACCCTGGATCGATATCGGATATGCAGCGCTTCCTTTTAGCCATTTTGTCCAGGTGGCGGATATTGCCGGGGTATACGGAGTCTCGTTTATCCTGGTTATGATAAACGCCGTATTGTGGAGATTTATTCTTTGCGGCCATTGTGCTGTTTGGCGAAAACAAGTTCCATTACCCGGTCCATGGATCAGGGCGAATGCAGCATGCATACTGATCCTTATCGCCGCTCTTATTGTTCCGTCCGCATACGGGATATTCAGGCTTAACGTCTTAAATAAATACGGAAAAGCGCGGAATGTGGAACATAATGAAATTCGTGCATGTGTTGTACAGGGTAGTTTCAGCATGACGGATCGGTGGTCCGGAATGGGTTTTGAGCATCGTTTAAAGACCTACCTGGAGCTGAGTGCCGGGAAGGCAGGAAAAGGCGAAAAACGTCTGGTCGTGTGGCCGGAAACGGTTTTAAACGTGTCGACCATGATAAATGATGATCTTTTTAAACAATTGATGAAATGGTTTGGTAAAGATTCGCTCCTTGTGTCCGGAGGTGTGAGTGAAGAGGGCAGGGCCGTTTACAACAGCGCCTACCTGATTTCAGGGCAGGGCAGGCTCTTGAGATATGACAAGCATATGCTCCTGCCCTATGCAGAGGCCGTGCCGCCCATAGACCTGCTGGGCAGGTATTACAGCGCACCTGAACATTACAGCCCGGGCCGCACGTCCCTTGCCATAAGCGCCCCCGAAGCAACAGTGGGCGTCTCTATCTGTCTGGAAATGCTCTACCCGGGGTTTATCAGGAGATCGACGGCGGAAGGGGCGCAGTTTTTAGTCAATATTTCAAATGACTCCTGGTTTGGAGATACATCGATGCCATATATTCATTTTTCCGCAGCCAGGATGCGGGCCATCGAGAACAGGAGGTATGTTGTCCGGGCGGCAAACAGCGGGATATCCGGCATTATCGCGCCTTCGGGACATGTAATGGCATCTATACCCTTGTATTTGCGAAAAAGCGCGGAAGCTGACATTCAATTAAGGGATGGAAAAAGCCTTTACGTCCGTTTCGGGGACTGGTTTATCCTGCTGCTCGGATTTATAATTGCGATTCTATCCGTCAGGACCGTTATTCGGAGTTAGGGCCCGTCCATAAATAACTGATACATTTTGATGCCGATCCATCCCGCTCGGCTGTGTTGCTCGTCGGTTGAATACGTATAGTATTCGCCCTCCTCGCGCCTTGCCGGGCAGGCGCCTCGACTCCAAAATTAGTATCACTTATTTCCGGACAGACCCTTAGCCGCGTCTTGCGCTGCTTTTTTCTTTGCCTCAACCGATTTTATAAAATCTTCCCTGCCTGTCCGTATGGCCTCGCGGCGCTTGAATTCATTGACGTGAGGCCCGAAAAATTTTTCCTGGAGTTTGCCTGTTTTTTCCTCTTTTTCTTTTTCCGTCAGTTTATCGTCTGACGTGATTGCCTTTTCCTCGACCCTGTAATTTTCCTCGGTTTTTTTCTCCTGCGCTAATTGTCTGTCGATTTCATCAAATTTTTCAACAACGTCGGCCGGCAAGAATTCTTTTCGAAAATTTTCGATTTTTTTCTTCCGTTCTTCATCCGTGGCGGTTTCGGCAAGGTCTTTTTTATAAATTTTCAATTTCTCCTGGTACCGGTTATACGGGTTTGGATGCTGATCCACGGTATTTGCCTCATCTCCCCACATGTCCTGATTGAGTTTTTTTATCATTTCTTCTTTTTTTTCGCCGTAGAGTTCGGAATCATTAACGATGGCGGCCCTGCGGAAAGCATATTCCTTTGCCTTTACATCGGTTCCGAAAATTGCATCGGCAAGCTCCACGCCAAGCCTTTCCCGCCTGAAGTCCTGGATGCGTTTTAAGATGGCAATTGCATCTGCAGGGGATTTTACGTTCATGGTGAGGTTCTTGTACTCACCAATATTAATGAGATCCATCTCGCATTGAAGATATTTCTTGTAGGTGTCAAACAGGGTTTGTGCGTCTGATGTAGCGAAGTGGGAAAAAAGATATGCCCGTACTTTTTCAAAATGATCCGCAAGCGTGGCTGATTTAGCAAACAGGGATTCCAAGTGCTTAAAGTATTTTAAAGTGGTATGGGAATTGATCAGGCCCTCGGAAAAGAGTTTCTTTAAATCTATGGCCCGTATATCTTTTCCATTCTTTTGGGCCGAATCACCATTCTCCGGTTCGTGATCCAGGTTAAAAAATTTGTCCGGTTTTTTATTGTGTTTAAAAGGCAGGGGTTTTCTGGCGGCATCCACATCCTTTAAAGAAATATCATAGCTTTTGTCGAAGATATATTCAGGGGCAGCTGCTTTTTTTGGATATAAAAGGTAGCCGGCAATAAAAAAAACAATCAGAACAACGGCCGATGCGATAAGCTTTGTCTTGTTTGAATATGATTTCATAATTCGCCTGTTTATGACTTTGTTTGCAATAGATGAGTGCTTCAGTATTAGCTATATATGATTTTAAGCATAAATAGCCGGTAACACCTCGTGATGCAATATTAAATATGACGGGCTCATAAAAAGTCCGTCAACCCGGCTACGATGGCTAAGTAGAAAGTTCCATATACAAGGCGTAGCGGTGTCGTGAAAGCGGAGGCATACATAAAGTATTCCGAGCATTTCGCGACCCGCTACAACGCAGTAGATGGGATTTTCTACGACGCCATCAAAAAAAGGGGCATTCCTTTCGGAAGGCCCCTTTTTTGGGCTCAGTGATTTCGCGGGCTGCTTCTATGGTATGCATCCGGGAAAAGGAGGGCGATTAAGGATGCATGTACCCGCGAAACCGACAGGAAAATTAATAACCCCATCCTTTTAGTTCGCTTACCACGCTTACGAAGAAATCCGGAGCGTCAAAGCCAGGGGTTATGCCGAACAACTGACCGACCATGTTCAGGTGATCGCAACCTACGCTGTACCATGCGGCATCTTCAATACCCCTGAAATTTCCCCACTTGGCGCTGGTGACGCTGACAAGGCCGTCATTTGCCCCTTCCTGGGTGAGAATATATATCCAGGTGGGCTCGAGAATAACGCTTGGGCATGATGTTTTCGCCTTGGCGGCCCAGCTTTGATAGTATATGCCGGACATATTGGGCGTGTTGGGATTGAATACGTTTATCATATAATCGGTGCAAAGGTCATAGCCGTTTTGCATGGTGTTAGGATTAGTGTCCCCAAAGACAAAGGCGTATACGAAGTCGAGAGAACCGGCTAAAATGTTTTTCACTGTGCTGCTGGTATCGTACATGACAAGATCCGCAACCGAGCTTCCCCTGTGCGGGCCGCACAGGCTGGTGTAGCTAGCTGTCTTGGAGGCTATGCCGAGATTGGAGATGGCATAACGTGTGTATAGCGTACCGTGGGAATGGGCGATGATGTTGGCCTTTGAAGCGCCCGCAGTTGCAAGAATCTGAAGAAATTGCTGCTTAAAATCAGCAGCCTTTGCAACCGTGCTGTCCATACCGTTCACCGAAGTAATATAAAGGTCGCATCCCTCGCCCGTGAGCGCATCGGGAATTCCCCACCAGTAATCTACGATCCCAAGGATTTCGGCTGAAGCGCCCATGCCATGGGCCAGAACTACGGGATACTTGGTGTCACAGGTGTTGGAACTGCCGCCTGCAAACGCAAGCATGGGTACACATAAAAACAGACAGGCTAAAATCACGGCTACTTTAAATCTTTTCATTTCTTCTCCCCCTTCGGTTGTTTGTGAGTGCAAATTTTAACTCATCATAGAAAATAAAAACTGTTCTTAACGTGAACGTAATATAGAATGAATATGAAACCATTGTCAAGAAAAAAAATTATGTTGAGGATGGTAAACGTTGTTTATTAATCGACTCGTTTTTATGCTCTTCGATTTTTTTTAAAGGCAAATGGAATAGGCTTTTACACGCAATCAGATCGATCAGCCATATGATTTTTGTCTCTTTTTGTGCGGGCAATTAAATGATTGACCGGACCGGCACGGTATATTAACTTGCCCTCCTATCGAGCAGGCTTGCAAGCGGCTTGTTGCATGGCCCGTGAAACCGTACCTTTTGACACTTTGAAATGGGGAGAAATGGAACTTACGCCGCAACAGGAAAAAGCCGTCCGGCATATGGGCCCGGCCCTGGTTGTCGCGGGAGCCGGGTCCGGAAAAACCCGAACGCTTACCGCCAAAATCGCCTGGCTCATTGAACACGGATACCGGCCCGAGAATATCCTTGCCATAACATTTACTAACAAGGCCGCAGACGAGATGAAGCGCAGGCTTGTAGCCATTACCGGCCTGCCCCTGAATCGATTCCCCTGGGTCAGGACATATCATTCCGCCTGTTTTAAAATTTTAAAAACGGATTGCACCCGCCTGGGTTACGTCCCTCCCATCCAGATATATTCGGACTACCAGCAGCAGAAAATATTAAAAGAGCTTCTTATCCGGCATAACCTTGAGCGTAAACAACTCTATCCCTTACGGGCCGCCATATCGAATGCTAAAAACAGCGGGAACCCTGATTCCTACTTTGATGCCCATCCACGCGTAGGAACGGTCCGCCTGGCCGATGCCTACAAAGATTATGAAGCAGTTCTTCGTGAAAAAAATGCCGTTGATTTCGACAATATTCTCCTGATGACAAGGAATCTGCTAAAAAAGCACGAGGATTTGCGTCAAAGGTACAGATCACTGTTTTCATACATACTTGTAGATGAATACCAGGATACCAATAATCTCCAGGAGGAGCTGACCCGGCTTTTTCTTGAAAACGGGAATATCTTTTGCGTGGGCGACGACTGGCAGGCTATTTACGGGTTTCGTGGAAGTAATGTCAGCCATTTTCTGTCCTTTCAGAAGACCTATCCAAAGGCCTGCATATTCAGGCTGGAGCAGAATTTCAGGTCGGCGGACGAGATCGTTGAAACCGCCGGCCGGCTCATCAGCCATAACCGTATGCGGATGGATAAGGACTGTTTTTCAGAGAAAAAGGGCGGGACGGTTGAAATACGTTCTTTTTTTAGTGACGATGAGGAAGCCTCCTGGGTTTCGGGAAAGATTAATCAATTAAACCGGGATGGAGTCGCCTATGGAAATATGGCGGTTTTATACCGGACAAAATTTTGCTCATTTCCCTATGAACGGACCTTTCGCATGGACAATATCCCATACCGGATGCTGGGGGGGAAGGGGTTTTTTGAAAGAAAAGAGATTCTTGACATAAATTGTTATCTTATATCCGCAGTTTTTGAAAAAGACGACGCGGCCTTTGAGCGCATAATCAATACTCCCAGGCGCGGCATAGGCCCCAAGATGATCAACAGAATCAATTCCTGCCGCAAGGTCGACGATGGCCTGCAGGCTGCGGCCGGCCACGCGGTCAGGGAAAAAATGCTTTCCCCAAAGGTCCACCAGGGGTTAAGCGACCTTCTTCAGGTGGTGGAAGATATACGGGAGATGAAGCCCGCTGACGCCATACGGGAAGTTCTTGAAAGAATGGGTTATGAGGCATATCTTCAGGCCCAGGCAAAGAGCCCGGATGAGTTCACGGCCAGGATTGAAAATCTGGAACAATTGATCCATGCGGCATCGCAATATGAAAACCTCCTTGCCTATCTCGAAGAAGCCGCCCTGATACGTGAAGACAGGGAAGATGATGAGCAAAGCGGTTCGGGTGTTAATCTTGCTACCATACATGCCAGCAAAGGGCTCGAATTTACGGCTGTTTTCGTGATCGGTTGTGAGGAGAACCTGCTCCCGCACTGGAAATCCGTGGATACCGACCGTGAACTGAGCGAGGAGAGACGGCTCATGTACGTGGCCATGACGAGGGCTGAAACACATCTATATATTACATCATCCGGATACAGGAAGGGGCAGTATAATCCGCGCAGCAGGTTTATCGATGAAATCAACGGATGATGGCTAAGTAAAAAGTCCCATCTACTGCGTTGCAGCGGGTCACGAAATGCTCGGAATACTATATGTATGCCTCCACTTTCGCGACACCACTACGCCTTGTATATGGAACTTTCTATTTAGCCATACTTTAACGGGTGAACGGACTTTTTACGAGTCCGTCAACGGATGATGGGCTGCATTCGCCATTGGTCTTTCAGGCCGGATTTTTTAGATTTTCCCATTGAAATTCGGCGGGGTATGTTGTAAGTAGTGCCTGGATAAAAGGTCTGATTTCGTTCTTATCCGCTCTGCCGTTGCGTCAGCCGTTGTAGAAGCCGTTGTGGAATCGGTGGAGTAATGAACCTCACCGCATTTTATGCTTAAAAAGAGGCGCCATGAAAGCCCGAAAGATGTTGTCGAAAAAAGCATCTGCAATGGTTAAAGAGCCAGTATTCCGCCTCGGTATTTTCTATACGTTTCGGAGTCGGGGCCGGAGTCGGCGGCTGAGTTTGTGTCTGATTGCGAGTCTGCTTTTTACAGTTTTTCCCGGCCATACGACGTCTGCGTATGTTCTTCCCGGCAGGCTTGTAATCCAATTGATGCTCGGGAATTTAAACCCGCCAAGGGCCATGGTTGTCGAGCAGAATGTCACGTTTTTTGATCAAGATGGCGTGGCGACTGTTTTCCGGGAACGCAATAGTTATATGCCTCCCGGGAGATTCAGGTCTGAAAGTAATTATAACTCCGAGATCCGTATCCACGTCGAATCCTCCGGCTCGGCCATAACCTTGGTAAACGGCAGCATCGTCGAATCGACCGAATCTATAGCCTTCGCATGGATGGACCGTTACAAGGACCTTTTTTGCTTCCGTTCGCGCAATGGCCTCGCCGCCCGCCTGGAAGCGTCGGGGATGGATGTAAATATTTCAAGTCCGGGACGTTTCGGCGATATGCTCGTCTATATTCTGGGAGACGTCTACCCGCATGAAGCAAAGCCCCAGCTATGGGTAGACAAGGAATCTTTCAAGCCGGTCAGGTGGATCGTGGTTCCAAAAGAAAAAAGCAGTGACGGCCTTGTTCGGGAAATCCGTTATCTTGCATGGAGGAGTGTCAATCATGCCTGGTACCCTGGCAGAATCGAGTTTTATGCGGGCGAGTCAATGATTAAAACGATTGATGTCCTTACCATGGATGTAAATCCAGATATTCCTTTGGTCCGATTTGATGTTGAATCAATCGTGGCAAATCATTTGCAACCGTTTCCCCGTCCGGTCATGCCTGTTAACAGGGTGAATAAGAATCCGGGCTGAGCCTTATAAACTTGATATTTCAGTCAATTATTATAATTTTATAAATTTGGAACCAAGGAAAAATACATGCCAGGTAAAACAAAATTCATATTCGTGACCGGCGGTGTCCTTTCCTCTCTGGGCAAGGGGTTGGCCTCGGCATCCATAGGCGCCTTGCTGGAATGCAGAGGGCTTAAAGTTACCGTGATCAAACTTGATCCATATATAAACGTGGATCCGGGCACCATGAATCCATTCCAGCACGGAGAGGTTTTTGTAACCGATGACGGCTCGGAAACCGATCTGGATCTTGGTCATTATGAGAGGTTTATCAATGTAAGACTGGGCCATGAGAATAATTTCACCACCGGCAGGATTTATGATTCGGTTATTTCAAGGGAGCGTCGGGGCGATTACCTGGGGGGCACGGTTCAGGTCATTCCCCATATAACCGACGAAATTAAGGAAAGTATCCGGGGCTCAGCCGGGGACTTTGATATCGTCATCGTCGAGATAGGGGGGACAATCGGTGACATAGAAGGCCTTCCGTTTCTCGAGGCCATAAGGCAGTTCCGGTTTGATGCCGGCAAGGAGAACGTCCTTTATATTCACCTGACTTATGTCCCCTATATTGCGGCGGCGGGAGAACTCAAGACCAAGCCCACCCAGCACAGCGTCAAAGAACTAAGAAGTATCGGAATCCAGCCCGATATAATCCTGTGTCGCACGGACCGTTTTCTGGATGAAAACATTAAAGCCAAAATCGCGCTTTTCTGTGATGTTGGCCGGGATTGTGTCATAACCGCGAAGGACGTGGAGTGTATTTATGAGGTTCCCCTTGTTTTCAACGGAGAAGGACTGGATTCAAAGATTCTGGAGCTGTTAAATGTCTGGACAGGTTCGCCGCGACTGGAAGCATGGCAGAAGATGGTAAAACGTTTCAAGGAGCCTTCCGGAAAAGTCCGCATCGCTGTTGTCGGCAAATATACGGACCTTACCGAATCATACAAGAGTTTAAATGAAGCTCTGTACCATGGCGGCGCGGACAATGACGCAAAGGTCGAACTCAAGTTTGTGGATTCAAGTACGTTGAAACCGGATACATATGTACCCGCCCTTGAAGATGTTGACGGTATCCTGGTTCCGGGTGGATTCGGCCCAAGGGGTGTTGAGGGAAAGATACTTGCGGTTCGGTTTGCCAGGGAAAACAACATTCCGTTTTTCGGCATATGCTTAGGGATGCAGCTCGCCGTGGTGGAGTTTGCCCGAAATGTTGCGCAGATTCCCGATGCCAACAGTTCGGAATTCAAGCCCGATACCCCGTCACCCGTGATTTACCTCATGACCGAATGGTATGATGAACGCACACAGCTTGTCCAGCGAAGAAACAAGGATACGGAAAAAGGGGGGACCATGCGCCTGGGGGCATATCCATGCCGCATTAAAAAAGACACACTCGTGCACAGGGCATATGATACGGAAAAAATTTCTGAACGTCACAGGCACAGGTATGAGTTCAACATGGAATACAGGGACCTGCTTGAAAAGAAAGGCCTGGTTTTCAGCGGTTTTTCACCTCGCGGCGACCTGGTTGAAATAGTCGAGATAAAAGACCATCCCTGGTTTCTGGGATGCCAGTTTCATCCTGAATTCAAGTCCAGGCCCATGAAGGCTCATCCCCTGTTTACCAGTTTTATCGGGGCCGCGCTGAAGGGAAAAACGGAAATTGCCGATGGGAAATAGACTTCCGGAGTTTTTTCTCTTCGCCTTTTTATTCTCTTCGAAGTGCTTCGTAAACATTTGAAAATTTTATTGACAAATTGGTGATTGCTTTATATGGACGCTCACAGGGGTTGATTTGCCCACCTGCTTTTTTCCGATCTTTTCCGCCGTTTAACGGCCGGAACAACCAAAAAGAGGCGCTATCATGAAACGGATCAGGGATGCTGTTTTAAAGGCAATCTACAGAAGCACCGGGGATGACGGCAATCTTATAAAAGAGTTCGACGGCATCGTGAAATCGAGCGGTAAACAGGCTTATTCCGTATTTTTTAACGTATTAACCCACCTTGAACTCAAGCCCGAAGCCGCAGAGTCCTGCTGGAAGGAAGTCGTTGACCACAGGGATCTTATGGCAGGCAAATTAGGCAGAGCCGTAAATTTGCGGACGGCAATCTGCGATTATTTCTGTTCCATTGACAAAGCGTTTAAAAACCCGGTAGTGGTTGAACTCCATGTTTTTGAAGATCAGCTTGAATCCTTCCGGCATGATGCCTTAACCGGGCTTTATACACGCGGGACTTTCGAAGAGACGCTTAAGCGGGAGGTGTCCAGGGCCAGGCGCTATGAGACTCAGCTTACCATTATTTTTTTTGATCTTGATGATTTTAAGAAAGTGAATGACACCTACGGGCATCCGGCCGGGGATATGGTTTTAAAAGAAGTGTCCAAGACCGTCACAAATATGATACGAGCCGAGGATTCCGCCTCCCGTTACGGGGGGGAGGAAATCGTCCTGCTGCTTCCCAATACCGGCAAGGTGGAGGCCCTGATTCTGGGGGAACGGATACGGGAAAAAGTCGAGGCCCTTTGTCCAAATTACGAGGGCAATGTAATTCAAACCACAATCAGCGGAGGCCTGGCCACCTACCCCATTGACGCCGACACTCCCGAGAATCTCCTTAAGAATGCCGACAGCGCCCTTTACAGGGCCAAGGATTTCGGTAAAAATAACGTTACCGTCTATTCACACGACAAGAGACGGTATTTGCGTGTACATTTTTTCTCCACCATTTCAATCCGGCAGATCGGCCATGATGAGCATATCCATGAACTTGCGGCAAATACAAAAAATATCAGCGTGGCGGGGCTCCTGTTTGAAAGCAAAACCTACATGGAAATCGGATCTAAGGTTCAGTTAAAGATTCCCATGGACGGTGACGAGCAGCCCCTGTATGTGATCGGCACCGTCGTTCGTATCGAGGTCTTTGACTCAGGCCGGTACGATATCGGAGTCTCATTTCTCGAAATGGACAGGAACCTGAAGAACGAGATTTCGAGATACATGATCCATCAGCTCGAACGGGTGCGGGAATGAGCCGTCCCGCATATTGAAACCTATTGAAACCCATGGACATACGCCAACCTTCCCCCCTTATGCCGGGTGATGCCGTCGGTATTGCGGCGCCTGCAAGCCCCTTTGACAGGGCGGCTTTTGAATCAGGTTGCCGGATAGTTGAATCTCTGGGATTCAAGCCGGTTTTTTCCGAGGATGTATTCGCGTCCCATTCCTTTTTTGCAGGCAGTGATCGATTACGTGCCCGCCTGTTAAACGCATTTTTTGCCGAGCCCGGGATCAGGGGAATATGGACCGTCCGGGGGGGATATGGTTTTTTGCGCATCCTGCCGCTCCTTGATTATTCCCTGATAAGGGCCAACCCAAAGGTGATCATAGGGTGTTCGGATATATCCGCAGGCTTAAACACCATTTGCCGAAACTGCGGGATATCAACCGTCCACGGCCCCATGATCGCATCCCTTGCAAACGCCGACAAAGCGACACTTGCCTCTGTAATTTCACTTGTTTCCGGGGGCAGCCTCCCCGTGCTTGAGGCCGCCGGACCGGTCATTGCCTGCGGCAAGGCCGAAGGCCCGGTTATGGGGGGAAATCTTACCACCCTCTGCCACATGCTCGGAACTCCCTATGAGCCCGATTTTAAAGGCGCCGTCCTTTTTTTAGAAGATATAGGCGAAAAACCCTACCGGATAGACAGGATGATGTTTCAGATGAAGCTTGCGGGAGTCCTGGAGAAAATCGTCGGAGTCTGCCTCGGAACATTTGTAAACTGCGGCGAACTATCATCGGTTTACAAAATATTTGAAAATACTTTCAAATATACAGGCGTGCCGGTACTTGCCGGTTTTCAGGCCGGCCATAGTTTTCCGAACTTAAGCTTTCCCATCGGCCTTTCCGCCCTTCTTGACACTGACGCAGGGACCCTCACTTACACGCCGACTGCCTCAGGGAGATGAGTATGGCTTTCAGCTTTTCGGGTGTTGACCGCCTTATGGAAGACGCTCTTGGAAAAAAAGTTTTTCCCGGAGCCGTGCTCCTGGCTTCCAGCCGGGGCGACATCGTTTATCACAAGGCATTCGGGGTGTCGAACCTGTGCACGTGCGAGCCGGTTACATTGGAAACTGTTTTTGACCTTGCATCCCTCACAAAACCGCTGGCCACCACGATGTCCGTAATGGCGATTGTGGATGAGGGACGCCTGGGCCTGGACCTGAGCCTGGGCCAAATACTGCCCGGGTTTGAAAATAACGAAAAAGCCGGCATCACGATTTGTCAGCTTCTGCTCCATACGGCCGGGTTTCCCGACTGGCAACCATACTATCAGACCCTGATGGGGTATCCCGATCATGCTCGAAAAGGCATTGTTCAAAAACTCCTGCTTTCCGAACCGCTGGTACATGCGCCCGGTGACGACACTCTTTACAGCGATATCGGTTTCATGGTTCTCCAATGGGTTGTTGAAAAGGTATCCGGCCAGTCCCTGGATCAATATCTGTCTGACGTCGTGTACCGTGGCCTGGGCATAGAGGGTCTTTTTTTTAACAATTCCCTTGCCCCTTCACCCGGTTTTTCCGACTTTGCCGCCACGGAAATATGTCCGGTACGCAACCGGCTGCTGTCAGGGGAAGTCCATGACGAGAATGCTTTTTTTATGGGCGGGGTTGCAGGCCACTCCGGCCTTTTCGGAACTGCCGAAGCGGTGCACCGCCTGATAACCTGCCTTGCGGCAATTTGCAAAGGCAGTGAAGAATCTTCTGTTTTAAGCCGGGAGACGGTAAGGAAATTTTTATCTTGTCCATTGGGCGCAAAACGGGCACATGGGTTTGATATTCCGTCCGGGGACATGCCCTGTGCCGGCCGGTTTTGTTCACCAAAACAGACCTTCGGCCATTTGGGGTTTACGGGAACCTCGTTCTGGATGGACCTGTCGGCATCGATTTCGATTATCCTTTTGACCAATCGTGTACATCCCGTAAGGACAAATAACCGCATACGGAAATTCAGGCCCGAAATCCACGATGCTATCATGCTGGCCCTCGGCGTGGATTAAGGTTGCCCTCAATATTTATAATCGAAGTTTGTTCTTGTAACCGCCCCTGTTTTTTGTTAGCAGTTTATTCCCATGATCGGGACTTAACCGGTGGTTTGCGGCCGGACTTTATCCCGTGAAACCGACAACCTGAAATTTTATTTTTTTATCCACCTTAAGGAGGCGCAATAGTGGTCTGGGGTTCTTTTCTCGGGGTGTTTTCAAACGATCTTGCCATCGACCTGGGTACGGCAAACACGCTGGTTTTTGTAAAGGGTAAGGGGATTGTACTTTCCGAACCCTCGGTTGTCGCGGTCAGAACGGATAACAGGATGAAAAGCAAGGTCCTGGCCGTGGGTCTGGAAGCTAAAAATATGCTCGGTCGCACCCCGGGTAACATAGTGGCCATCAGGCCAATGCGTGACGGTGTTATCGCCGACTATGACGTGACCGAAGCGATGTTGCGGCATTTCATACGAAAGGTTCATAATAACCGCCGATCATTTGTGCGGCCCAGGATGGTGATTGCGGTTCCGACCGGGATCACACCGGTTGAAAAGCGGGCCGTGAAAGAAGCGGCGGAGTCGGCCGGCGCAAGGGAGGTCTATCTCATAGAAGAGCCCATGGCGGCGGCCATAGGCGCCGGCCTCCCCATAACAGAACCGACCTGTAATATGGTCGTCGATATCGGTGGCGGCACGACCGAGGTCGCGGTTATCTCCCTTGCCGGGATTGTTTTTTCAAAATCGATACGGGTCGCCGGGGATAAGATGGATGCGGCCATAATGCAGCACATCAAGCGGAAGTACAACCTTCTCATTGGTGAGCGCACTGCGGAAATCATAAAAACAACCATCGGTAACGCCTACCCGGATTCCGAGAATTACGAAACAATCGAGGTTAAGGGCCGTGATCTGGTATCTGGTATTCCCAAGATTCTCGCCATAGATTCGGAGGAGATACGGATCGCCATCTCTGAACAGATAGACGCAATCGTGGAGGCAACCAAGATGGCCCTGGAACAGACGCCGCCCGAACTCGCCGCTGATATTGTTGACCGCGGCATCGTACTGACAGGCGGCGGTGCGTTACTTAAGAATCTTGATTACCTTCTCAGGGAGGAGACCGGGCTTCCCGTCACCGTGGCCGATGACCCCCTTACCACTGTGGCTCTGGGCTCAGGCGAGACTTTGAATAGTATCGATATACTACGCCAGGTAATGATAGATTAATTTATGTTTTCAAAAAAAACCCTGCTGGCAGCCGGAGCTATTTTCCTGATTGTCTTAAACGTGGTTGTTTTTTCATTCAACTACCTGCGCAGGCCTTCCTTTAAGTCCGCCGCCGTTTACACTCTTTTTTTTATCATAGGGCCTGTGGAAAACGCTTTTTCAAGCCTGGCATCCGGCATGGCGAACACATGGGACCACTATATCTTTCTTTCCGGTGCCTCCGAGGAAAATGATGAGTTAAAGCGCAGGCTCGCCGTCGCCGGCCGCAAACTGCATGAGTGCCGGGAGGAGATAAAATTATACCACCGCGTAAAGCCGTTTGCAGACCTGATATCGGCAACACCTTCTCTCAAATTGCTCACCGCCTCAATTGTCGCCAAGGATCCGTCTCCATGGTACAGGGCCGTCATGATAAACAGGGGATCAAAGCACGGCGTCAGGGCGGGCCTTCCGGTTATTGTACCCGAAGGTCTTGTGGGCAGGGTAACCGCTGTTTCATATGCTTACGCCAAGGTGGTCCTGGTTGTCGATCCGAACAGTTCCGTTGACGCCCTTGTTGAAAGGACGCGTTCTCGCGGCATTGTTACCGGAAATTCCGGACGGGAGTGCCGATTTGATTACGCCCTCAGACAATCCGATATTAGCCTGGGCGACATGGTGATAAGTTCAGGCTTTGGCGGTGTTTATCCCAAGGGGATACGTATCGGCCGTGTAACCTCTTTGGTCCGAAGAAATTCAGGCCTGTTTCAGGAGATCGTAATTACTCCCGGTGTTGATTTACAGCGGCTCGAAGAGGTAATGGTCGTGTTAAATCCCCAGGTTTCAACTATGCTGCCAAAATGATGCTGATTTTTTGCCACATATGTCTTGCTGTTTTCATCATTGCTTTTCAAGCCGGTGTGTTGGCTTATTTGCCGATTTATGCAAGGCCCTGCGATTTTATGATTCCTCTGGCGGTTTACCTGGCCCTGTATCGCCGGCCGGCCGAAGGGCTGCCGGCCCTGCTAATTGCCGGCGCCTTTATGGACGCGCTTTCAAGTGGTCCCATCGGTGTTTATATCACGACTTATATCTGGATATTTCTTGTCTTTAAGCGAATGACCCGCCTGCTCCATATCCATTATGCTGTTTTATTTTTCATAATTTCGTGTTTTGGCCTTTTGTTTGAAAATACCGTGTTCTGGATTGCCGCTCTTTTTTCAGCACATCCTCAGCCTTTTCCCGCAACAGGCCCGGCTATCGTATCGGTTCAGCTGGCATGGCTTGCAGTTACTGCGCCGTTCCTGTTTGCGGGCATGGAAAAATATTTTAAGGCCGTGGATAATGTTACCTCCGGCAGCCGCTTTTCAGCATACAAGGGGTAGCCAGTGAAACCGACACGTAAGCGATGTCTCCCTAGAACGGATAATGAATGGTTTAAGCGGCGTCTTATAAAGTTGATGATATTTGTCCTGCCTTTTTTTATCATACTTGCCGCTCGCCTTTTTTATCTCCAGGTATTAAATGGAGAATCCTTCCTCAAAACATCCGAAAACAATTTTTTGCGAAGGCTTGTAATCGACCCCATGCGGGGGATGATTTTCGACAGGTCCGGCCGGCTCGTGGTTGACAACCGTCCTTCGTTTGATCTGGAGATAATACCAAAAGACGCGAAAAATATAGGGCTTGTCGCCGAATGCCTGAGCCGTTTTATTCCCCTTTCAAAAACGGATATTCTGCAAAAGATTAAAAAACAATCGGGTTTATATGGGTTCAGGCCGGTGCTGATCAAAAAGGATATCGGGCGGGATCTCATGGGGGTTATCCTTTCGCACCGTTTACAAATGCCCGGGGTCCGAATTCATGTGGCTGCATGCCGTCAGTATGTTTATGACGGCCTTGCCGCCCATCTCATAGGGTATCTTGGGGAGATTAATGCAAGGGAGCTTGCCGATGGCCGTTATCCTGAAAAACGGCCGGGCGATTTCGTGGGACGTCGCGGTATTGAAAAGGTTTTTGAACGTCTCCTTTCCGGGAAGCCCGGAAGCCGTATGGTGCAGGTGGATGCAACAGGCCAGGTGGTCCATGAGCTGAGGCGCAGGCCCCAGAAGGCGGGCGATAATGTTTTTTTGACAATTGATCTCAATCTCCAGCAGGAGGCCGCAGCTCTGCTTTCGGATAAGACCGGGGCCATAGTTGCGATGGATCCGGAAAACGGTGAGATACTGGCAATGGCCAGCAGCCCGGCATTTGACCAGAATGCTTTTGTAAGCGGCCTTTCTTCGGATCAATGGAAAACCCTCTCCTCGGATCCAAGGCGGCCCCTGCAGGACAAGGCTGTCCAGGGACTCTATCCCCCGGCCTCCACTTACAAGATTATAACGGCCATGGCAGCGCTGGAGGAGGGGATTTGTGATACGAAAAAGCGGATATTCTGCCCTGGCTACTATAAGTTCGGCAACAGGAATTATCGGTGCTGGAAGGCGCAGGGCCATGGATATATGAATATTATCGACGCTATTACCCAGTCTTGTGATGTCTTTTTTTATCACATGGGCAAGGACCTCGGAGTCGATCGTCTGGCATGGTATGCACGGGCCTGCGGACTCGGTTCCAAGACAGGGATCGTGCTGGAACATGAGTCATCCGGCCTTGTTCCGACTGCGGAATGGAAAAAGAGGCGGACAAACATCTCCTGGCAGGCCGGGGAGACTCTTTCGGTTGCCATAGGGCAGGGCGCGAACCTGGTGACCCCGATCCAGATGGCTGTTTTAATTTCAGCCATCGCCAACGGGGGTACGCTCTTCCGGCCCAGGATCGTAAGGACGGTCGAGAGCGCCGGCGGCGTTATTGTAAAGGAAACCGAGCCCGGGATAAAGGGCCGTATTCCGGCGAGCCCGGAAACCATAGAGGTTATAAAAGAGGGCTTGAAAAAGGTGGTAAACGGCAAAGGCGGCACGGGTTACTGGCATGTACGTTCAAAACAGGTTGTGATCTGCGGCAAGACCGGTACGGCTCAGGTGCGGAGCCGTAAAACCGGCGAAGAATCGGCTGAAGGTAAAAACCAGGGATTGACACAACCCCATGCATGGTTTATCGGATATGCACCTGAAAACAAGCCGCGCATTGCCGTGGCGGTTCTGATTGAGCACGGAGGACATGGCTCAAGCTCGGCCGGGCCGGTGGCAAGGCAGGTAATTTTATCATATCTGAAGAATCAAAAGCAGGAAACAGCCGCAAAAGAGGGTGGATAATGGTCAGCAAGAATGATCCGTCGAAAAAAGGCGATGTGGATAAGCGTGATCTAAACAATCCCGGGGAGGATGAAAAATCAGCTCCCGTTCATTTCATACGGCATGTTATTGATGATGATATTACGTCTGATAAGTACAATGGCCGTGTCGTGACCCGTTTCCCGCCCGAGCCCAACGGGTATCTTCATATCGGGCATGCAAAATCCATATGCCTGAATTTCGGGCTGGGCCTGGAATACGGAGGCAAGTGTCATCTTCGATTCGACGATACAAATCCGGAAAAAGAAGAGACTGAATATGTTGATTCCATTAAAGCTGATGTTAAATGGCTCGGGTTTAACTGGGGCAATGACCTTTATTATACCTCTGATTATTTTGACCGCCTTTATGAATACGCACTTGAGCTGATCCGCAGGGGGAAAGCCTATGTGGACTCCCTGAGCGCCGAGCAGATCCGTGAATACCGGGGGACCCTGACCGAGCCGGGGAGAAAAAGCCCTTACAGGAGCCGGGGTGTTGAAGAAAACCTGGCCCTTTTTGAGCAGATGCGGGACGGCGGTTTTTCCGAGGGGCAATGCGTGCTCAGGGCTAAAATCGACATGGCCTCTCCCAACATGGTGATGCGGGATCCTGCACTTTATCGAATCAGGAAAAAAAATCATCATCGCACCGGCGACAAATGGTGCATTTATCCCATGTACGATTTTGCCCATTGTCTTTCAGACTCCATCGAAGGCATTACCCATTCCCTTTGCACCCTTGAATTTACGAACAACCGTGAACTCTATGACTGGATATTGGATACGCTTGCGATTTATCACCCGCAACAGATAGAATTTGCGCGTTTAAACATCACCCGGACGATCTTAAGCAAACGGAAACTCATAAGCCTTGTTTCCGAAAAAATCGTGGACGGCTGGGACGATCCCCGAATGCCTACGATTTCGGGGCTGAAGCGACGCGGATACACACCTGAAGCGATCAGAGATTTTTGTGAAAGGATAGGCGTGGCAAAGCGGGACAGCATAGTTGATATAGCGCTTCTGGAACATTGCCTCCGCCAGAATCTGAACAGGAGATCTCCCAGGGTCATGGGGGTTCTGCATCCCCTTAAGGTGGTCATTGAAAATTATCCGGAAGGCAAGACGGAATACCTGGATGCCATAAACAACCCCGAAGACCCGTCCATGGGAAAGCGGAGCGTGCCCTTTTCCAGGCAGCTCTATATTGAACAGGACGACTTCATGGAGGATGCGCCGAAGAAATTTTTCCGCCTGGCGCCGGGACGGGAAGTCCGGCTCAGGTATGCCTATTTTATTACCTGCCGGGAGGCCGTGAAGAATGAACGCGGGGAGATCATAGAGCTGCGCTGTACCTATGATCCAAAAACGCGCGGTGGGGACGCGCCTGACGGTCGCAAGGTAAAAGGGACGCTGCACTGGGTTTCCGCCGCCCATGCGCTCGAAGCTACGGTCCGGCTCTATGATCATCTTTTTTCGGTAGATGATCCTGCCGCATCGGCAGATGAACTTACAAGCCTCATTAATCCCCGATCAATGGAGACGCTCGACGGATGCATGCTTGAACCGTCCCTTGCCGCAGCCACTCCAGGAGCACGCTTCCAGTTTGAACGCCTGGGATATTTTTGCGCGGACTCACGGCTTTGTCTGCCGGGTAAACCCGTTTTTAACCGGACGGCAACCCTGCGCGACACCTGGGCCAGAATACAGAAAAAGAAGGGGAAGGCGGGCTGATATAACCATACAATAGTGTTCGGTTTGGTTTTTGCAGGCTGTTGTTTTTCTTGTACTGCCCTCGTAGGGGCGGCCTTTAGGCCGCCTTTACCCTAATTGCGTTGAGGTCATATCGGTACATGGAAGGCTGAAGCCTTCCGCTACGCGGGCCGTGCGAATATTTTATTTTGTGTTATTTTTCAAAGATCATAATCAGGCCTTTCTTGGCTCACGCAACGCCGCAGACGGACTTTTACGAAGCCGTCACAGTTTTATAAGTTCATATTCCCTTGTACCGAGCCCAATCTCTTCTGCGTATTCGAGCTGGGTTCTCCATTCAATACCGGGATATACCCCCTTGAATTTGTCTTCCCCGGGGCCGGTGTTTGTCGTAAGACATGAGCCGGGAAGGGCAGGCTCATTGTTTACCAGGTCGACGCAGGCCTGGTCGATGGCCACGGGATCGAGAGATGCGGCAATGCCGATATCGCGAACGATTGGAGTGTCATTGTACGGCAGGCAGTCGCATCCCGGGGATACCTGATTGATGAAGTTGATGAAAAGCGATTTATTCGGCTTGGTCTTTAACACTCCCGCAGCATATTCCACCATACTTTCCTGAAAAACGGGAACGGATTGTGACCATTGAATCTGGATGGCGCCCTGTTCGCAGATGAGGATACATTCCCCGCACCCGATGCATTTTTTGCCGTCTATCACGGCTTTTTCTTCGATGATGGATATTGCGGACTGGGCGCAGTGGGCCGCGCACTCTCCACATCCTATGCATTTTTTTTTCTTTACCTTTGGGGCCACGTCCGAGTGCTGGGCCATCTTTCCCCTGCGCGAGGCGCATCCCATGCCTATATTTTTCAGCGCGCCACCAAACCCCGCAAGCTCGTGACCCTTAAAATGCGCCACGGAAATCAGTGCATCGGCTTCCGCGATTTCAGAGCCGATATAGACTGATTTAAAATGTTTCATATTAACGCTGACACGGGTTTCGGATTTTCCCCGCAGCCCGTCCGCGATAACAATGGGTGCGTCAACCACCGGATAAGCGAACCCGTTGGAAAGAGCGGTGATCAGGTGATGTGGTGTGTCACCGCGGGTGCCTGCGTATAGTGTGTTTGCATCCGTGAGAAAGGGTGTGCCGCCGGATGACTTTACGGCATTTACAACCCTACGGATATATACCGGCCGTATAAAGGCGGCGTTGCCCGTCTCTCCGAAATGGAGCTTGATTGCCACCAGGTCACGTTTCTGAAAGCATTGTGTTATGCCGGCGGCATTCATCAGCCTGTTGAACCGCGTGAACATGTTTTCCTTATATGTAGCCTTAAAGTCTATGAAATAAACACTGGCCGCCATGTGTATATACCTCCTGTGAGAATTGCCTAAATTTAATGTTTATTCTTCTTGAAAACAGACACCTTTTACCATACAAACGCATCAGTTAACAAGTACGACTTTAGTAAAAAGCCGGATATGCCGCGCCGCACGGGAGTGTGAACCTTGAGCATGGATCGCCGTTTGCTGAAAAATTTTGACTGGGGCCTGTTTTGCCTTACCGTAATCCTGGGTATTTGCGGTATCGGGCTCATTTATAGCGCGGTCAATGCCGGGGGGACTGGCCCGTTGTCGGGCCTTTATCTCAAGCAGATGTTCTGGCTTTGCATTGGGCTTTTTTTAATACTAGTTATCTGCTCCATGGACTATAGGAAAATTGAAAAATGGAGCCCGTTTGTTTTCGTGTTTTTTGTCATTCTTTTAATCTATGTCCATTTTTTCGGCATGCAGGTCGGCGGCTCCGTAAGGTGGCTCTCTCTCGGCCCGCTGCGCCTCCAGCCGTCCGAACCGATCAAGATCGCGGTTATCCTTGTTCTTGCAAGTTATTATGCACGGCGTGTCAAGCCAGGGGGGATCAATCTTTTAAAACTGGGACCGCCGGTCATTATGGTGGCGATCCCTTTTTGCCTTGTGGCGCTGCAGCCCGATCTGGGAACGGCCGGCACCATCGGCCTTATTGCCGCGACAATGACGATTGTAGCAAAGATTGAGAAAAAAACATTTGTATCCTTTGCGGCTCTGATAGCCATTATTCTGCCCTTTGGATGGTTTTTGATGGAACCATACCAGCGCACTCGCGTGCTTATGCTTTTTCATCCCGAGAGTGACCGACTTGGCGCCGGGTATCATATCATACAGTCAAAAATAGCGGTTGGTTCGGGGATGCTATACGGCAAGGGTTATTTGCATGGTACCCAGAATATATTATCATTTCTTCCGGAACAGCATACTGATTTTATCTTTTCCGTGCTTGGGGAGGAATGGGGTTTTATCGGAACGATTGTTGTCCTGACGCTTTTCCTCCTTCTTGTGGCCTTTGGCATCAATATCGCCGCAAACTGCCGGGATGCCTTCGGCACCCTGGTTGCTGTAGGTGTAACTTCCATGATTTTCTGGCAGACATTCATCAATATTGCAATGGTGCTGGGAATAATGCCCGTGGTCGGAATGCCCCTGCCCCTGATAAGCTATGGGGGATCATCGGTCATCACCATCATGATCGGTATCGGGCTGTTGATGAATATAAGCATGCGCCGTTTTGTTAATGAATAATTGTTTCAAATATCCCCCAATTGAAAAAAACTTTTGACATCATATTCTTCCTTATGATATATCATTTCGCTTGAATCAAAATTTTGTTTAGGGGTGTTGGATGGTAACGTGAATCATAACCAATGGAGGTTGGCCAATGATTAATATTGATGGTTCGCTGGTCATTCAGATGATTAACTTTCTTCTTCTGGTATGGGCGTTGAACGTCATCCTGTACCGGCCGATTCGCGGCATTGTCGCACGCCGTCGCGAGAAGATGCTCAGCCTTGAAAGCGGAATCGGTCAGTATGAGCAAGACGCACGGAACAGGGATGCGGCGTTTAATGATGGTATACGTGCCGCACGGGAAAAGGGCTTTGCCGAAAAAGCACTGATGGAACAGCAGGCCCGTGAAGAAGAGATGAAACTCATCGAAGAAATCAACGAAAAGGCCAGGGAGGACGCGCTTGCGACCCGGCAGATGATCGCAAAGGAGGCTGAAACGGTCAGGATATCACTTCAGACGCAGATTGGTGTGTTTGCCGATGATATAAGCAGCAAACTTTTAGGGAGGGCGGTGTAGATGAATCTATTTCATGCCGTAAAAAAACGTCAGCCGCTTATTTCTCTTGGATTTTTGGGGGGTTTTTTTCTTTTCCTCCTTCTTGCGGGCGTTGCAATTGCTTCCGGTGGGGAGCACGGCGGCGAAGGGCAGGGCGGATGGGCGATAACTGATACCTACAGGGTGATCAATTTTGCCGTTCTTGCCATTGCCCTTTTTTTTGTGTTGCGCAAACCGGTAGCTCAGTTCCTTGGTGATAGAATCAAGGGTATTGAAGAAGAACTCACAACCCTTGAGTCCAAAAAGAAGGCTGCGGAAAAAAAGCTGGCCGAATATAATGAAAGGCTTGCAGCTCTGGAGGCCGAGGCCGGGAAAATTCTTGATCAATACCGCCTGCAGGGAGAAAATGCACGGGCGAGGATCCTTGAGGAGGCTAAGGTTGCCGCTGCAAAACTTACGGAACAGGCGAAGGAGAATATAAAGCGGGAATTTGCCGAGGTGAAATTGCAGCTTGAAACCGAAGTGTTTGAAAAAGCCCTTGTCGCAGCTGCGGCAAAACTGAAGCAGGGCATCAATAAGGATGACCAGAAGCGGCTTGTGGATGAATACTTAGAAAAGGTGGTGATAAAGTGAGAAGCTCAGCAATCGCCAGGCGCTATGCCAGGGCACTGATTCTGATCGGAAAGGATGACGGACAGGCCGAAAAGTACCGGGAAGAGCTTGACGGATTCATTGCCGTACTCGATGCGCAACCGGTTTTCGAACAGACCATCGGCAATCCGTTATACGGCACACAAAGCCGGCGGGCAATCCTTAAGGCGGTCATTGAAAAATTTCAACTCTCCGATGTTATAAGATCTTTTTTGTTGCTTCTCTTTGACAAGCAGCGGTTTTTCCATGTCCGGGGGATTATGGAAAATTACGCCCGGCTGGCCGATGAATTAAAGGGTGTCGTTCGCGCCAGCCTTTTATCGGCAACCGAGCTTGAAGAAGATACGATAGATCAGATTCGCGGTGCGCTTTCAAAGATGACCGGCAAGGACGTTATTCTTGATGCTGGTCTGGATCCGGCGCTGATCGGTGGGGTTGTCACCAGAATAGGAGATCTTGTGCTGGATGGGAGTATCCGGACACAATTGAAAAATATGAGCCAATCTTTAAAAAGGGGTGAGAGGGTCTGATGGAAAT
>JAADHK010000011.1 GCA_013151835.1 Deltaproteobacteria bacterium
AACAGGCTCGACGAGTTCTGGAAGGCTTTTGCGTTCATCCTTTTTCCCATGGCTTTTCTCGGGCTTGTGGGGGGGCTTTTGATAACAAATCGGCTCCTTGTTCCCTTACGGACACTTATTAATACCGTTGGAAAGATCGGAGACGGACGCATGGAATCAAGGGTTCCGGTCACGGGGTCCGGTGACGAACTAGATGAGCTCGCTATACAGTTCAATCAAATGCTTGAAAAAATAGAAAGGCTGATCACCGGTATGGAGGAATCCTTGGACAACGTGGCCCATGATCTGAGGACACCGCTCACGCGTATGCGCGCGGCGGTGGAAGACGTGTTTGCCGGAGAGGCCGACGAGGCGAATGTACGGGAGGTTCTGCTCGATTGCGCCGAGGAATCGGAAAAGATAATGACCATGCTAAACACCCTGATGGATATCTCCGAGGCCCGTTCCGGCGCGATTGAACTCCATTGTGAAAACACTGACATCGGAATTATGATCAATGAAATCACTGACCTCTACCGGTATGTGGCCGAGACCCGGAACATCGGAATTACCGTCCGGATGGAAGATGGCCTGGAAGCATATCTGGATCCGAACCGGATACGGCAGGCCGTGGCCAACCTCGTGGACAATGCCGTAAAATACGCGGCGCAAAATGGGACCGTTGAAATCACTGCGGCCACAAAAGACTCAAATATCACCATAAGCGTGAAAGACGACGGCATCGGAATTGACGATTATGATCTGCCCAAGATCTTTGACCGCCTCTACAGGGCGGATAAAAGCCGCTCTAAAAAAGGGCTCGGCCTGGGCCTCTGTCTCGTCCAGGCCGTTGTTGCCGCGCATCACGGCGAGATCCGGGTAGAAACCGCCCCGGACAAAGGCTCTGTTTTCACAATTATCCTGCCGGACCGCGCATAGGGCTCGCGAAAAAATAACTTTACATTTTAAGTGCCGATGCATCCCGCCTGGCTGCGTTGCGAAAGCGGAGGCACACATATAGCATTCAGAGCATTTCGCGACCCGCTACAACGCAGTAGATGGGACTTTTTACGACGCCATCAACTTAATTGCATGGAATTTTTCACCGGTTGGGCCAATGATGTGCGATATATTCCGTTGCTTCCTTAATATTCAGATCGCGAGTACCGCCTCCCGTGCGAAGAAATAATTGGGTTTTATTGCCTTCTTGACAATATACAGGGCGTTGAGATGGTGAAACAATAACCCTGCAGATTTCTTTGGATTCAAAATTCTGAAACATCACGGTTATATTAAGACAAAGATCGGCAGCAAGACGAGATGCTATTAAACCTATGATAAATTGTTCATATCCGTCACGATTTTTTTTCTTTAGTGTATTGTAATCTTGTTCCAGACCTACTGGCCTCCCTTCATCATCAAGACCAATTAATAATGTTCCTCCCTTGTTATTCATAAAACCGGCTATAGTTTTAACAATGACTGATTCAAGCGCCTTGTTTACTTTGTGTTGCCTGAAATCCCATCTTACAGATGACTTGAACTCAAGTGTCTCGGTCTCTCCCCTTTTAATTAAAGAAGGTATGTCTTTCTCGAGTTCACTGGAGAGAAAATCAATTATTTTTTCCTTGATTGATAATTTCTTATGATATGCCCAAAAGACCAAACTTAAACAAACACCTATGATGGAAAACATGAATGTCATCAATAACATTTCCGGAGAAAATGCCGCGCTCATTTTTTCTAATATAAATTCAAATAACGAGATATTAAGCGCTTCAGGCGGGTGAAATTCTATCCAATAAATTATCATTGTGAGCGGATGAAGAGCAAATACTCCGATCAAAGCCCCCAAAAAGATGAACTTAAATAATGGCTTAATATTATTTGTATTTTTTTCCATTTAAATTTGATCCCGATATAATCAGGCTCAGCGGCTGGCCGTGAACCTGTCGATTAACTTTCACTTGCAACACGTGTTGCAAGTAAAAAAGGGCTGATCAGGGAGGGAGAATGAGGTCCACAAGTGATCTGCCGCGCAGGAGAATGCACCTGATGCTGAAACGGTGATGCTGAAACGGACCGAATTGCTTACCTATATCCATAACCTGGCTAATGCGCAAGTTTTTTTATGGAGTGATTAAGAGCGATTTTATACATCAACCTGATGTTTATCGATCTGTCTGGCCACGGCCGCACCCTTGTGAAAATATTGGGGTCGATTTAAATCCATTTATATCCATATTGCCAATTTGTAAGGAACCGGCAAGGTTCCGGCAATTCCCACCCTGTATTAAGCTTCCAGTAGCTTGACAACCGCCCGCAGCCGGGCATGAAGGATTGCATGCCCGGCTGCAAAAACCGGAAAAAGCTTGTTCAGGGAGAAACAAAAAGGTGCCCGGATACAACCCTACACTTGAATCGCAGAAGAACAAAGTGTCTCGATATTGGCCTGTTGTTGACGAGCCCACTATGATCTCGTTTCTGTATGTGGCGTGGATTACAATGCATCTTGTTTTTGCCTTTGTCTATCGTGTTGGTTCCGATGAATCACAGCATCTGCACGTGATATGGGGGTGGGCAAACGGACTCGTCCAATACCGGGATGTGTTTGATAATCACACGCCCCTGTTTCACCTTTTGTGTGTGCCATTATACAAAATGTTCGGCGAACAGCCATTCTTGCTGCTGGATATGCGCCTTGCCATGATCCCGCTTATCATGGTTACCATTGCGGCCACATATGTGATCGGCCGAAAATTATACAATCCCCGGGCCGCCCTTCAGGCCGCGCTTGTTACGGGATTTATGCCGGGATTTTTTTTAAAATCGGTTGAGTTCCGAACCGATGACCTGTGGATGACCACATGGCTCCTTTCACTCATGTTCCTCTTCACTGGCCGAATGACAAAAAAACGTGCCTGGTTCTCGGGCCTCCTGCTGGGAATGACCCTGGCGGTTTCAATGAAGACGATTCTTTTGCTGGCGGCACTGGGAGCGGCATATTTAACCGCAAATTTCATGGCGGGAAAAAGGCTGCGCAAATTCAAAGTGTTTTTTATCAATTTTCTTTCCGGATTTATTATTATTCCCGGTGCATGCGTGATTCTTTTCATGCTGATCCCCGGCGGATTCGGGCCTTTTATTTACGGCGTGATCGGACATAACATGGTTGTCGGCCTGGGACACTGGCGACTTCCGATAGGTTTTCTGTTTTTCCCTCTCTCACTTCCCCTCATCTTCTGGGGCGCAAAACGATTTACGGATATTTCAAGTAGCAATTCCGCCATAAACCGCCTGATTCTTTATTTTTGTCTCTGTTTTTACTTATCCGCACTCTGGAGTTTCTGGCCCTTGATCACCCCGCAGGACTATCTTCCGGTATATCCCCTTTTAGCGCTGACAGCCATTCCGCCTTTGGTGAAAAAATGGGGCGAAAAATCCGATCGGCTGTTTCGCCCGATAACCGCCGGACGCTTTTCCAATGATTTTTTAATCCTGTTGATCATTGTCGTTCTGGAAATCGCAACAATTTCACTTAGGGGTGAACCCTGGAAAAACAACCTGAAAAAAGAAACAAAATTTCTGGCTGAAACCCTTGAGCTGACCCGGCCCGGCGAATCCATAATGGATTTAAAAGGTGAAACCATATTCCGGCCCCGGCCTTTTTATTACGCGCTGGAATCAATTACCCGTGCACGGCTTGAAAAAGGACTTATTGCCGACACCATCGTGCGGGATATAATCGCCGCCCACACCATGGTCGTTGCCCTGGACAGCAACCGTTTTACGCCCTCCGCACGTCATTTTCTAAACGATCATTATTTAAAAGTGGGCCGCTTACGGGTAGCCGGGCAATGGCTGTCTTACGACAAAAAGGAACCCGGTAAAGAAAATGGGGGATTTTCATATCCCTTTGAAATCATAAATTCCGCTAAATATTCGATAGTCAGTGAAAACGGACGGCCCGAGGGGACGATTGACGGATTACCCTACGCCGGCCCGAGGTTTTTAAAAAAAGGGCATCATGTCTTTGTAAGCCCGCGCGCATGCGGATGCCGCATGGCCGTGATCTGGAAACAGGCCGCAAGCAGGGGTTTTTCGCCCTTTAAACCTTCATGATTGGGTAATCACCAACTGACATGAAAATAACTGCCATATGTAATCGTTGCAAACTGCTTTCACGATAAAAGGAAAAATAAAAATGTTGTGTAATCCGTCTTCAAAAGACCGGATCATGATCATCGCCCCGCACCCGGATGATGAAACGCTTGCCGCCGGCGGACTGATTCAAAAGGCAATCGCGGCGCAGGCGGCCGTAAGGATCGTTTTTGTCACAAACGGCGGGAACAATCCCTGGCCCCAGTGTTTTTCAGAAGCAAAACTCAAACTTTCCGATGCCGATCATATCAGGTGGGGAAAAATGCGTGAAAAAGAGGCCATGGCCGCGCTCAAAACACTCGACCTGCATGACAAAGACATCGAATTTTTAAACCTCCCGGACCAGGGCTTGACGGGTATCCTGTTAAACAGCCCCGGCACGTTTGTAAACCGGCTGGCGGATATTTTTAAGGCCTGGCGGCCCACCATGGTCATCTGCCCGGATATCTCCGATCTGCACCCCGACCATAACGCTGCGGGAGTGATGTGTATCATGGCGTTAAACAGCCTGCCGGATGACCGTGATAGACCCGGACATGCGACCTATCTTGTCCATTTTCCCAAAAACGGCAGCCCAGGCCGCATGCGGACGGCCATTCCTCTTTCTCAAAAAGAGACGGCGCTCAAACAACAGGCCATACTCTGTTACAAAACCCAGTTGATTCTAAGCCGCAGCAGGATGCTTTCCTATGCCAAAGACCGGGAAATGTTCCTTACACCGCATCCGGCACGGGATGCAAAGCCGGTGATACGTAAGCGGAATACATCCCCGGACATGGACGTCGCCTGCGTTATTCCCTGTTACAACACGGAGGGCTTCTGTGGCCCGGTTATCCGTGACGCGGCAATGCACGCCGGACGGATTATCGCTGTAAACGACGGTTCGATCGATCATACCGGACGGGTGCTGCATGAAATCGCATCCGAACTGAGCAGCGTGGACGTAATCGATTTCCCGACAAACCGAGGAAAGGGTCATGCGCTCATGGCCGGGATACGGCATACCTTAAACATGTACCGGTTCAATATTCTGGTGACCATGGACTCGGACGGCCAGCATTGTCCCGACGATATCCCTGCCCTTGTACGGCCGATGGAAGATGGAGCCGATATGGTGATCGGAGAGAGGGATTTTACAAAAATGCCGGCCAGGAGCCTTTTTGGCAATATGATCATCAGCTACTTGATGCGTTCATCTTTCCCGGGCGCACCGCGAGACACGCAGTCGGGCTTCAGGGCTTTTAACAGGGAATTTGTAAGCAATATCCATTCTTTGATGAACGGAAGCGGGTACGAAACGGAACTTTATATGCTGATCCATGCGCTCAAAAACAATGTGCTCGCCTGTGTGCCGATAAAAACCATTTATCTTGATAAAAACAGGTCATCTCATTTCAGGCCGATTATCGACTCGTTGAAGATGCTTTATGCCTTTAAGCGGCAGATACAGGGAACCGGGCTTGGAAATATAACCCCGAGAACCGGGGCGGGAACAATGACAGCCGCTGTTTTCGACCGGTTCCGTGTGAAATAAGCGGCTGAATCAATAACTACTGGAGGAAACATTATGAAAAAGAAATGGATTGTAACATGCGCGGTAATTATCGTTGTTTTTGGAGCCGGCTTCACGGCTACAGCCCTTGCTGGGGATAATGGTGATCAGGATATCCGATACGGGACAATCCAGGTGACAAACCAGACGGAAACGGCATTCCCCGGCATTGCCAAAATCGGACCTATACCGGCTGCCATGACAGCAATGGAAAAGGTTAACGGTAAAATGTTGAAGATGGGACTGGAGAATGAAAATGGCTTTCTTGTCTATGACGTCGAGGTTGTTACCCCCGAAAAATCGATAATGGATGTCAAGGTGGATGCAGGCTCGGGCAAAGTGCTGTCCGTTAAAAAAGATGATGCGGACCATGAAAATGACGACCGTGATAATGACGTAGAAGACCGGAACAGTGAAAATACGGATTAAATGCAACTAATTCCCCGGGGGCGCGGCGGGTCACGGCCGAGCCCCCGGATAATTTCTGGAAAGACTGATATGAATGGCATTGAAATCAAATCGTTACATAAATCATTTATAAATCATTTAACGGTAAAAAAGTGCTGGATGGAACGGATATGACCGTATATCCGTCCGACATTTATGGTTTTCTGGGGCCCAACGGCTCGGGCAAAACCACCACATTACGGATATTGTGCGGAATCCTGCTCCCTGACCGGGGAGAAGTATCCGTGCTTGGACAAAACCCTGCTTCCCAAAGAGGCCTTTTACGGCAACGCATTAACATCCTGCCTGAATCACATGGCTTCTACGGATGGATGCTTGCAGGCGAATACCTCCGGTTTTTTGGCCGGTTATACGGGCTGAATCTCACTGACACGGACTGCCGCATGCACCTTCAACAGGTGGGGCTGGATTCCGCCGACCGGCGTCCGATCCGAACGTTTTCAAGGGGCATGAAGCAGCGGGTCGGCATTGCCCGCGCCCTGCTTAACGATCCTGAGATCCTTTTTTTAGACGAGCCCACCAATGGCCTTGATCCCAAGGGGCGAAGGGATATTCACGATCTTTTGCTCAGTTTAAACCGGGAAAAAGGAATGACGATCATTATTTCAACTCATATTTTAGATGACGTGGAGCGCCTGTGCAATCGTATAGCAATTCTGCATGATAAAAAAATTCAATATGAAGGGACCCTTTTGGAGGAACCCGCCGAAAAAGCGCGGACTAAAAGCGGCCTGGAGTCCACGTACATTGCCTGCACGGAAAAGGGGAAACAGCAATGAAACTTATGACGTTGATCCGTAAGGAATGTATCGAGGACATCTTTTCATCCCGGGGAGCCGCACTTTACCTGGTCGGCTGTGGAGTTTTAAGTGTTTTCTCACTCCTGCTGGTGAGCAATACGGAACTGAGTCTTCTGGACAACGCCCAGGCTGTATACATGATGGCGGGTATTATCATGAGCCTTGCCCTGTTGATCTCCGTCATTCGGGGCAGTGACGGCTTTGCCGGTGAACGTGACCGTGAAACCCTGGAACTTCTGCTGATAACACCCGTCAGCGCCGTGGATATAGGCATAGCAAAACTTATGGGAACCTTTGTTTCGTGGTTAATTATTTTTCTTCTGTCAATCCCCTATCTCTGGGCCGTGGGAAGCACCGGCCAGAACCTGTGGCCGGCATTCATATATATTTTCATTGCCGGCTCTTTTCTCGTCCTGATTTTCGGCGGGTTCATGCTGGGATTATCGGCCCGGATGAAAACCTTTAAAGAGGTGCTTTCAATCGGTCTTACCCTGTTTTTATTATCAGCCAGCCCGGTCATCCTGGGGCCTTCGTTGCGGCAGAGCGGCATCGGAAGGCTCATTGATCATGTCAATCCATTCGGGTCCGCCTTAAACATGATCGACAGCGTTGTGGTGGACAGCCAGAATATTTCTTTTCAGCTCCCGCATCTTGCCACCCTGACTATTTGTACCATTTTTGCGCTCTGCTTTCTGTACGCGACAACGAGGAGAGTTGAATTATGAAAAAATCTTTTTTTCCGGATTTAATTTTTATAACGGCCATTATCCTGCTTTTCCCGGCACATTGCCCGGCTGCGGGGAACGGCTCCGTGCACGTGAATCTTCAACGTCCTGCCGGGACACTTACAATGGGAGATACACCCGTTTTCAGCGGAACGGTGACAAACATGGGGACCAAGACCAGCCAGGGGCTTGTTGTTTATCTTTCCCTCGTATCATTGAAAACAGGCAAGGAGCATCCCGTGGACCTTGAAGACTGGTCCGCCCAAAAAGCGGTTCGTATAAACCGGCTTGCCCCGGGTGAAACAAACAGGCAGGAGTGGTCCATGCGGCTTATCCAGGCGGGCCGCTTCGGCATAGCGCTTACCGTTGTCGACCCTCTCGAAAACCGTCCAATTATAAGCGACCTTGTCCATTTTGATGTTCAACAGAAGGCGACTGTGTCTTCGGCGCGTATTTTACCGGTGGCAGCCGGAGAACCCCTTCTGCTTATCGTTATTTTTGCGCTGTTTCAATGGCGCCGTATCCGGTCCCGGCGGGAATAAAATAAACAAGGGAGGCAGTCTTGAATACACTCCATTTATGCAGATCCAAGGCATGGGGCGGTCGGGAAATATATTCCTGCACCGTCATATCGGAATTGAAAAAAGCGGGGTGCGGTGTTCACGCCGTTTGTATGTCCGGATCAAGGATAGAAGGCTTTTTAAAAGACCGGGGGATTTCATGCATCCACCTGGCCGGCGATTCCAGGCTGAATCCCGCCTCGATAATCCGGATCAGATCCCTTATCCATGAAAAGCGTATCAACGCGGTGCATGCCCATTTGTCCCGAGAAATCTGGCCTGCGTCCCTTGCGATAAAGGGAGACTGCGGGGCAAGGCTCTTTTTCACTAATTATTCCGGAGGTCGCTCGAAAAAAGACATCTTTCACCGTATCGTCTACAGCCGGCTGGACGGTGTGTTCACCTCATCGGCACTTACCGAGCGACTGGCCGGGATGTATCCCATCGACCCGTCAAAGATACATCTGCTCCCATATGGCAGGCGGATCGAAGAATACAGACCAGACAAAAAGAAAAGGGCTGAAATACGCAAGCAGCACGGAATTGGCGATAATGAGATCCTGATCGGCACCTTGGTCCGGATCGACCCGACCAAGGGTCCACTGGATCTGGTTGCGTACCTGCCATATATCGACAAAAAATTCCGCGAACAAATAAGGATAATGATTGTCGGGGAGCCCACCCGGAGATCCAAGCCAAGATTCGGCCAGACCGAATTTGACCGTGAATCCGAAGCGTATTCCAAAGAACTTTCCGGATTTATAGAAAAAAACGGATTACAGGACAAAGTCATTCTCCCGGGTTTCCAGGATGACCTGACCGGTTATCTCGGCGCAATGGATATATTCGTTTTTCCGAGCCGCCATGAACTGTATGCCCTGGCGGTCCTTGACGCCATGTGCATGCGGCTTCCGGTGATCGCCACGAGAGTGGGCGGGAACCTGGAACAGATTTGCGAAAACAAAACCGGATTATTTTATGAGGCAGGCGACAGCAGGGACCTTGCCCGAAAAATCTCCCTCTATCTCGCAGATCCTGAGCTGCGAAAAGCGCACGGTGAAAAAGCCCGGCGTTTTGTCATGGAGAAGCACGATATGGACAAGATGATTACAACCCTGATCAAGCATTATAAAAATCAAGCATAACGGATCAAGGAAATATTACAATGCGGGATAAATTGCTGGTGTTCGGGCAGCCTTTGATAGAGCAGGCGGAAATTGATGAAGTAATTGATTCCATAAAAAAAGCATGGCTGGGCACAGGGCCTAAGGTTCATCAATTTGAGGCCGACTTTGCGCGCTACAAGGATATCCCATATTCAGCCGCCGTCAACTCCTGCACCGCTGCGATGCATTTATCATGCATTGCATTAGGCTTGAAAAAAGGCGACGAAATCATAACAACCGCCATGACTTTTTGCGCCACTGTCAATGCGATTATCCATACGGGCGCCACGCCTGTTCTGGCGGATATCGATCCAAAAACATTAAATATCAGTCCGCCGGATATAGAAAAAAAGATCACTTCTAAAACAAAGGCGCTGATCGTCGTCCATTTCGCGGGAAGGCCTTGCGATATGGATGCTATTATGGATATAGCAAAAAGAATATTTACGATGTCATTGAGTCCGTAACGAAAATTATCAAGGAATGTTACAGATGAAGAAAAAATATTTGCTGACATGTATAATCGTTGCGATTTTACAGGGATGCGCCATATATCATAAAATGCCCGTGGATCGTTTAACAGTTGAAAAAAAACTCTGTCCGCCGGCCATGAACGACGTCCAGGCCCTGGCAAAATCCATTAAACACCCCATCTTAAAACCGGTTGTATTTAACTATAATGACGGCCTGTCTCCGGACGAGGCCGCAATCCTTGCCGTTATCGCAAATCCGAACCTGCGCGCTATACGTGATCAAAAGGGTATCGCAAAAGCTCAGCTTCTTTCCGCCGGAATTCTCCCCAACCCGCAGATTTCGTATAGCCTTGATGTCCCCACCGGAGGAAGCACAAATGGCACTATCAATGCCGGCGGACTCGGCCTTGCATGGGATATCTCATCTTTGATTTCACGTTCGGCAAGTATGGACGCGGCAAGGGAAAATACCGCCTCCGTTGACCTGCGGGTTGCGTGGCAGGAATGGCAGGTGGCTCAGGCGGCAAAGCTGCATGTATTCCGGCTCCTTTTTATTAAAAAACAGCTTGATATGGCAAAAGAAACAGAGCGGTATTTAAGAAAAAACCTTAAAACCGTGCAAAAGGCATTTTCTCTTGGCGTAAAGACCATAATCGACAGGGACGCTGCAAAGATGGCATACCTGAATGCATACGATACTGTTCTGACGCTCTTACGGGAACAGAACCGGGAACGGCTTGCACTCAACCGCTCGCTCGGCTTTCCGCCCGCTTACGAGATTCTGCTCCAGAAGAAAATCGGTCTTCCATTGTGTAAAAATGTCCCGGAGTATCAATCCGTCATAAAGGGAATAGAGGATCGGAGGCTCGATCTTCTGGGCCTGAAAAAAGGGTATGAAAGCCGGGATGCACGGGTCAGGGCCGCGATTCTCTCGCAATTTCCGGGCATAAATATCGGTGTAAATCATGCGCGGGATACCGGGAACGTAGTCACCACCGGCTTTGCGGTTACCCTTGATCTCCCGTTTTTTGATCGCAACCAGGGTCAGGTCGCCATTGAACGGGCCGGCCGCAAACAGCTTTCAGACGAGTATGCAGCCCGTATCTTTGATGCCCGGTCACAGGTGGCGACAATCCTTGCGGACATGAATTCCACCATAAAACAGATGGATTCGGCCGAAAAATCGGTAAATATTTCAACCCGCCTTGTTAAAGCCTACAAAAATGCATTAAGCGCGGGCAATGCCGATGTAATAAGCTACAACAATCTGTTAGCCGATCTTGAAACCGGAAGGCAAAATGTTTTAAAATTACAAATGAATTTTATTGAGCTACGCATTGCAATGGAAATTGCGTCAGGTAAATATCCGGGGCGTGACGATGCAGTTGAAATGGAGGCAAGGCATGACTGAAACAAACAGGACGAATACTTTAAGCGGGTTTTTACCGCGAGTTTCCATCTTTTATATAATGGCGATGATAAGCCTGATGATGGCAATGTCTGCATTATTCAAGATTTCATGGATGGATCCGGGTGATTATGATTTCCGGACAACCATGTATTTCCATGGAATAATGGCGCCGTCCCTGCTTCTTTTTTACCTTCTTGCCGTCTTTATTACGCCTGTTAAGGAGTTGTCGGGAAAGGGCTATTTAATCGCGGTCATGGCGGCTGTTTTTCTGCTCTGCGCGGGCTCCATGTTCAACCTTCATAAAGGCCTCTCCTTTGCTGCGGGAATACAGATATCCGGTTTCTTTCTTCTGGATATACTGGGCATCATCCTGGCTGCCGGACTGATTAAATTTTACCGCGCGCAGAGCATGCGTCAAAAAAAAGCCGGCATCGCCATATTGACACTCTTTTCAAGCGTCGTGTTCATACTCATGGCCGGAACACTGGGCCATCTTCTGGGCTGGGCACAGGATCTCGGAATCAACAGCATACCGGGAATAAAAGGATGGCTTGTCATAACAGGAGCTGCAAGTGAGGCTTTTATGGAAAACGTGAAGACTTCACATTCCCACCTGATTGTCGCCGCATACCTCTGCGGGCTTGCCGCACTTACAGCCATACGCTTTGGAGACGAAAAAATGGCGGGCCATAAAAAAGCCTTATATTATACAGGCTTGTGGATGATGCTTGCAGGCATCACGGCGGCGGCGGGTCTATATCTTGTTTCCGCACTCGGCAACCGGGACATACCGGCTGTTTTTATTTCAGGACATCACGGAGAAAACGGCCTTGCCCTGGACGATCTCATCCTCGGCATGGTTTTATCGGGAGGTGCACTGCTGTTATTCGGCCTTGCTTTTTTTCATGATAAAAACAACCCCCAATCCATACATCATTTACGTTCAGCGCTTTTCATCAACTGGCTGTGCGGGTTTATCGGAAGTGTGTTTATCGGCTATTATATTGAATTCCATGAAACCTTCTTCGGGGGAGGAGAGCTTCCGGCGCCCGGGGCGGCAAATGATCTGGCTTTCATCAGAGCCCATCTTTTGTATTCGTTTATGTTTCTGCCCCTTGTTTTCATTCTTATTCTCGCCATTGATCTTTTCCCGGCCAGGAACGGACGGCTCGAACGGTTCACAGGGCTCCTGCCCCCGGCCGCGATTATCATTGTGATTGCAGGCCTGTGTGCGGAATTTGTCTGGGTGGTCACTCTCAATAATGTCTTCTTTAAATTGAGCATGGCTTTACTTGTGCTTCTTATTGTATCGGGAACTATCGTCCTTTACCCCCGGGGCCTTAAAAAATTATCGGAGAAAAAATGAAAATAGCGAAATGGATCATTCTTATGGCCTGCCTGGCGGCTGGGGGATATTATTATATTATTCCGCACGGTGCGGTCGAGTCCCTGGCAGCGGCTGACACGCCCTCTGAAAACCCGGTGGCCGGCGTAGTTACGGCGCCGGTTACATACAAAATCATCAGCGAGAAGATCACCGCATACGGAACCGTTGTCCCCGTACCCGGCGCAATCAAAAGCATATCCGTGCCCTTTGAAAGCCGGGTGGTCAATATAACGGTAAACCAGGGCCTGTATGTTCCCTCCGGAAGCGGGTTGATTGATATCGAGCCGAGCGAGGATTCCAGTTTAAAGATGCGGGAGGCCGTGGAGACGTATGAAGCGGCGCGGCAGAACCTGGAAAAGGTGCGGGAACGCTTTAACTTAAATATGGCCGTAAATGAAGAACTGATAGCGGCGAAACATGGTTTTCAGGATGCCGGGATCAGATTAAATAATCTTAAAAAACGGGGGATTGCTAAAAAAAGACAAATCCGCTCCGGGCAGGCGGGGCTTATTTACATGATTCACGTCAGGCGGGGCGAAATCGTTCCGGCCGGAGCCCCGCTTTTGGATATCCTCCCCACGGACAGCATAGGGGTGCGTTTGGGTGTTGAGCAGGAAGACGTCAAGCGGCTTAAAGTCGGGCAGCCCGTACTGATCTCCCGTGTGAACAGGGATGCATCCGTCCTGATAAAGGGAAGCATCAGCATGATTTCAAAGCTTATCAACCCCGCGACCCGGCTTGTAAACATCTTTGTTTCCGTAAACTCGTCCGACGGTGTTCTGCTGGGGGAATATGTCCGGGGAGAAATAATTATTGTTTCAAGGGACGCCCCTGTCGTACCCCGGTCTGCGGTCCTGCCCGAAGACGGGCATTACATACTTTACACGGTGAAGAGCGGAAAAGCCGTGAAACATATTGTAACTCCCGGCCTGGACAATAACCGGGAAATTGAAATTCTCGATAACGGTATTAAGCCCGGGGACAGGGTCGTTATCCTCGGCAATTATGAATTAAAAGACAGGATGCCGGTTCTGGTGGAGGCGGACAAATGAATTTTACGGACTGGACCCAATCTCACCGCCGTTCAATCCTGTTTCTTATCCTGATACTTGCCGTGGGAGGGATTGCCGGCAGCCTGAAACTGCCGGTTGCGCTCTTTCCCCATGTGAATTTCCCCAGGGTTGTCATCAATCTGGATGCCGGCGACCGGCCTGCGGAGCAGATGGCCATTCAGGTGACATGGCCGGTGGAAGAGGCTGTCCGGGCAGTGCCCGGTGTCCGCAATGTCCGATCCACGACAAGCCGTGGCAGCGCGGAGATATCCATCAATTTCGACTGGGGCTGCAACATGGTGGCCGCAGCGCTGCAGGTTGAATCCGCCATCAACCAGGTTCTGCCAAACCTGCCGGGCGGGACCGCCTTTCACGTGCGTCGCATGGATACTACTGTTTTCTCCGTCCTGAGCTACAGCATGACCTCCGGCACACATTCTCTCGTCGAGCTTCATGATATTGCCCTGTACCAGTTACGGCCCCTGCTTTCTACCATAAAAGGGGTGGCAAAAATCGACGTTCAGGGTGGCGCTGAAAAAGAATACCGGGTCAGCGTCGATCCCGAGCGCCTGGCGTCCTACAACCTTTCCTTAAACGATGTGGCCGATGCAATCTCGGCTTCCAACGTCATTTCGGCCGTGGGAAAAATAGAAGATCATTACAAGCTCTATCTTGTTGTATCGGATACGCGGTTTCAAAAGATGGATCAGATCCGGGAAATAATACTCCGGTCCGGCGCGGACGGTCTTGTGCGTCTGGATGATATTGCAACAGTGAGCAAGAGTACAGTCCCGCAATGGACACGCGTCACCGCAGACGGACATGACGCCGTGCTGTTTCAGGTTTATCAGCAACCGGGAGGCAATACCGTACGGATCGCCCGGGATATAAAAAAAAAGCTTGCGCAATTCCGGCCGCAATTGCCAAAGGGAATCAGGATCGCAAACTGGTACGACCAGAGCGAACTGATACTCGCTTCCGCTCGAAGCGTTCGTGACGCCATCATTATCGGCGTTATTTTCGCCATTATCATTCTTCTGATATTTTTACGAAATATCAGAATGACGTTTATTACCGCCGTTGCCGTCCCGTGTGTGCTGGCAGCCACGATATTTCTTCTCTACGCCCTGCGCATGAGCTTTAACATCATGACCCTGGGAGGCATGGCTGCGGCAGTGGCGCTTATCATTGATGACATGATCGTCATGCAGGAACATATCGTCCGCAGGCTGCGCGACGGCACCGGCCCTCACCACAAACGGGTCATGGACGCGGCAAGGGAGTTTACACGCCCTCTTGCGGGTTCATCCGCCTCCACCATCATCATCTTTACTCCCATGGCTTTCCTTACCGGCGTAACCGGGGCTTTTTTCAAATCCCTCTCCCTGACCATGGCGGCAAGCCTCATTATCTCATATTTCGTTGCCTGGCTCGCGGTTCCGCTTCTTGCCGACCATCTGATGACCGCAAAAGACGCCGAAGCCGAAGAAGCCGGTCCGCTGACCACAATTTTCCATAATTTTTATGAAACAATCATGAAGCCGTTTCTTGCCCGTCCATGGATGGTTCTTATCATTATAATTCCCCTGACCGGCTTTGGCTGGTATTCCTATAAGCATCTTGGTTCCGGTTTTATGCCGAAAATGGATGAAGGCGGTTTTATCCTCGATTACCGGACCTCCTCGGGCACATCTCTTTCCGAGACGGATCGCCTGTTGCGCAAGGTCGAGAAAATACTGCAAAATACGCCCGAGGTGGAGACTTACTCCCGGCGCACCGGACTCGTAATTGCCGGTTACTTAGCCGAAACAAACGAAGGCGATTTTTTCGTCCGGCTCAAACCCATGCCCCGCCGGCCCATAGATGAGGTCATGGATGATGTGCGCACCCGCGTGGAACATTTTGTGCCGGGAATTGAAATCGAGATGGCACAATTGATGGAGGATCTGATCGGGGATCTGACTGCGGTTCCCCAACCCATCGAGATAAAAATCTTTTCGGATAACGGCAAAGAGCTTATGACTCTCGGGCCGAAAGTCGCAAAAGCAATCGAAAAAATTCCGGGAGTAGTGGACGTGAAGGACGGCATTGTGCCGGCCGGAGATGCTCTGGATATCAGGGTCAACCGTGTCAAGGCATCCCTGGAGGGGATTAACCCGGACGAAATAACCCATATACTCTCTGATTTTATGACCGGGGTGGTTACCACCCGGATTCAGGAAGGGCCGAAAATGGTCGGGGTACGTGTCTGGATTCCGAAAAAAACACGCGCGAAAATCCGCGACATTGAAAATCTGCGTCTCCGCGCTCCGGATGGCCACTTTTTCCCGCTCAAACGCGTTGCGACACTTAAGGTCATCACTGGTCAGCCCCAGATCATGCGTGACGATCTCAAGAGGATGATCGCCGTAACAGGGCGTATTACGGGACGGGACATGGGATCGGTGATACGGAATGTCAAATCGGTCCTGAACAAACAGGGCATGCTGCCCAAAGGAATATACTACAGCCTGGGCGGTCTCTACCGCCAGCAGCAGATCGCTTTTACCGGCCTTATCTCCGTCTTTATTTCGGCCGTAATACTGATTTTTCTTCTCCTGCTCTTTTTATATGAACGTTTCCGCGTTGTTTTCAGCATGCTTGCCTGTACGCTTCTATCGCTTATTTGCGTTTTTATCGGCATGTATATCACCGGGACGGAGATCAACATATCATCCATGATGGGAATGACCATGATCGTCGGCATAGTAACGGAAGTCGCTATCTTCTATTTCTCGGAATTCTGTTCCCTTCCTCCCGGCATGGATAGAGATGCCGCGCTGATCCAGGCGGGAAAAAACCGCATGCGGCCGATTGCCATGACCAGCCTTGCGGCGATTCTGGCCTTACTCCCACTTGCCATGGGCATCGGCCAGGGGTCGGCCATGCAGCAGCCACTGGCTGTCGCCATCATTTCCGGAATGATCGTACAATTGCCCCTGGTGCTTATCCTGTTGCCGGTCTTTCTTAAGGTGCTGAGGCTGAAAATGGAGGCTTGACGGGACATACCTTTTTAGGGCCCGGGGCCATCCATTTGTGAAATTAATAGAGAGGAGCTTTGCCGAAAAGACCGCCAAAAGATACGGGCAAAGGCGAGAAGCCTTTTATTTAAAAGACATGAGCTGTCGGGTGGCAATGGATCGTATTGAGTCTCAATACGATCCAAAGTTTTCACAGTCCCGGAATGAGGCTCAATGTAAGTGGTTGTTTTTACTGCCCCCGAAATAAAGATTTCAGTTGCAGAGCGCGTTGCAACTGAAACAAACGGGAAAAATTACGGTGGGGGATACTTCATCTCTTAGCCGGTTTATGCCGAATCTATCTGCTGAGAACCCCATCGTGAATTTTCACACCAATCGTTGCCCCTATTTATATTAACAAAAGGCAGACATTGTCATATGTTTACAACATGAAATATTTGAATCAAGAGAAACAGAAAGCAATGGAAGCGGCTGGCAATACTTTGAAAAAAAACAGGCGTATTAACCTCCGCCTTACTGAAAAAGATTATCATCAGATTCATATCATGGCGATCAAAGAGGGAATTCCATATCAGACGCTTATAGCCAGCA
>JAADHK010000024.1 GCA_013151835.1 Deltaproteobacteria bacterium
AGTCCCATCTACTGCGTTGTAGTGTTTTTTCAGTCACTCGGAATACTATATGTATGCCTTTGTTCCTGAAAAACCACTACGCCTTGTATATAGAACTTTCTACTTAGCCATCTTTACCGGGGTGCCTGACTTTTTACGAGTCCGTCAAGTTTGAACAGGCGTTTTATGTTGTGGAGGGTATGAGGGAGATTTTAAACGGCGATTGATTATATCAGGGCAACTATAATTCTCAAAAAACTTTGGAAATCCGAGTCATTTTCATCGATTTTGGCGGCGCCAGTCCGGCATGGATAGAAGTTTATATATGTAATTATTAATCCCTTTTCACCCGTATATTCTTTAATCGCAAAATAATATTGACATAAAATTACTAAAAAGGATATCTATCCGAGTGAATAACCGGAAGCGGGTCTTAGGTGAAAAGAATGGGCACAAGACCATAAAAATCTGGGAAACAGCCAAATGAAAACAAGAGAACTGCTCAACACAAAAGAGGTGGCAGGGCTTCTCAACATAAACGAGAAGATGGTTTACAGCCTGATATCGGACAAAGGGCTTCCGGCCACAAAGGTGACCGGAAAATGGCTGTTTCCACGCAAACTCGTGGAAACATGGATCCAAAACAACACGGTAAACCACACGGAAAACCCGCTCCATGCCGACCCCGGACTCGTGATCATCGTAGGGAGCAACGACATCCTCCTGGAAAAGGCAATCGGGGCATTCAACCGCCTTCAGGACAGATATCTCGCGGTTTTCGGAAACGCCGGGAGCATGGGCGGAATTATTGCCCTGAAAAACGACCGCTGCCATATTGCCGCAAGCCACCTCATGGAAACAGATGAAAATGAATACAATTTCGAGGCCGCAGGCCGGACCCTGGGCCGGATTCCGGCAGTCGTCAACTTCTGCCGCAGAGAGCAGGGGATAATCGTTGCCTCCGGCAACCCGAAATCGATCCTGACAATTTCGGACCTTGCAGGCAAAAAAATCCGGATGATCAACCGGCCCGAAGGGACCGGCACTCGCCTTTTGTTTGACCGGGAAATCGAAAAGGCGGGCATAACTAAAGAGAATATCATCGGATATGAGAATGAAGTGACGTCTCACATGGCAGTCGGCCTCGCCGTCCTGTCGAAGAAAGCCGATGCGGGCATCGGCATCCGGGCAGTGGCATCCCTTTTGAACCTTGATTTCGTGCCGCTGCGATGGGAGCGGTTCGATCTTTTGATCTCAAGATCAAGATTTTTCGAACAGGGGATCCAGCGGTTTTTAGGCTTTCTGCACGAAATGCCGTTTACCGGTCTTACGGCAGGGCTTGACGGGTATGACATCAAGGATTGCGGCCGCATGCGGTATCCGGCCACTGAACTTAATCGTTAAACAGAAAGGGAAGAATAGTATGAAGGCAATCGGTAAGGGAGGGATTCTGGCTTGTGTGCTGTTGCTCTTACAAGGCATGATCGTAAGCGGCTTTGCAGCGAATAAGGTCAAGCGGACCATCAGGGGAAACAGGACCGAAGTATACAAGGCGCTGCCGGCGGATGTGGACAATGTTTCGGACATGTTCTCAAAGGGCGTCTTTTACGGACGGCTCAGGACCAATTTCTTCCGCTTCAACTGGCGGGATACTGTATCCAAAACCCGGGACAACTATGCAATCGGCATCGGCGGCAGCGTGATTTACAAGAGCGCATACCTGCACGGCATGGCAATGACCGCAGGGCTTTACACCACTCAGAACCCCTGGCACATGGACGGCGATGGCTACAAATTCGCCAAGGCGGGCAAGGACACCTTTTCCAGGCGCAAGGTCGCGTTGGAAAGCAGCTACGGGATGACGGTTTTGGCCCAATCCTACCTCGAGTACAAGGCCATGAAGTCAAGCCTGAAGGTCGGCCGCCAGATTTTCGAAAGCCTGCTCACAAAGAGCAACGACACCAAGATGATCCCGAACACGTTCGAGGGCGTCTCGCTTAACAGCAAATATATCCCGGACACATCGGTTGCGGCGGCCTTTTTTACCCGACAGAAACTGCGGGACCATACGTCATTCCACCATGTGCTGGCCTTTGGAGACAATCCCGCCGATCCGTTTTCCAAATGGAGTGAAAACGACGATTCGGCCATGCATAAGGGGCTCACACTATCAAAACTTAAGGCGGCCGGCATCAACGACCGGCTTATGATCGTCCAGGTTACGAACAAATCCATGCCCAACCTGTCGCTTATGGCAAACTACACGGCCGTGCCGGAACTTATCATGACTGCCGCGGGCGAAATCAATTACACGGTAAAGTTCGACAACGGGTTTAGAATTATTCCGGGCTTCCGTTATCTGCAGCAGTTCGACAGGGGAGCCGGAACCATAGGCGGGGCCTCTCTCAAGGGAAAGATCACGGCAACGGACAACCGGGGTTACACCAAGCCCTTTAACATGGATGGCAATCTTTATGCCGCTCGCATCGATTTTAAAAAAGGACCGGGAAGTTTGAGATTAGGCTATTCAAAGGTTGCCAACAAGGCCGATATCCTCGCGCCCTGGCGTGGGTTCCCCACGGGCGGATACACCCGGGCCATGGCCCAGTATAACTGGTATGCGAACACCGAGACACTTATGGCACAGGTCAAGTACGACCTCGAAAAGGCCGGAATCGTTCCCGGCCTTTCCGCCATGGTGCGCTACGCCATCCAGAATTTTGACGACAAGAAACCGGATGTCCAGGCGGACTCAAAAATATTCTCCCTGGATCTGATCGAAAAGATAGCGGCCGTCCCGGGCCTTGAAGTAAAGGGCAGGATGGGCATTGTTTCAGGCGATAAACACACGGTCGACATGAACGGCGCGACAAAGGCCAACCCGTCTTACAATGAGTACCGGTTTGAGGTGAATTACCTGTTTTAAGCCGCAACAATAAATTGTCGTCCATAACGGGCGGATAAATAGTGCCTGAACGAAAAGCTGAAATTGCCATATTTCCGGTAGATTAAGGATATTTTCCAAATCGAAGTTTTTGAGCCATTAGCTTTTAGCCAGCCATTAGCTTTTAAAATCAAATGGATAGTTCTTTGAGCCAATAGCTAACGGCTAAATGCTAACAACTTTTCGAAAATCTTCGTTTCTTGAATAATGTTTAAATATCCGAAATAGTATCTGTTTTTAGTTTTCGTTCTAAATATTTTCACCAAACAGGAGCAGATCATGAACAGGCTTAATCGACCTTCGGCAAATTTCATCTTTCTTATAGCCATAACCCTTTGTACAGCAGCATCCGTATCGCCGGCCATGGCTGGACAAAAGCTCATCGTATTTCACGCAGGCTCGCTGTCCGTTCCCTTTTTACGGGCTACGGCGGCGTTTGAAAAATTAAATCCCGGCCTGACCGTGGAAAGGGAGAGCGCGGGCTCACGGACCTGCGCCCGGAAGATAACCGACCTGAACCGTCCCTGCGATGTCATGGCCTCGGCCGATTACACCGTCATAGATGATCTTTTGTTTCCGGATTACGCACAATGGGACATACAATTTGCCACAAATGAGATGGCCATCATGTTCCGGCCCGACTCGCCCGGGGCAAACACCATAAACGGAAAAAACTGGTTTTCCGTGCTGCTCAAAAAAAACGTGGCGTACGGCCATTCAGACCCGAACAGCGATCCGTGCGGATACCGGACCATGCTCTGCTGGCAGCTTGCGGAAAAATTCTACAACCGCCAGGGGCTTTACGACCGCCTGAAAAAAGGGTGTCCGGAAAAAAACGTACGCCCCAAGGAGACCGACCTTATCGCACTCCTTGAAGCAGGCGAGATTGATTACCTTTTTATCTACCGGTCGGTATGCATCCAGCATAAGATGCCATATGTTACGCTTCCGGCGCAAATCAATCTGGGGTCTTCCGCATATACTGATTTTTACCGGCAGGCATCAGTCGAAATATCCGGGAAAAAGCCGGGAACATATGTCGTAAAACAAGGCATGCCCATGGTCTACGGGATCACCGTCATCAAAAACGCACCCCACAGGGCCATGGCCGAAAAGTTTATCGCATTTATACTGGGTCCGGCGGGCCGTAAAATAATGACCCAAAGCGGCCAGCAGCCCATTGTGCCGGCCGTGGCCACCGGAAACGCAGATGCTCTTCCCGTTTCTTTAAAGGGACTTTTGCAGTGAACCGGTTCTCCCTTATCGCAGGCGCGGCAGGGACACTCCTCCTGCTTTTCGTGGCCATTCCGGTCATCCGCATGATCCTTGCGGCTGATCCAGCGATACTGGCGAAAACAATGGCCGAGCCCGGGGTTGTCGCCTCGATTTTCCTGACATTAAAATGTGCATTTTTCGCCACCATGGTCTGTGCGCTTTTCGGGATTCCGCTCGCATTCATCCTCGCCCGCCGTGATTTTTTTGGAAAAAGCATCGTGTCCGGGATCATCGACCTGCCGGTCATGATCCCCCACACCGCCGCAGGCATCGCGCTTCTCATGGTATTCGGAAAACGATTCTTTATTGGAAAGGCGTTTGCCCATGCTGGAATCGGGTTTGTGGGGACTGAGGCGGGGATAAGCCTTGCCATGGCATTTGTGTCCCTCCCCTTTCTCGTAAATTCCGCAAGAGACGGGTTTTCCGCCATTGATCCCAGGCTCGAGCGCGTGGCCGAAACCCTCGGGGCATCGGCTTCGCGAACCTTTTTCTCCATAAGCCTGCCCCTTGCATTCCGGCCGATCCTTTCCGGGCTGATCATGATGTGGGCCAGGGGAATCTCCGAGTTCGGGGCCGTTATTATCCTTGCCTACCATCCCATGACAGCGCCGGTCCTGATCTGGGAGCGGTTTACATCCTTCGGGCTCGCCTATGCCCGGCCCGTGGCGGTCCTCTTGATCCTCATCTGCCTGGTTATCTTTTCGGTCCTGCGCTTTATCGGAAAACAACAAAGGGATGCTTAAATGATACGGCTGGAAGATATCCGCGTAACCCTGGGCTGTTTTTCACTCGACCGGGTCAACCTGTTTGTCGGCCGCAGCGAATGCGTCGTGCTTCTGGGCCCCACTGGAACGGGAAAGACCGTGCTCCTTGAAACCATTGCCGGCATACACCGCCCAAATTCCGGCAGGTTGCTGATCAACGGTGAAGACATGACCCGCGCCCGGCCGGCAAAACGTGGGCTCGGGGTCGTGTACCAGGATTATGCGCTTTTTCCACACATGACGATATTCAATAATATGGGCTACGGGTTGAAGGTGCGGGGTATTTCCGCAAAAAAAATAGCTATGCGAGTAAAAGACATGGCCGGATTCCTGGAGATTTCCCATTTGCTCGACCGACGGCCGGGCAGGCTTTCGGGCGGCGAGCAGCAGCGCGCGGCACTTGCCCGCGCCCTTGTCACAAAGCCTTACGCCCTGCTTTTAGACGAGCCGCTCAGCGCGCTTGACAAGGCCACCCGAAACCGGCTGCGCCGCGAACTGAAAAGAATTCATGAAGAACTCGGGATCTCGATACTTCATATAACACACGACCTGACCGACGCCTTTTTCCTGGCCGACCGGATAGCCGTAATGGAAAACGGAAAAATCCTCCAGGCCGACACACCGGAAAAGATACTGTCACGTCCCGCAAGCCGGACGGTGGCCCGGCTGGTGGGCATCAACAACCTGATTGAAGGCCGCATGACAAGCCAGGGGCTTGAAACAGGCATTGGAATACTCCGGGTTCCGGCCGGAGAACATTTGCCCGCTGGATTCCGGGCATGGGCGGCAATCCCGGACTGGGCCGTGCATCTTTTCCCATACGATAAGGGAAACAGATACCTGTGGACTGATAAGATGCGTATCACTGAAATCAATATAACAGACCAGATGCTCAGGCTCCGGCTCGCAAATGAAAATGGCGGGACATTGCAGACCCGCCTTTCACGACGCGAGGCTGCGGCCCTTCCCCTGAGCCTTGAACCCGGCAGCTCTGTTCCCGTGGGCATCCACGAAACCGGGGTGTCGTTTCTTTTATCATAAAACAGAAAAACAGTCCGGTGTTATTCTTGATGGCGTCGTAAAAAGTCCCATCTACTGCGTTGTAGCGGGTCGCGAAATACTCGGAATACTATATGTATGCCTCCGCTTTCGCGACTGGAACTTTCTACTTAGCCATCGTAACCGGGTTGTCTGACTTTTTACGAGTGCATCATTCTTCCCGGTGAATACATTCGACAGGACAGGCTTCTATGGCCTCATCAATGCATTGTTCCGACCCGCCCTCCGGCGTTCGGACAAAAGCCTTTTCAACCTCATCATCAAACCCGAATTCTTCCGGACAGAGCTCGACGCAACTCCCACATCCCACGCATTCATCGGTTTCAATGTAAACTTTTTTACTCATGATCTTTTTCCACCAATAAGATAGATTGCCATATTTCCATACGACGTCATCCGGGATCAAAAAGATAAAACACTATTTTATGCATCGCCGTTTGCGTTTCTCACCGATCAATTCAGGTATATATCCCGCAATTGGTGCAAAAGTGCATGAAATTCCTCATGCTTGCCCGGTCCAATGCGCTCATGTTCGAGTTTTTCGAAAGCCTCGAATAGTTCAGCATCTTTCGCATTGTCCAGCCTGGCATCCGCCATTACATAAAGGACATTGTTCTCCTTTTCGATATGCTGTGTCAGCAATGCCACATACTCTTCTGTTACCGCCTGGAAAGTCCTTGAGACCGTTCCCTCTCCCGATTTGAAGCAATCTGTCGCTTCCCTGAGTTTTGCAACCAGCGCACGCCCTTTCTCGTGTTCGCTCAGCATAACACCTATTGGCCCGCCCTCGTTTGGGACACCTGCCTCTTCCAGAGCCGGGAATAAAAATTCCTCTTCCTTGCCATGGTGGCATTTATCGACGAAAATCGAAAAGAATTCCATCATTCCATCGAGGTGGCCGGAGTCAATCTGTTCACCTCGTTCGATTCTTGTTGATACGGCTTGTAGAATCCTCAACATGAGTTCCACGCCTTGATGCTCTTTTTTGAGTTCGTCTGTTGCTTTCATTTATGCCTCCATCGATTCGACATTTCCATCCCTTCGGGATATTATTTCTATCTTTCGGCATCTTGCAGCCTCTATACCCTGCCCTATGTAAAACCATTCTCCACGTGTTTTTTTGCAATGGCAGCCGCCAGATCATCCAGGGCTTTAAAGACTTTTTCTGTCGGCACGCCTTTGCAAAGTACGGGGTCCAGAACCTCGACCTTTAGGTTGGGAATCATGCCGGCGAGTGTTTCCACTGTCTTGCCACCCCAACCGTAAGACCCTATGATAGAGAGGAACTTTGTTTTAGGCCGCAGGGCATTTGCCAGAAACGCGGCATAAGCTGCATAGGGATGAGGACCCGCCAGGATTGTGGGCGTGCCGACGACAATTGTTGCTGCATCTACAAGGGCCATGGCCAGTTTACCGATATCGGTTACCGCCAGATTAAACAACTCCACCCGGACGCCTTTGTCCACCAGCGCCGCGACCAGATGATCTACCATCAGCTTAGTGCTTTCATGCATGGACACATAGGGTAAAACCACCATGTTTTTCGGGGGACTGTTCACCCAGTCACGATAGGCATCCAGAATAAAAGCCGGCCTTGGATAAATCTGGCCATGACTGGGGGCGATCAATTCAATTTTATATGATGTGAGTTTTTCCAGATTTTTTTTAATTATGTTTCGAAAAGGCATCATGATCTCGGCAAAATAACGCTTTGCCGCCTCATACACGCGTCCCTCGTCCGTAACAAAAAGATCAGTTGTGGCAATATGGGAACCGAAAAAATCACAACTGAAGAGAATCCTGTCTTCCGCCAGATATGTCACCATGGTTTCCGGCCAGTGAACCCATGGAGTATGGACAAACCTTAAGGTCTTATCCCCGAGAGAAAGGGTTTCACCGTCTTTGACGGTAATAAATGCCTCCTCGGGTATTTTAAGCAGGTCAGTAAGCATCCCTTTTGCCTTGGGAGTTGATACCACTTTTGCATCAGGATACTTTTCAAGGACCTTTGGAATTGTTCCGGAATGATCCTGTTCCGCATGTTGTGAAATGACGTAATCGATCCTGGGAATATTTCCAAGCTGGGCCATGAGTTCATCTGCCTTGGGCGGATCTACCGTGTCCAGCAAAGCGGTTTTTTCACTCCCTTTAATCAGATAAGCGTTATAGCTGGTTCCGTCCGGAAGAGGAATTAATGAGTCAAACAAACGACTGTCCCAGGCCACAGACCCCATCCAGTAAACATTTTCTTTTATCTTTCTGGCAAACATGCCGGCGCCTCCTTTAATTATCGATTCGTTTTATGAAGCCATCTAAATCATAAGTTAATATAATACAATACTCTGGAATATGAAAGATGCTGCTCCCATAAAAAGTCTTTACGACACAGCAAATCTCCAGGCCGTCAAAACTGGTCGTATGCGATCATTTCAAGCTCAACTCCAAGTTCGTAGAGCATCTTGTTGACGGTATCGATCATCGGCTGCGGCCCGCAGAGGTAATATTCGATCCCGGTGGGGTCCGGATGGTTTTTCAGGTAATTTTCGTACAGGCATTTGTGGACAAATCCGGTCATGCCGTCCCAGGGGACTTTCGGGTCCGGCTTTGACAGGGCGACATGGTAGTCAAAATTATCAAATTGATCGTTTAACGCCGTAAACTCATCATGATACAGCATCTCTTTTTTATCTCTTGCCCCGTACCAGAAAGTGATTTTCCGGTTTGTCCCAACAGTCAGCAACTGATGCCGGATATGGGACCGCATGGGCGCCATTCCGGCTCCGCCGCCCACGAAACACATTTCCAGGTCGCTCTGTTTTACAAAAAAATCACCGTAGGGCCCACTTGCGACAACCCGGTCACCCGGCTTAAGATTAAACACATAGGAAGAGCCCACGCCCGGCGGAGCTTCGGGAGCGTTTTCAGGAGGCGTGGCAATGCGGATCGTAAAGAGCATCCTATGATTGTCGGCCGGTGGATTTGCCAGGGAATATGCCCGGAATACCGGCTCGTTTGTTCCGGCGGAAAGTGAAAAAAGATGGGTCCGGTCCCAGGCCGCGCGGAACCGTTCACAGATGTCAAATTCGGAAAAACTGGCCGTATATTTGGGCACATCGATCTGCATATAGGCCCCGGCCGAAAATTCCAGGGCCTGCCCCGGGTCCAGATCAACGGCCAGTTCCTTGATAAATGTCCCGATGTTCTTGTTTCCGGCCACGACACCCGTATATTTTTTAATGGAAAATATTTCCGGGGGCACCTCGATTTTAAGATCGTCTCTTACCTTGAGCTGGCAGGAGAGCCGTATGTTTTCCTTTTTATCCGCCCGGCAAAGATGCGGAAGCTCGGTGGGAAGTATAGCCCCGCCCCCTGAGATTACACGGCACCGGCACTGCCCGCACGACCCGCCGCCCCCACAGGCCGACGGAAGAAAAATATCATTATCCGACAAGGCCGAAAGAAGGGTAGTCCCAAGCGGGACGGCAATGCTCTTTTTTGCATCCCCGTTTATGACGATCTTCCCGGTCCCCTTCCGGACTATCCCGGCCTGGACGGCAAGGAGGATAAAGACCAGGGTCATGATAAGCGACGTAAAAACGCCTATGGAAACCAGATAAATCAAATTCGACCTACACCCCTCCTGTCTCTTGTTTCTTGTCTCTTGTTTCTTGCTTCATATCGTAATCCCGGAAAAAAGGAGAAACGCCATGGCCATGAGCCCGGTTACTATCATGGTAAGGCCGTAGCCTTCGAGCCCTTTTGGCGGGGCCGCGTACCGAAGCCTGATCCGGGCTGCGGCCATGGCGACGATGGCCATCATCCAGCCGACGCCCGACCCGAAGCCGTAAACAACCGATTCGACAAATGTCAATTCCCGCTCCACCATGAAGAGTGAGACCCCCAAAATGGCGCAGTTTACGGCAATGAGTGGAAGAAAAACCCCGAGACCCGCATAAAGGGCTGGTGAAAACCGGTCGATTATCATTTCAACGGCCTGCACCATGGCGGCGATCACGGCAATAAAGACAACAAGCTTTAAAAACCCGAGGTTGATTTCGGGAAACCCCGCCCAAAAAAGGGCGCCGGGGGCGAGCAGAAAATGGTAGATAAGCCAATTTACAGGGGTTGTGATGCTAAGGACGAATACCACGGCAAACCCGAGGCCGATCGCTGTCTCAATGTTCTTTGAAACCGCGACAAAGGAGCACATCCCCAGAAAATATGCCAGGAGGATGTTTCCGGCAAAAACGGAATTTAAGAATATATTAAACAGGTCGAGCATAGCCCTATCCGGACCTCCTGTTACGAAGAACATTGCCGCCCCAGACCAACAGCCCTATGATGATAAATGCAGCCGGTGCAAGGAGCATGAAACCCATATTTTCGTACCCCGCAGCGTAGAATGCTTGGGGGATTACATGAATCCCGAAGATAGTGCCCGAGCCGAACAGCTCCCGGATAAAGGCCACGACAATGAGGACGGAGCCATATCCCAGCCCGTTTCCGATCCCGTCTAAAAAAGCAAGATGCGGCGGATTCGAAAGGGCGAACCCTTCGGCCCGGCCAAGGACGATGCAGTTTGTTATAATAAGCCCCACAAAGACCGAAAGTTGCTTGCTTATGTCATAAAAATATGCCCGCAAAAACTCGTCAGTAAGGATCACAAGGGTCGATATAACCGCAAGCTCCACGATCAGCCGGATATTTTTCGGGATGATCTTTCTCATGAGTGAGATGAGCGTATTTGAGGCCGACAATACGAATGTCATGGAAAGACCCATGACAATGGCCGCCTTCAGGCCTATGGTAACGGCCAGGGCCGAGCAAATCCCGAGCATCTGCACGTTTATGGGGTTCTGCCCCCAAAGCGGCGAGACAAGCGTTTTAATGGCCCTGCTTTTCATCGATCACTTCCTCCGGTACTTCCGCATGCCGGCACATCCCCGGTGATCCGGCAGCGGAGGCGGTTTTCACGAAACGCAAGCGACACCGGCTCGTATTCCGACAAGACCCGCTTAAGCCCCTTTGTCAAAAAACTTCCCGTAAGCGTTGCTCCGGAAATGCCGTCAACGTAATTTACCAAACGGTCTTTTCCCACCGCCTGTTTTGCCTTGCCCTTTGCGATCTTCACCGAGACAAAGTTTCCCGCCTGGTCCACGATCTTTTTGCCCAAAAAATTCCTGTCAAACCATGCCTTCTCGATTTCACCGCCAAGGCCCGGGGTTTCGGAGTGTTTGTATACCGTAAAACCCGCAATCGTTGCCCCGTCGCTTTCAAGGGCCAGGTAGCCATAAATTTTGCCCCACAGCCCGTTTGACTCTATGGGAATGATATACTCGCGTACCCGCCCCATTTCATCCGCGTACAGGTAGAGGGGGAGAACACGGCCACCAGGCGCCAACGCCTCCCTGCCCGTCACGATCCTGCCATCCGGCGCCACGCCGACGATGGTTATATTCCCCGCATAAAGGGATTCTATTGCCTTGGGGGTATATTTTTTTGCCGAATCGAGAATACCGGCGGCCTTGAGGATATTTTTTCGCCGGTCGAGCAAAATGTTTTTCTTCTGCAATCCTGAAAACGAGTTTGATGCCGCAGTCAGGAGAAGACCGCAGACAAGGCACATGGCAAAGGCGAAAACAACCGATTTCATGGCGTCAGACATTGGGGATTCTCTTCTTTAACATAAACCGGATTTCCACGTATTCCAGCAGGGGAGAAAAGATGTTCATAAACAGTATGGCCAGCATCACCCCTTCCGGGTAGGCGGGATTGAGCACCCGCACCAGCAGGGTCAAGGCCCCGATGAAAAAACCGTAAATCCACTTTGCCTTATCCGTTCCGGGCGCGGTAACCGGGTCGGTGGCCATGTAGACGATGCCGAATGCAAATCCGCCCAGAACAAGATGGTAAAATGGATTTACGGAAAGCCAGGGGAGCTGCCCCGGACCGGCCGCAAGGTTGAAGGCAAGACCGGAGCAAAGAAGTCCGGCGATCCCGCCGAACATGATCCGAAAGCTTGCAATCCCGGTTATAAGAAGGATCGCCGCGCCCAGAAGACAGCAGAGGGCGGACGTGCCGCCGATGGTTCCGGGATAGGCGCCGTAAAAAAGCCGGGAAAAGGTAAAGCCCGCCGAAGAAAGGAGTTCCGTGATATTGTTAAACGGCGCGGACAGGGTGGTATGTGCAAGGGCGGTTGCGCCGGTTACGGCGTCGGCCGTGTTTTTGACGGCCACCCACACGCGATCTCCGGACATATGGGCCGGATACGCAAAAAAGATGAACGCCCGGGCGGTCAGGGCCGGGTTGAAAAGGTTTCTGCCTGTCCCGCCGAACACCTCCTTTCCGATGACAACCCCGAAGGAAATGCCGATTGCCACCTGCCACAAGGGGATGGTTGGGGGAAGGGTGAGCGGAAACAAAAGGCCGGTTACCAGAAACCCCTCGGAAACCGGATGCCGGCGAATAACCGCAAACAGTATCTCCCAGGCAAACCCCACGCCGTAGGAAACCGCTATAATCGGAAACGCAACGGCCATGCCCGTTGAAAAAGACGGCCAGATACCCGCAGCGGTCCGGGCCGCAAGGCATGCCTGGTGGCCGGTATTGTAAATGCCGAATAAAAGCGGCGGCAAAAGGGCCGCGAGCACCACGCTCATGAAGCGCTTGAGATCGAGGCTGTCGCGGAGAAACGGGCCGGTTTTCGCGGGGACATTGGGAATATAGAAAAAAGACTCAACCGCCTCGAAGAGCGGGCCGAGCATTGCCAGGCGGCCATGGCCTGAAAAATGGGGCCTTAATTTATCGAAAACCTGCTTCATATCTTCCCCGAAAAGTAGTCCTGCCTGGCCTTGCCAAAGGTTTCGGCAAGCTCGATTTTGGACGGGCAGGAATAAGAGCAGAACCCGCATTGGGCGCAGTCGAGAAGCCCATGGGCCAGGGCATCCTCGAATTCCTCCGTCAGAATCGATTTATACAAAAACTGGGGCAATATGTCCACCGGGCATATGCTCGCACAGGTTCCGCAATTTATACACGCCCGTTCTTCCCCGTGCATTCCCGCATCAGGGGGAAAAAAACCGGGCAGAAACGCCGACAAATAGGCCCTGGAACAGCCCGGCCTGTCGGCTCCCGGCCGAAGGAAACCGAAAAGACGGGGGGGATCGGTTTTCGGGATAATGGTCAGGGAAGCATCAAACCGGCCGAGAAAATCGTCGGGCCCAAGGGGCGTGCCGGTAAACAGGCCGCCGCAAATCCAGTAGAAGTCATCGACCGCATCGATGCCGGTAACAAGGCTTGCAAGCGGGGTTCCCGCACGGGTAAGGACATGCCTCTGGTTCTCATCACCCGGCCCGGACACGGCTGCCACCCGGTCGATGCAATATTGACCGGACATAAGGGACTCGGCCAGACAGACAAGATCCTGGGCGCTGATATACCAGGCCCGGTTTTCATCCGCCCCCTTTTTTGTGCGATAATGGAGAACAGATGGATCACCGGCCGGATACGGCCCGGAAACGCGGTGGGTGACCAGCGAAGAAAGGATGGGATCGCTTACCTGCATGTCGTCGCGCTCGCACACGTTAACCTTCGGGGCCAACAGTTTTAGCACCTTTACGCCGAATGCGAACACATCCTCTTTTCCCGAAACCACGACCCTGGACAGGGGCTGAAAAGGATCATCCGGGTCGAGGCTCACCCAAACCGACGAGGGCTTATCCGCCGGGGAGGCGATAGCGCGTGTTGTCACGTCATGCAAAAAAGGCCACAAGCCGGAGTCAAGCAGGCTTGCAACCAGGTCTTTTCTGCTTATTGCGCCAAGGGTTTTGTCATCAACGACTTTAAACCGCTCATGGGTCTCGGGAGATTTTATCCCTATGACAATCTGCTCAATGATCCGCCTGGGACCATAGACGATATCCGTGATCTCGCCGCAGCCGGGGGATACAAAACGTATCTCCGGGCGGCTCTTGTCACAAAATAAAGGCGTCCCGATGCGAACATTGTCCCCTTTTCCCTTTAAAAGCCGGGGCCGGATACCGGGGATACGGGCCGGGGTTGCCGCCACCCGGCCGGGTACGGGAAGTGTATCAAGCCTTTCCGACGGCCTGCCCGCTATCCGGATTTTGCATCTGTTTTTTGATTCGACTATAATCAAGGGATTTGGCCTGCTTTAAGAAACCTGATCAAATAATCCGGTGTCGCCCATTAAAGGCTATAAAATCATAAAAGCTATTTTTTATCAATTTTTTCTACAATTTCCTTTGATAGTGTCCGGTTTGGTTCTTGCAGGCTGTTATTTTTCTTGTACAGCCATCGTAGGGGCGGCCTTCAGGCCGCCTTTAACTTAATTGCGGGGCGGCCATATCGGTACATGGAAGGCTGAAGCCTTCCGTTACGCCGGCCGCGCGAATATTTTATTTGTTGATACCGTACTGATTCTTCAGCATAAATAGATTTTTATGTGTCCATCATCCTTTAAAAAGGCTTCGCAAGGAAACACGCGAAAGGCGATATTCCTCCCTTTTGGACACAATACCCGCCTGAATCCCGGCAAGGAT
>JAADHK010000067.1 GCA_013151835.1 Deltaproteobacteria bacterium
ACCTTAAACCTTGCCGCCAAAATCATCCTTATCCTCTCGGCCTTGTTTTTCGTGCTGGGGTTTGTAATGGTTCAGGGCATGCAGGTTAAACTGTAGATCCCCTTTGCTCCCAGCCCAACAACTTTTTTTGTCGGGAGTTCTGCGAAACATTGGACGGATCTTAAATATTAATTGTTCAATTCAAACAGTTGATAATTAATATCCGACCCCCACGACCCTTTTACGACGCGCCATCAAGTTTTGTTTTTTCGGAAAGTTCGTGACATTATCATACGGTCAGGTGACCATAACCTTGAAGCCAAAAGAAAAAGGAGGAACAGATATGGGTGATCAGGGGAAAAAAGATAAGGGCAAAAGGGAACAGCAGAAAAAGGCCAAGCTTAATCCAAAGGAAAAACGGCAATTGAAAAGAGAAAAGAAGAAAGGATGACGGACTCGAAAAAGGGTTCACTGTCCACGCGCGTGGACAGTGAACACATCACGACCCTTGTGGAATACCTACAGTGGTCAACTCGGCCACGAGATAACAAAGATCAGGACGGAAGGTGATTATGAGAGCGTTCCCTCCCTGGTGGAGAAAGCAAATCCAGAGGCCATCACCATCGAACAAATTAGAGGAAGTTAATGTCACCGGAATTGAAAAAAGCGATTATTAAATTTGTGCCTGATTATTTTTCATGGGACAAAAAACGCCAGGAACAATACCGTGTTGACACACCGGAAGAGGATGGCTTTAAGATCAGGCAATTCCTCTTGAGAGAGCTGTTTGATATTTCTGTTGCCAACGATGATGAGTTAGAGGAAACATGGCGGGCAATGGACGAGGCGCAATGTTCAAAACTTAACGCTACATTGCTTCCCATACAAGGGATTGGTGAAGATTGTTTTTACTTGAATGAATGTTTCAGCAGTCAAAATAATCTGCTCAGTTTTGAGACGCTTTATGATTACGATTTTGATGATTATAAGTTCCAGGAAGACTCCCGCAAAAGAGAGCAAAAAGATTATGAAAAAAAATCATATAGAGGGTCGCTGTATTTAACCTGGGCACGTTTGATGATAGACGACTCTTTCAGCTATGGCGTGCTAAGCATGGTTGCCGGCTACCTCTACTGTCAGCTTGATGAATATGGGAATGATTATATGGAAAAGCTGATTCCGCACAAATTCACGCATGGAAAAAACCACGGAAAGGCCGAAGGTCCCGGCTATCTGTTTGATCTTAAAATTGATGCCAAGGGTTTGGAATCGCAGCTGGACGAACTGAAATATCGTTTCTGGAAACACATAAGCGAGGTGCATGAAAGGCTTATGGATGAGTTTGATAAAAAATCGAAGCAGCGCGTTTTCATTCTGAACCAGAGCCAGGTGGGTGATCCAAGTCATCACTTTCTGTTTACGGACAAGGAGATTTTGAAACGCATTCATCTCAAAACTTTCATGCTTTGTTGCCGAGCCGCTGAACAGACGGATCATTCTTCCCTTTTTCGAAAACTTGAAGAAGAAAAAAAGTTGTTAACTAAATATCTGGATAAGCAATATAAAGACATTATGGAGCATTTTGATCCCAAAATCATAGGGTTTCGAAAAAAATACAAAGTGATATTTCATAGAGATTCCGGTCTTGACGAGCTACTGGATTAAAAAGTGCGAAATCTTGGGATCGGATCTTAATTATTCAATCAAATAATTAAAATCCGCCCCCACTGTTTACGGTTTCTTATCCACGACGGTCCAGTCGATTTTCATGCCGACCTGGTGCGCCAGGCCCTGCATTTCGGCATCGGTGTGATATTTCATCTTGGCCTTGGAAACGACAATACCCTTTTCCGTTTTTAAAAAGCGCATAGCTGTATGATGCTTTGCCGACAGGACCTTTTTGTGGCCTTTATTTTCATCCATGACATAAACAACCCCGTTGCAATCGCAGATATAGGTGCTATTCGGACTTTCGACCTTGACGAAAAAAGCCGTTCCGCGAATACCGGCTACGGCCGCCGGGGTCCGGATTTCGTACCGGCCCGTTTTTCCGGCGACTGTTGCCGCCAGTTTTTTGATAAAACTCACAATCGTGCCGGATTTCAACGCGATGGTCTTGATATCGGATCCAAGATTTAAAGTGGCGTGACTGTTTCCCTGAATCCTTATGATGCTCTTATCGTTTAACAGGATTTCGCAGACAGCATCCGCATCGGTTCTGACAACGCTTCCATCGTGAACCGCCTGGCCGACAAAGGCAGGTTTTTCGTCCATGAAAACGGCGCCTTTTAACGATAAGATTTTAGGAGCCTGGGCGTCATCGGCCCATGCGGCCGAAGCCGGAACAATGACCGCCGCAAGGAAGAAAATGACAAGTAATTGTTTTAAATTCATAATAACTCCTTTTTTTAGTCTGAATCCACTTTATTAAGAAAATTTCCGATCCGCGTATAAAATGAGCGCGGCTCCCTTTGGACAAGATCGTTATGCCCGGCGCCAGGCACTTGGGCGAATGTTTTTTTTACCGTCGCACGTTCATACAGATGCCGGCCCATTGAGACAGGCAAAATCCTGTCTTTGTCCCCATGGACGATTAGCAGCGGGGCGCGAAGATTACCGATTTTGTCGATCGAATCAAACGGGTTGCCGATAAACGGGGCCAGCCATCCCATCCCCCGCGACCGGGCAACCGCCAGTCCGGATGAAAGCGGGCTGACAAGAATGACACCGGCAAGTCTTCGATTCTGCGCGATCTCGACGGCAACCGCCGTTCCGAGCGACCGCCCGTAGATGACGATTTTTGATATTGAAAACCCCTGGTGCCGGTTCAGGTATTCCAACCCGGCCTGGCCGTCCAGATAGACCCCTTTTTCCGAAGGCGTTCCCTTACTCAACCCGTATCCGCGATAATCGATCAGCAGGACACTTGCGCCGAGCGACCACAGCGCCACGGCGTCGGGCAGCCGCCAGGAGGCGTTACCGGCGTTTCCATGAAGAAAAAGAATGGCGCGTTTCGTTTCCTTTCCCGGCAGATAAAACGCGCTGATCAAAACCTTGTCCGATGTCTTGATGAAAATTTTTTGAATCGGTGCGTTAAAACGCTCCGGATCCACCTGCATCCCTTTTTGGGGGTAAAAGGTGAAGCTGTTGACGAGATATTGTCCGCAGCCGCAGCAGCAAACAGCGGTGACGAACATTAATATACCGATAATCCAACGCAATTTCATTTTTCTCCTGAAGTCATAGTATAACCTGTTGAGTCATCCGATAACAATGACGGATTTTTTAAATGATTCGCATGTGGACACGCTGCGAATAATGTGAGATAATAATTCCAATTATTAAATAATTGTATCAAATAATCAAGATAACACCCCAAGCAGCTTTACCGGTTTTGCCATGAGCCTGCCCATTCAGGAAAAAATTGATCTGGTTATTCAATGTCTTAAAGAAGGGGAAGTCTCCTATCTGGATATTTCAGGCTCCTTTAAGGTGGATCTGGATACCGGCCATTGTGTTTATGTGTATTCCGATATCCGGGCCAATTCCTTTACGGCCCGTTTTGAAACGACCGAAATTGATGAGGATAAACGTCAGGCCGACCTTGAAACGCTTCATGCCGAGCTCAACCGTGTGATCACGGTTGCCGAAGTCAATCCGTTTCAGGACAGCGACCATTACGGGAAACGGTTTGTATATACCGCCGACCTTGATTTTGACGGCGTTTCCCGGCCGAATGAAACCGCAGGTGTCGGTGATGATGCGGCCGGTTTAAATCGGCCATCCCCCAAGGCGCTCACGCTTGATCAAAAAATCCGGATGATCGTCACATCCCTTCAATCTCACGGCATTAATTTTCAGGATATATCCGGTTCATTGAACGTGAATGTCACTGGCGGCCTTTCCGTGTATATCTATTCGGACATATCAACCAATTCCATTGTTGCCCGGTTTGAATCCACCCAGGTCGATCCGGACATGCGCCGAACGGACGCCGAAACCATCAGTGTGGCCCTGAATTTTATGCTCGATAAGGCGGTGATGAGCGAGTTGCAGGAAGTCGACCCCTGCGGGAAGCGCTTTGTATACATTAGCGGCATATATTTTGAAGGCGATGCCGAATATGATTCCATGCAGGACGACTCGATTGGAATCGATGCCACGCCCGACGAGGCGGATGAACGCGACGATTTACCGGCGCCGTCGCAGCCCCCGCCGGAGCCCATTAATTTAACGCTGGAAAATAAACATCGTATAATTAAAGAAAGCCTCCAGGCCCGGGGCATCCCGTTTTTAGATGTGGCCAGCTCGTTTAAGGTGTATCTCGATGCGGATTTGTCTGCATATATCTATACGGACATATATGATAATTCCATTCATGTCCGTTACGAGACCAAACAAACGGATCAGGCAGGCCGACTGGAAACTCTTGAAATCTTAAGAGACAAGCTCAAACAGGTGGTCCCGGGTATCGATCTCGATCCATTCCAGGAAGCCGCCTCCTTCGGGAAAAAATTTGTGTACACCGCCCGCCTGGAATTCTATGCGGCAGCCGTTCAGCCGCCGCCAGTCAATACCGATACCGGGGACGGGGCGCCTGAAACGGATGCAGCGGCAAAGGCCATGCGCGATCTGCCGTCAGTCGGCGAAGCCGTTGACCTGATGGAGCGCATGGACAGCAAAATGCTGCGCGAAGGTCTGGATTCAATGTATTTAAGGCGCTCAAGCCAGGTTCGTGTCGCAATTAATCGAATTTTTCGCGGCATGAGCAATGAATCGGAACTGATCCCATTGATTCAAACTGAAGCCAGGAAAATTGTCAGGCAGGAAGATATCGAGGAGCTTCAGTTGGTTAAGACGACATATGGCGACGGATTATTCAAGCCCTTGATCGAGCTTTTATGTCACGTGGTATTGGACGGGGAATAAACCAATTCGGGGGACATCCATATATGCATTTAATTGTGTCCCCGGAATTGGAATGAACAGGAGACTGACGGTTCGGTGCATCAGGGTGTTCCAAGACCGCTGAGAAGCTGCAATGCGTAAACTACTTCCTCCATACCGAGTCTATCGTCACCATTTATATCCCAGCCGGCATTGGGGATGCGTGCCGGCACCATGCCGGCCTGAATCCGGAGAATGACGATGACATCCTCCAGGGTGATCTCCCGGTCCGTTCCGGCAATGCCTGTATTGGCTACGTCCTGCCGGTATTTGGGCCAGGGACTGACCGCCAGTCCGCCGTTTCCGGTCTTGAGAGCATAGAGTTTTCCATCCCGCGAACCGAAGATAACGGAGCCGTTCGGAAGGATTGTCGGGGAGGACTCAAGGGAACCATTCGTTCTGTAAGTCCAGATCAGTTCGCCCGTCTCCCCGTTTACCGCATAGAGTCTGCCGTCCGTTCCACCTACATAGACGGTTCCGTCCGCAGCCACCGCTGGCGCTGTTCCCGCTCCTCCCTCCATGGTAAAAGACCAGAGAATCTCGCCGGTTCGGCTATTTATGGCATGGAGTCGGTTTGCCGAGGTGCCGGCGTAGAGAATACCGTTCGGGCCGATCACCGGTGAGGTGCGAAAAAAGCCCTTGACAGTGACTTCCCAGAGCAGGGTCGGACCAGCGGGCTCTATGGCCAGAAGACGTTTGTCGCCGGTCGCCTGATACAGTACGCCGTCGTCATCGATGGTAACACCCCGGCCGGCTGAATTCACCGGATAGTCCATTGTCATTTCGCCATCCGCCGGGCGTAGCCCATACAGATGCAAATTGGAAGAGCCGATGTAAACGATCCCGTCCGGTGCTACGGATACGGTGGTGCTGATGTGGTTGGCGGTCTCGGCTGTCCACAGGACATCGCCGTCCCCAGCTCCGAAGGCATAGACCTTATAGTCAGGAAATGCCGTGTAGACCGTACCTTCGGGCAATACGGCCGCTCCCGAATAGACAGCATTCCCCACATTGAAGGACCATTTTTCAATATGGTTGACGGTATCTACGGCGTAGAGCTTACCGTCAAAAGAAGAAACGTATGCCGTTCCGTCAGGGCCGAGGGCGGGAGAGCCGAAAATATTGCCGAATGTCTGGAAGTTCCACAGGGAGAGTCCGGTATCAGGATCAATGCAATACAGGCGTGTCCCGATTCCGACATAGACGAGACCGTCCCGGCCGACAGCGGGAGACGAGGTGACCTGGCCCGATTCCGTGCCGAAAGACCATAGCAGGGGATCGGCAAGCGTGGTTGTCTGGACCACGTCGGAGGCTTCGGAAAGCAATTGACCATTTCGGGACCGCACCCGAAAGGAGTAGGCTGTTTCATAGTTCAGTCCAGTTGCCGTATAGCGCCTCAAATCGGACGAAAGCTCACCTGCCAATTCAGTCCACGGACCGTCCGGATCTTGTTGCATCTCGATGACAAAGCCTGTGGCATTGGGATCTTGATTGTCCCATGAGAGAAAGACCTCGTCAAAGGAGGGGTGCGCCGCCAGATTACCAGGCGCTTCAGGTGTGTAGGCCGCGATATCGAGGCGGTAGGTGAAATTCCGCCATCCAGCGGCCAGAACAAGCGGATATTGCGCCTGATCCACGAGAGCGAGTTTCCCCGGCCCCCTAATGTAGGCTTCTGCATATTCTCCCTTATCGGGCTGAATACCCTCTGCGATCCAGTTGGCGCCGCCGTCGCTGCTGTACAATAGATAGCCGTACTCGGTCTGGGCCCAGAGATGGTTGTCATCAATGCCGATAATGCCGATGAGCCGGTGGTGACCGGCCCGGTTTTCCTGGGCGAGATGTACCTGGGCCGGCGTCCAGGTTTCGCCGCTGTCGGTGGTTTTAAGAATGGTTGTGTTGATATCCCGGAAGGTCGTTCCCGCAAAACCGTGTGCCGCATCGGTGAAAAAGAGGGCATGAACCGGCGAGGTGGTGGGCAGGACCAGCGGCGTCCAGGTCTCGCCGCCATCCACGCTTTTCACCAACGTACCGTTGTCGCCGCCGATGTAAATGGTGTCAGCATCCAAGACCAGAACCGTATGAAAATCGCTCTCCATTCCGGTCAGGGAAAGGCAGACCCAGTTGTCGCCGCCGTCGTCGGAGCGCAGGATCAGGCCATCGTTCCCCACCAGAAAGATCCGATTGTCAGCATGGTCCATGGCCGCGAAGTAGAGATGCTCCACCCCGCTCCAATCCTTGCGCTGCTCCGCCGGACGGTAATTCCAGTTCATCCGCTCTGTTTCGTTGGGATCATGGCTGCTCCAGGAGGCCCCACCGTCGGCGGTCATGTCGATCCCCGTGAACCAGGCCCGGGAATACTCCACATGGTCGAGATAACGAAGGCCGTGTTGATCATCGAGAAAGAGGATGACACTGGCATGCTGGGCCGAATCCCCTACCTGGAGTTGGCCGGCCACCGACCAGTTCAAACCCCCGTCCGTAGTCTTGAGCAGGTATTCGTAATACTGCGTCCAGTTGACATTGTCGCCCACCAAACCCCGCCATGAAGCGGGTTCGTTTTCATGGACCACCCCATAGCCGGTGGCGCCGTCGATGAAATCCATGCTGTAAAAAAAGATATCGCTGCCTGTGGGATGTTCAGGGTCGATAAAGGGACGAACATTGTGCGCCACCCAGGGGGGATTGATCCGTACCCCGTGGTAGGGGCCGGTGATGGGGCTCGCCAATTCCGCCGCGTTGACCGCCGTGGCCGCATAGTAATAGATGCCCGGCGATAGATCGGAATCGAGGCGATGGGTGGAGGAAGGTGTGCTCTGGGAGATCAACGTCCACTCCCCCTGCAAAGAATCGGAGCGGTACAGGCGGGTGTAGGTAATGGGCGCCTCGCCGTCGGACCAGCCATACCACAGATCCCCTTCTTCGGCGTAGGATGTCCACCAGACGGGATTATCCAGATTGAAGAAGACGGTGGCGCCGTCGTCCTGCATGGTCACCTTGCCTATGGCCCGAAAGCTGTCCGGCGCTTCGACCCCCTCGGCTGTGGGAGTCGCCGCGATTGTTGCCGCAGCACTTTCCCCCACACTATTCACCGCCCGGATCTCATAGGTGTAAGGGAAGCCGTTTTGCAACCCTCCATCCGTAAATTCCAGCCGGTTGGCATCGACCTCAAAGGTGACGGGATCCGCCCCGGCGGTTTGACGAATGATCTGGTATCGTTGCACGCCGTATCCCGTTGCAGGCAGCCATTTAAGGATAACTCGCTGATAACCGGCTATCGTGGTAAGGTTTCCCGGTGCCGAAGGAACCGCAATCTGCATGCCGCCGACATACACAACATTTCTCCACCCGGCGGCCAGCAGGACGTTGTTATCGAGGCGGGCGAGTTTCCCCGGCCCTCTAATGTAGGCTTCTGCAGATTCTCCCTTATCGGGCTGAATACCTTCTGCGATCCAGGTGTCGCCGCCATCGCTGCTGTACAATAGATAGCCGTACTCGGTCTGGGCCCAGAGATGGTTGTCATCAATGCCGATAATGCCGATGAGCCGGTGGTAACCGGCCCGGTTT
>JAADHK010000016.1 GCA_013151835.1 Deltaproteobacteria bacterium
GAAATTTTATGGATACATCTCCTTTATCGACCCTTTTGTTAACGAGAAAACGAAAACTGCCAGGGTCCGCATCGAGGTGGACAACCGTTATGGCCGGTTGAAGCCGGGAATGTATGCCAAGGCCGTGATAAACTCTCAAATTTCCAGCGCGGCCCTCACCATACCCGAGTCTGCAGTGATAAGGTCAGGGAAGTCCGACGTGGTATTTATCGACCAGGGCGGCGGCAAGATATTGCCAAGGACGGTTACTCTTGGGCACGAGATTTCCGGCCGATACCAGGTGAAAAAGGGGCTGAAGCGGGGGCAGAAAGTCATCATATCGGCGACATTCCTTCTGAATTCCGAGTCGAACCTGCAGGAAACTATCAAGAAAATGATGCAGCAGGCGGGCACATCGGGCGGGAAGGTCAAAATGCCGGGCCATCATTGATTACCGAAGTTGACCCCGATATCGTCCTTTCCTGGATTCAGGAGTTCATAACCGTGCTTTTTTAACAGATGCTGAAACAAGTTCAGTATAACTTATGCTTCCTGCAAGCAATCGTTAGATGGAGATGAAGAGGAATGTTTGAAAAAATTATAGAGTTTTCGATGAGGAACCGGATGTTCATCATTCTTCTTACCCTCGTGATTGTGGCGTGGGGGGCATATTCAATTAAAAACACACCGGTGGACGCTATTCCTGATCTTTCCGATACCCAGGTTATTGTATACAGCACTTGGGCAGGGCAATCGCCCCAGGAAATAGAGGATCAACTGACTTACCCTCTCACTTCCTCGTTGTTGGGCGTGCCAAAGGTAGAAAATGTTCGAGGCTTTTCGTTTTTTGGATTTTCCCTGGTTTACGTCATCTTCAAGGACGGCACAGACCTTTACTGGGCCCGGAGCAGGGTTTTGGAGAATCTTAACACCGTTCAGAGCAGGCTTCCCAAAGACGCTACGGTGCAACTGGGGCCCGATGCCACCGGCGTTGGATGGGTTTACATGTACACCGTGGAAAGCAAGAACCATACCATGGGCCAATTGAAGGCCCTGCAGGACTGGTATATCAAGTACGAATTGATGACGGTCCCCGGTATTTCCGAAGTTGCCTCTGTGGGTGGATATGATATGCAATACCAAGTGAATGTCATCCCCGAGAAACTGAGGGACTATAACATCCCGCTGAAGCATGTGGTGATGCAGATCAAAAAAAGCAACGAACAGGCCGGGGGGAGACTGCTGGAAATGGCCGGGACCGAATACATGATCCGGGGGCTGGGATACGTCAAGAACCTTGATGACTTACGTAATGTGGTGCTGAAAACCGACAACAAGGGAGTCCCGGTGAGGGTGAAAGACGTGGCCCACGTCACCCGCGGGCCCGACATCCGCAGGGGTGTAGCGGATAAAAACGGCCAGGGTGAAGTGGTGATAGGGGTTGTGATTATTCGATTTGGTGAAAACGCTCGGGACGTTATCGCCGGGGTAAAGAAAAAGCTGATCGCCATTAAATCAGGGCTGCCAAAAGGGGTAAAAATAGTTCCGGGTTACGACCGGTCAAAATTGATTAATTACGCGGTTGACAACTTAAAAGAGAAACTGACCGAGCAGATGATAGTCATCGCCATGATATGTCTGGTATTTCTGGTGACGCCCAGCAGTTCTTTCGTTGCCTTGATAACGTTGCCATTGGGGATAATGATCAGTTTCATTTTTATGCACGCCCAAGGCCTCAATTCAAACATCATGTCGCTGGGAGGTATAGCCATCGCTCTGGGTACAATGGTGGACGCGTCTTTTGTGATGGTGGAAAACGCCCACAAGAAGATTGAAAATGACGACGGCAGCAAGCCCCGGTTCGAGCTTCTGATGGAGGCCGCCAAGGAAGTAGGCCCGTCGCTGTTCTTCTCCCTCATCATCATCACCGTGTCCTTCCTGCCTATTCTCACCTTGCAAAAACAGGAAGGAAGACTTTTCCGGCCACTGGCTTTTACAAAGACATACGCGATGTTTGCCGGGGCTATTCTGGCCCTCACCATTGTTCCCGTGTTGATGACCATATTCATCCCCCGTAAGGTTCTGCCGGAAAAGAAGCATCCCCTGAGTAATTTCCTGATCTGGGTCTATAAGCCTATATTAGGAACTGCGTTGAGATTTAAAGGGCTGGTAATCATCATTGCCATTGTCGTGCTGCTGATTACCCTTTACCCGATGTCAAGAATAGGCAGCGAATTTATGCCGCCGCTGAACGAACTGGACATTTTATACATGCCCACCACATTTCCGGGAATTTCCATTCAGCAGGCCAAGGAAATGTTGATTCAGCAGGACAAAATTATTAAGAAGATTCCCGAAGTGGAAACGGTATTGGGCAAGTTGGGCCGGGCAGATTCGGCTACCGACCCGGCGCCGCTGTCGATGGTGGAAACGACGGTAATCTTGAAAGATCCGTCCAAGTGGCGAAAAGGTGTTTTTATCGAAGACATAATGGAAGAGCTTGACAAAAGCATGCAGATGCCCGGCGTTACAAATGCCTGGACGATGCCCATCAAGACCCGTATCGACATGCAGTCAACGGGGATCAAGACGCCGGTGGGGATCAAGGTTTATGGGCAAAACCTGAAGCAGATTATGGACCTTGCCATGGCAATTGAGAGAGAGGTGGTAGCGGTTCCGGGAACCAGGTCGGCTTTTGCCGAAAGGGTGCTGGGAGGCAATTACCTGGACATCGACATCGACCGCAAGGAAATCGCCCGTTATGGGCTTACGATTGATGACGTTCAGCAGGTTATCAAGAGCGGAATCGGAGGAATGAACATCAGCACAACGGTGGAAGGCCGGGAGCGTTTTCCCATCCAGGTTCGCTATGCCAGTGCCTACCGGGATAATTTGGAAAGTCTGCGCCAGATTCCGATAATCACTCCCTCGGGGGCTCAAGTACCTCTGGGAAATGTGGCCAGTATTAAAATAAAGAAAGGTCCGGCCGCCATCAAGTCGGAGGATGCAAGACTTCAGTCGATTGTGTTCGTAGATCTCAAGCGCGGCGTTGATGTGGGAACATACGTAAAAGAGGCCAAGAAATACATAAAGAAGAAACTGGTTATTCCAAAGGGCGCCACCATTGAATGGAGCGGGCAATACGAATATATGCAGAGGGCCAACAAAAGGCTTTCCATCGTCATCCCGATAACGCTGTTTATTATTTTCACTCTGCTATATCTGAATTTCAAAAACATCACGGACACTTTCCTGGTATTGGTTTCTCTGCCTTTCGCCATTATGGGCGGGATATGGTTTATGTATTTCTCGCCACAAATAGGGCAATCGGTCCGGCATCTGATAAGCTTCCTGGCGTCCAACTCCGGCGTGGTTCCCTGGGTGGGGCAAAACTTGCAGGACTTTTTCAGCAATCTTCCCCCGGTAAATCTGGGAAAAATGAACTTTTCCATTGCATCGGGCGTCGGCTTTATCGCCGTGGCAGGACTTTCCGCAGAAACTGGCGTCATTGTTCTGGTTTACCTCAATATGTCGTATAAAAAATATGTAAAAGAAGGCAGGATGCTGACCGTCACAGACCTGTTTAATTCCATCATAGACGGCGCAGTAATGAGAATCAGGCCAATCCTGATGACCGTCATTTCCGACTTCGCCGGGCTGATACCACTTTTCTTCGGGTTTGAGGCCGGTTCCAGGGTGATGATCCGCATTTCCGGGCCATTATTCGGAGGGATAATAACCTCCGCCGCCACAACGTTGGTCCTGGTGCCGGTGCTGTTCGCATTTATCAAGAGTTTCGAGGTAAAAAAGCGACAAAAGGAGTTCATTGAAAAATACAACAAGGCCGCCGAAAAAGAAATTACAACCGGATCCTGGTTTGACGAGATCGCTGAATGGCTTAAGAGCAGGATTGAAGCCCTGAAAAACAGGAAGAATAAGGCAGCAGTGAGCGGCGATAAGAAAAATAAGGAATGAGCACGCGTTTTATTTGGGTTAACTGATACAAGAGGCGGTTAAAATGCTGACAAAAAGAATAACAGCCGGGCTATTGATGGTATCGCTGGTATTCATCGCCCTTGCGTCACCCTTATTCGGGGATGAAAACCTTCGCCGCCTGGATCCCGGGGGAGTCATCAACAGCCGCGTTGACAGGATAATGAGCGTCGTTGATAGTGCCGTCCACAGGCCCGCATCCATTCAGGGAAAAAAGATTAAATGGGCCGGCCGGGTGGCATCGATGGAAAATAACGGCGACAATGGCTCATTCATCCTGGAAATCGGCGAAAACCTGAAAGTAAAGGTTACCGGCAAGGTCGGCCGGGTCAGCCCCGGCGACAGAATCCTGCTGACCGGAATTATTGTCGAGGAAAATGGTTTCTTTTCCCATATTCGGGCCATAAAGATAAAGGTTGTCCGTAAAAAGCCCGCCCCTCAATATACCGCCAAAAGGACACTGTCCGGGGGAGATCCTGGATTTGCCTTTATACCGCAATCGAAGCCCTTGGAACTGTTCCGGGAGAAAACCGCAAAAAGGCTTTCCTGCTGGATCACCACTTTTCCCAACGGGCTGAGCATCGAGCAGAATCTTTCCCTTGCCCGCTGGATCGTCCGATACAGCAAAAAATATAAACTGGACTGGCGGCTGGCGGCATCGATGATTGCGGCGGAATCGTCCTTCAGAATCGACGCCGTGTCGCCGGTAGGAGCGATGGGGTTGGGGCAGTTGATGCCGGGCACCGCAAAGCTGTTGAGAGTTTCCAACCCCTTCAATCCAAAGCAGAATATCAGGGGATCGCTGTTATACCTGTCGAACCTTTTTCATGAATGGAAAGGATACGAGGACAGGTATCCCAGGGCCCTGGCGGGCTACAACGCCGGCCCCTACAGGGTACGCCAGTATGACGGAATACCGCCCTACAGAGAAACGGTAAAATATATCCGGTCGGTATATCGATACTACAACGAACTCAACTTCGGCCGTGACGAATGCGTTTATAAATCGATAATGAAAAAAACAGGGACATGTCCGATTGGGGATTGTTGCAAGGATCCGCCATCAGAGGCCGACAAACTGTAACCTTTTATCGTATTGACTTTTTTGAATGAAAATTCTCAAAAACGATGGTTTTTGAGAGGGCAAAAATTCCCCTTTTCCAAAATCCTCAACTTCAGCAGACTCGTTATCAAAATTATTCTCAAAAACAATTTCACAAAATCCACCCTTTATGATAGTATTTTCTTTGGAGGTTGTTATGAGCGACAATTATATTTATGGCTATGCCAGGGTGAGCACTCAACAACAAGACCTGAGCAGGCAATTGGATATGCTCAAGCAGTACAACTGCAACGAAATATTAACAGAAAAAATGTCGGGCACAAAGGCGGACAGGCCGGAATTGCTTCGCCTGAAAGACAAGGTGAGGCCGGGGGACACGTTGGTTATCGAAAGTTTCTCCCGCTTGGGCAGGAGCACCAAGGATTTGATAGAACTGGTGGAATTCTTTGAAGGAAAAGGGGTAAAGCTGGTCAGCATAAAGGAGCAGTTTGACACCAACACGGCGCAAGGGAAACTGATGCTTACCGTTTTTCAGGCGTTCAGCCAGTTTGAGAGAGATCTCATAGCCGAAAGAACAAGAGAGGGCCTGGAGAGCGCGAGGGCACGAGGGAGAAAGGGCGGCAGGCCGAGAATAAAAGCAAAATATATAGAAAAAGCTTTGAAGTTGTATAAATCAAAAGAATACAGCATAAGCGAAATTGTCCGAATGACCGGAATAAGCCAGGCGACACTTTACAGGTATGTTAAGTTAAAGAATCAGCCGCCCGGGAAGAGATCTATGAATGGGTGAAGTCAGGTGGAGCCGACGACAAAAAGGCTGGGCAAAAGAAGATGACTGTATTACTTGATAACAAAGGCCAGGGAAAAGTTGGCGATGCTTTGAGTGAAAGCATTCAGGCGGGTGCTCGTCTTTCTGTTGTATCCAGTCTCTTCTCTATTTACGGCTATGCCGTACTTAAAAACCAACTCGCTCAGATAGATGCATTGCGCCTTCTCATTCCATCAAACAATGCCGGGCTTAAGTTGCCCGAGGACAAACAGCCGGTTCAGGTGGCAAATATCGTTGGAGATGAGGGAGATCGGCGTTTTCGTAATTCACTGAATCTGGCAAAGGTTGCCCGCGAGTGTGCCGGGTGGCTGGAGCAAAAAGCGGACATCAGGGCCGTTTCGTTACCCGTCTTTCAGAATTTGTTTCACATCGAAAATGCTGACGGCAGTAACGTTGCAATTCATGGCAGTTCGCCGTTCACTTCCTCGGGGCTTGGGTTCACACCATCCCGCGGCTACGAGATGAACACATACTTCACGACTCCCTCTGAAACAGCCAGCCTGCTCAAATGGTTTGATTCTATTTGGGCGAACCAGGATGCAACGCGGGATATCAAGTCATTCGTGTTGGCCGAGCTTGAGGATATCTTTGCCACCAAGTCTCCTGAACTGGTTTACTTCCTGACCCTTTACAACGTCTTCCGTGAGTTTCTTGGAGAACTCAAAGAGGATGAGATTATAAAGACCCGTACCGGCATCAAGGATACGCTGGTTTGGGGCAAGCTCTACAAGTTCCAACGTGACGGCGTGTTAGGGGCCATCGATAAAACAGAGAAGTACAACGGTTGCGTTATTGCCGACAGTATTGGACTTGGAAAAACTTTCGAGGCGTTAGCTATCATCAAGTATTATGAACTGCGCAACGACCGTGTCTTGGTTCTCTGTCCCAAAAAGATTCGCGAGAACTGGACGATTTTTACTGTCAACGATAAGCGGAACTTTTTTGCCGCTGACCGGTTCAATTACGATGTCCTGAACCACACCGACCTTACCCGTCTACGAGGACACTCCGGTGAACTGAACCTCGAAACGCTCAACTGGGGCAACTACGACCTTGTCGTGATCGACGAGTCACACAACTTCCGTAACAATCCGCCACGCAAGAAGGATGGCATGACAAGATACTCCCGCCTTATGCGGGATATCATCAAGGCTGGTGTTAAAACCAAGGTTCTCATGCTGTCGGCTACTCCCGTAAACAGCCGGATGAATGACCTAAAAAATCAAGTTGCATTTATTACCGAAGGTATCGACGACGCCCTTTGTAGTTCCGGAATAATAAGTATCGAACGAACTCTCAAGAAAGCTCAAACTCGTTTTAATCGCTGGCTGAAAATGCCCGAGCGTCAGCGAACTGTAGAATCTCTTCTGGAAACCCTCAACTTCGATTATTTCAAGCTTCTTGACCTGCTCACCATTGCCCGGTCACGCAAGCACATTGAGAAATACTATGATATGACTGAAATCGGCGAGTTTCCTGAACGTGCCAAGCCGATCAATATCAAAGCCGATATCGATACCAATGATATGTTTCCACCACTGATGGAAATCAATCGAGATATCCGCAGACTGAATCTTTCCGCCTATGCGCCGTTGAAATACGTGCTCCCTGATAAATTGGCAGAGTACAGCCGCAAGTATGATATGCAGGTGGCAAGCGGATCTGTTTTCAAACAGATCGACCGGGAAGAAAGCCTCATTCACCTTATGCGCGTAAATCTCTTTAAACGGATGGAAAGTTCTATCAATTCCTTCGCTCTTACATTGGAGAAACTGCTTCAGGGCGTGCGAAACATTATCAGCCACATTGATTCTCATGAAGAAATGGACGTCGAGGAATTGAGCATTGAAGAAATTGAAGTCGAATCGGAGGAGTTTAGTCCCTTTCTGATTGGCAGCAAGATCAAGGTTCTTATTCAGGATGTGGACAGCATCCGCTGGAAGCAAGAGCTTGAAGAGGATGAGGAGCTGCTTGTCAAGTTGCTGCGTGAAGCCCGTGAGATCGACCCGCAGCGCGACGAAAAACTTCACAGGCTCAAACAAAAGATTGCAGAGAAATCAGAGAAACCCATTAACACAGGCAATCACAAGGTGATCGTTTTTACGGCCTTTGCAGATACGGCCAACTACCTCTACAAAAATATTGCCCGATGGGCACAAGAAGAACTGGGGCTTCATTCAGCATTAGTAACC
>JAADHK010000131.1 GCA_013151835.1 Deltaproteobacteria bacterium
TGCCGGACGATCAGGGTCAGGTCGTTTCTCACATGGGGGTGGAGTTTAAGGTATTCAAGGATGTAAGCCCGGAAGGTGCCGAGATTGGTCAGCCTGCGGCCGTTTAATGGGCTTTGATCCGCGCCCGGCTGTCTCTTGTTATATTCCGTTATCTCGGCCTCTTTTCCCATGAGGTACTCCGTAAGAATCGATGCCCGGGCAAGGGATTGGCGCATGGACGAATCCAAAAACCTTATGCTCGATTGGTCTATCAGGACCGATCTTTTTATCCTGCGCCCGCCCGCCTCGTACATTCCCCGCCAGTTTCGAAATGAATTATCGAGAAAACGATGGGTGGGGATCGCAACTATGGTCTTATCAAAGTTCTGAACCGTTACCGTATGAAGCGAAATATCGAGCACATCGCCGTCAGCCCCGAATTCCGGCAGTTCGATCCAGTCCCCCACCCGTATGAGATCATAGGAGGCAAGCTGCATTCCGGCGACAAAGGACAGGATCGTATCCTTGAAGATCAAAAGAAGCACGGCGGTCATGGCGCCGATGCCGCTGATCAGGCCCCAGGGGGATTTATCAAGCACAAGGGCCGCCATGATGATGCCGCCTACAATGGAAACGAAAATCTTTAAAAGCTGGCCCCAGCCCTTTACGGGCCAGTGGGTGGTTGCCGGATGCCTGTAGTAAATGGCCACTGACACATCGACCACCGCGTTGATTACCCGCACGATGACAAGACAGACATAGATATTTACGGCCCGGGAAAGGACGGGGGCGAAAAGGGGAACGGCAAAAGCCCCGTAGTAGAGGACAACCGCAGGGACAAGAAGGATGAGCCGTCCAAAAAGACCGTGTTCCACTAAGAGGTCATCCCATTTAATGGATGTTTTTGCAATGGCCCGCTGGATCACGGGAAGCATTATCCTTTTGCAGAGATAATAGGAAAAAACCGCGCCCATAATCAGCGAAAAAAATATAAGGGTCTCTAAAGCTATTTCATTTTTCATCAAAAAAAGGCGGATGGTTTCCATTTCGATCTCCCCGGAGGTTTGAGGCAGCAGACGGCCCAGGCATTTCATGAAACGTCAATTTCCGCACCTGGGATTTATCTGTCCGTATAGCTATTTATGGTCTAGTAAAAAGTCTGACAAATTGGTAAATATGGCTATATGCAGGGGAGGGGGCAAACCCCTCCCCTACTCAATGTCATGACTGTTGTCATACTCTACAGGCTGAGGCATTTGCCTTCAAGTAAATTTTTCTTGTGGAAAAACAGACCGTCTGTTAGATGTAAAAACTTATGCGGTCCCGTCCGGTGACCGCAGGCAACAACAGGAGAAAGCGGGCCAACATCCACGGGAATACCTTCATGTCATCAACCATGCGGAAGAAAACCAAACGGATTCATGTGGGACAGGTGGCTGTGGGCGGAGACTCCGCAATAACGGTTCAGTCCATGACCAACACCGACACCGCCGATGTCCCTGCCACCGTCGCTCAGATTCTTCGCCTTGAAGCCGCGGGATGCGAAATCATCCGCGTGGCCGTTCCGGATGAAGACGCCGCAACGGCCATCGCGCGGATTAAAAAAGAGATCAACATTCCCTTGATCGCGGATGTTCATTTTGATTACAGGCTTGCCATTGCGTCGGCAAGTGCGGGCGCGGACGGATTGAGAATCAACCCCGGCAATATCGGGGGGGATGATAAAATTGCCGCAGTTGTCCGGGTGGCAAAGGACTTGAATCTTCCCATCCGTATCGGGGTGAACTCCGGTTCCGTTGAAAAGGATATTTTAAAAAAACATGGCGGCCCTTTGCCGGAAGCACTTGTGGAGAGCGCATTACGCAGCATCGACCGCCTGGCGTCCCTTGATTTCAATCAAATCAAACTTTCCATAAAGTCGTCCGATGTGATCAACACCATCGCGGCATACCGCCTGATATCCCGAAAAACGGACGTCCCGCTCCATGTGGGCGTCACCGAGGCCGGGGGGCTTTATGCCGGGATCGTGAAATCGGCCATGGGGATCGGAACCCTGCTCATGGAGGGGATCGGCGACACCATCCGGGTTTCGCTGACCCGGGATCCGGTGGAAGAAGTCAGGGTGGGCTTTGAAATCCTCAAGGCATTGCATATCCGGCAGAGGGGGCCTGAAATCATCTCCTGCCCCACCTGCGGCAGGTGCCGCATCGATCTTTTTGGCCTGGCCGAAGAGCTGGAAAAAAGGCTTTTGACCCGCACCGCGCCCGTAAAGATCGCCATCATGGGGTGCGTGGTAAACGGTCCGGGTGAGGCAAAGGAGGCGGACGTGGGAATCGCGGGCGGCGACGGAATCGGGATATTGTTTAAAAAAGGAAAGGTGATCAAAAAATTTCCGGAAGACCGCCTGGCCGACGAACTCATGGCCGCAGTGGACCAATGGGAGAAGACATGGTCGACCGAAGACCTGGAGAACAAATAAAAAGGGGAAAAATGTCAAAACAGCAGAAAACCGCCATCAGCCCGACACGGGTGGAAAACTATCCGGAATGGTACCAGCAGGTCATACGCGCATCCGACATGGCGGAACTGTCGCCGGTCAGGGGATGCATGGTGATAAAACCCTGGGGATACGCCATTTGGGAGAATATATCGCGCACATTAGATGACATGTTCAAGAAAACAGGGGTTAAAAACGCTTATTTCCCGCTTTTTATCCCCATGAGCTTTCTTGAAAAAGAAGCTGAACACGTGGAGGGATTTGCCAAGGAATGCGCGGTGGTCACCCATCACAAACTGGAAAAAGGAGAAAACGGGAAACTCGTTCCAGCAGGTGAACTGGCCGAGCCGCTCATTGTCCGACCAACGTCGGAAACCATCATAGGGGACTCTTTTGCCCGCTGGATTTCGAGCTACAGGGACCTGCCCGTTCTTATCAACCAGTGGGCCAACGTGGTCCGATGGGAGATGCGGACCCGGATTTTTCTTCGCACCAGCGAGTTTTTATGGCAGGAAGGGCACACGGTTCATGCCACGAAAAAGGAGGCAAAAGAACGGACATACATGATGCTCGAAGTCTACCGGGAACTGGCTGAAACGATCCTTGCAATACCCGTCGTCTGCGGTGAAAAGAGCGAGTCGGAAAAATTTCCCGGCGCCGAGACCACCACCTGTATCGAGGCCATGATGCAGGATAAAAAGGCGCTCCAGGCCGGAACCTCCCATTTTTTGGGCCAGAATTTCGCCAAGGCCTCGGATATCCGGTTCCAGACAGCAGACAAAACAGAGGAATTCGGATGGACGACCTCGTGGGGAGTCTCCACCCGGCTCATCGGGGGCCTTGTAATGACTCATGGAGATGACGACGGCATAATTCTCCCCCCCCGGGTTGCCTCCGCACACGTTGTTCTCCTCCCCATAATAAGGAAAACAGGGGATGCCGACGCCGTGCTTTCCTATACCGCCGAAATCGCCGAAGCCCTTAGACAAAAAACCTATCACGGCAGACCCGTTTGTGTGGAGATCGATTCGCGGCAAACGGGCGGGGCCCGCAACTGGGAATGGATCAAAAAAGGAATCCCGGTACGGGTTGAAATCGGGCCGAGGGACATGGCCAATGGCGCTGTGTACGCGGCCCGCCGGGACAAGGGGCACAGGGATGCCGTGTCCATGGAAAAAGACCGGTTTATCGATGAAATCACCTCTATCCTGGACGATATCCAGGAAAACCTGTTTACCCGGGCAAAGGCTTTCCAGGATGAAAACACACATCTAATAGATGAAAAACAGGATTTTGATACATTCTTCACGCCGAAAAATCAGGAACAACCGGAGATTCACGGTGGATTCGCCATTTCGCACTGGTGCGGTTCCGCAAAATGCGAGGAAGCGATTAAAAAACGGCTGAACGTAACCATCCGGTGCATCCCGCAAAACATGGAGCAGGCCCGTAAAGCCGATCCGGGAAAATGCATCGAATGCGGCGGCCCGTCCCCACGCCGGGTTGTATTTGCAAAGGCATATTAAAGAGCATAATGATCCGCATTACGGAAATAATCGACAAGGTCTACGACTATTATCCCGAAGCCGATGTCGACATCATAGACAAGGCGTATATCTATTCCGCCCGTGTCCATGCCGGGCAGCTCCGGTTAAGCGGCGAGCCCTACCTTACCCACCCGCTTGAAGTGGCCAATATCCTGGCGGAACTTAAATTGGATCCGGTCAGCATCGCCGCCGGCCTGCTCCATGACGTGGTGGAGGACACCCATACCACACTTGAAGAAATCCGTGATATGTTCGGCGACCAGGTGGCTCACATCGTGGACGGCGTCACTAAAATCAGCAAGCTCAAATTCAGTTCGGCCCAGCAGCGGCAGGCCGAAAATATCCGAAAAATGATCCTTGCCATGGCGGACGACATCCGGGTCATACTGGTCAAGCTGGCGGACAGAGTCCACAACACCCGCACCCTCCATTACCATAAATCGCCGGAAAAGCAAAAAACCATAGCTGCGGAAACCATGGACATCTACTCCCCTCTTGCGGCCCGTCTCGGCATCTACTGGATCAAAAAGGAACTTGAGGAGAATTCCTTCATTTATGAAGAACCCGGCGAGTATGAAATCATAAGGAGCAGGGTCAGCAAGGATCAGGACAAGCGGAAAAATTATGTCCTGACCATGAAGACGCTCATCTGGGAAAAGATGAAAAATGCCGGTTTTGCCTGCGAGGTGCAGGGCCGCTCAAAACAATACTACAGCATTTACAAAAAAATGCAGGACCAGAGCCTGCCTTTCGAGGAAATATACGACATCATAGGGTTGAGGATCATCCTGGACAGCGTGGCCGACTGTTATGCGGCCCTGGGCCAGATCCATTCCATGTGGAAGCCTATCCCTTCAAAAATAAAGGATTATATAGCGGTCTCCAAGGCCAACGGGTATCAGTCTATCCACACCACGGTTATCGGCCCGCGCGGGGAGCGGATAGAGATACAGATACGGACACGGGAGATGGACTATGTGGCCAATTACGGCATCGCCGCCCACTGGAGTTACAAGGAGGGAAAGAGCCGGAGTCCGGACCCTCAGCGGTCCTTTGAATGGCTCCGGGACCTGGTGGAAAACCATAAAAATTTCGGGAGTTCAAAAGAATTTCTGGAAAATGTACGCATCGATCTCTTCCCTTCTGAAATCTTTGTATTTACACCCAAAGGTGACGTAAAAACCCTTCCAAAGGGAGCCACTCCCCTCGATTTTGCTTACCTGATCCATTCCGAAGTCGGGGACCTGTGTACGGGCGCCAAGGTGAACGGCCGCCTCGTGCCTCTCCAGCACGGCCTCAAAAGCGGTGACATCGTCAGCATTACCACGACAAAGGGGCATCACCCGAGCAAGGACTGGCTGAATCACGTAAAAACAATCAAGGCCAAATCGAGGATACGCCATTGGATCAGGAAGCAGGAGCGGGAAAGGAGCCTTTCCCTCGGCCGGGAGATGTGCGAAAAGGCGTTCCGGAAACATAAAAAAAATTTCAATGACCTGCTCAATACCACCCAAATGCTGGCGGCGGCAGAGGCATTTAAATTCAAAACCACCGAAGCTCTGGTGGCGGCAGTGGGATTCGGAAAGATCACGCCCCTGCAGATCATCCGAAAGCTCGATCCTAAGGCAAAGGTAACAAAAGAAGAAACACTATTAGGTAAATTAATAGGCCGGAAAGGGAAAAAGCCTTCTACTCCAGGGTCGGGAATACTGGTGGCCGGCGTCGACGATATCCTTATCCGGTACGGAAAGTGCTGCCAGCCGGTCCCCGGTGACGCAATCATAGGATACATAACGCACGGCGCGGGGGTAACCATTCACCGGACGAGTTGTGTCAATGCTTTAAAGACAAACCCCGACCGGCAGATTGAGGTGGAATGGAAAGAAGAAGGGCTTGCGATGTATCCGGTATCCCTGCAGGTGACCGGCGCGGATCGTGTCGGGCTCCTGGCCGAGGTTACGGCGGCCATCAGTAAGGCCGAAGCCAATATCAGCGATTTAAAGCTTGAAAGCAGGACTGATCAGAGGGTAAACGGCCAATTTATCATGACGGTAAAAAACCTCGATCACCTGGCGGAAGTCATTTCTAGAATCAAAAAAGTAAAGACTGTTTACTCGGTGAGGCGGACTTAGGCCGCCTTAACAACCCGTCCCGACTTGATGCAATTGGTGCAGGCGCTGATTTTTTTGACCCTGCCGTTAAAAAGTGCGCGTACACTCTGAAGATTCGGATTAAAACGTCGCTTGGTCAAGTTATGGGCATGGCTCACGTTGTTTCCAACCAAGGGCTTTTTTCCGCAGATATCACACATTCTGGACATGATGCACTCCTTTATCGCGCGGTGTTACCGGCGCGGCTGTTCTATATTCTATAGACATTCTTTTTTGTTATGATGCATAAAATCGAATATTGGTTCCAAAGTCTCGGTTATATGCACCTCTTTTTTTCAAATGTAAAGCTTTTTTTAACAGGGTCATCATTGATGGCGTCGTAAAAAGTCCCATCTACTGCGTTGTAGCGGGTCGCGAAATGCTCGGAATACTATATGTATGCCTCCGCTTTCGCGACCGACACCACTACGCCTTGTATATGGAACTTGCAACGATGCCATCTTAACCGGGTTGCCTGACTTTTTACGAGATCATCATCATTGACGGACTCGTAAAAGTCCGTCACCTCTGTTACGGTGGCGACACCATCATCATTGGATCATGGTCTTGCCCTTGATATCCTCGGTCGCCTCATTCTCCTTCCTTTGCCTGCATCTTGCAATGTATTCAAGGGCTTTTTCATTGTATCCCGAATCCGGATAATCCGTGACAATATTTAAAAACCGCTGGCTTGCCGCCTTGTAATGCCTGGCCCTGAAATAAAAAAGGCCCACGGTAAATTCATGGCCGGCCATATTTTTCAGGCATTTTTCCAGCATCGGGCGCGACTTTACGGCATATGAGCTGTCCGGGAACCTGGATATAAGCCGCGTAAACGTGGAAACAGCCTTGCGCGCCGGAGTCTGATCACGGTCGATGCTGGTGAGCCTGTCATAATGACAACGCCCTGTCTGGTAAATCACATAGGGGATATGGGAATCACTGGGATGGAGTTTTTCGTATTCCTCGTAATCTGAAACCGCCTCATCGTATTCCTTCATTTTAAAATGCGCATCCGCGATTTTAAGCCCGGCCGCCTTCGCGTATTCACTGTAAGGATACCAGTCCTTCAGGCGCTTGTATGCCTTGACCGCCTTGCCGTAATTCCCGTCTTCAAAAAACCGGTTCCCTTCCGTTGACAATTGAACTGCGGTTTTTTCCTTCTTGTTCCCCGCGCAACCCCCGGCCACCAGTAAAAGGGCCATTACCGCGCATAGGCACAATATGATGCACGCTGATTTGCCGCCTGGTTTTTTCATTATTCTCCTAGAGATTCTCAAGATAATGTGCCGCTGCGGTGGCCGCAATCGCCCCGTCTCCCACGGCCGTGGCTATCTGTCGAAGCGGGGTATTCCGGACATCGCCTGCCGCAAAAACGCCTTTTACTGAGGTCTGCATTGAAGGATCGGTGATGATAAATCCGCTGGAATCGAGTTCCAGGGCATCGCCCGCAAACTCGATGTTCGGAATAATGCCTATCCAGATAAAACACCCGTGCACCTGCAATTCATCCGTTTTTCCGGTTTTCACGTTCTTTACGTCAATCTTTTCAACGCCGAACACCCCGCCCCGGATGCCGGTCAAAACGGAATCCCAGACGATCTCGATCTTGTCATTGGCAAGGGCCCGTTCCTGAAGAATCTTTGTGGCCCGGAGTTCATCCCGGCGATGGATAAGATAAATCTTATCGGCAAACCGGCTTAAAAAAAGGCTCTCCTGAACCGCAGTATCTCCCCCGCCCACAGCCGCAACCACGCGGTTACGGTAAAAAGGCGCATCACAGGTGGCGCATACGGAAACGCCTTTTCCGAAAAATTCCGCTTCACCGGGCACACCGAGTTTTCGCGGCGAGGCCCCGGAGGCGATGATGACGGTATGGGTGGTGATCTCGCCGTCGTCGGTCCGTATCCGCTTTACCGGTCCGCTTACATCCATTCCGGAAACGCCTGTGGAGGTTATATCAACGTCAAAGCCTTTGACCTGGGCGAGCATCTTTTCCATGAGATCCACCCCGCCGATCCCTTCCGGGAAGCCGGGATAATTTTCGATCCAGTCCGTTACCAGTATCTGTCCGCCGGTCGCGCTCTTTTCCAGGACACAGAGCCTCAGCCTCGCCCGGGCCGCATAAAGCGCGGCGGTCAGTCCGGCGGGCCCGGAGCCGATCACGACAATATCATAGTCTGTATTTTTCATGGCTCATCTTGTTGTTAAAGGATAGCGTTAATGGCATCAACAAGCTTCGATTTTTCCATCATGCCCACCATCTGGTTGGCCTTCTCCCCGTTATTAAAGAGGATAAGGGTCGGAATAGCCCGGATACCAAAATTACCGGGTGTTACCGGACTATCGTCCACGTTGCACTTGCAGACCTTCAGTTTCCCTTCGAAATCCTTGCTGATTTCTTCCAGTACCGGCCCCATGGCCTTGCACGGACCACACCACGGCGCCCAGAAATCGACCAGCACGGGGATGTCTGATTTAATTACCTCTGCTTCAAATGAATCGTCGTTAATTTCAAGTAAATTTCCTGCCATTTGCCTTTCCTTTCACCCGTAATCAGGGCGGTTCATTTAATTTTGATGGCGTCGTAAAAAGTCCCATCTACTGCGTTGTAGTGTTTTTTCAGTCACTCGGAATACTGTATGTATGCCTTTGTTCCTGAAAAACCACTACGCCTTGTATATGGAACTTTTAACTTGTGCCATCTTTTTCATGTTGAGAAACTTTTTACGAGTGCATCAATTTTGACAAATACCCGGCAAGCCGTGGCTACCGGGTAAAACACACCTTGCTTTTTTATGTTTACCATGCCCCTTTCCCGCAGGACGGAAAACATTACTATATCCACAGACGGAATGTCAAGTTCGGTGTCGCCCCCTGCGATTCCCGATATTCTGCTTTATCGCAAATTAACAATAGATTTTTTTTACAATTAAAACCCAGCCGATGCCTTCATAAATCCGTCGGTTTTGAGAAAATCATGTTGACATTTCCCGATGATTAATATAAATTTTTTAGGTTATACTCCATAAGCTAAAAAGCCAAAACTATTAAAATTGCAAAATATCCGGAGCATGAAATGATCGAATTGAATTTTGAAAAAATGGGCGGCCTGGTCCCGGCCGTGGTGCAGGATTTTGAGACCGGCGAAGTCCTCATGCTGGCATTTATGAACAAAGAGGCATGGGACGCGACCCAAAAAACCGGCAAGGCGACGTATTACAGCCGCACGAGAAACAAACTCTGGGTCAAGGGCGAGTCTTCCGGCCATGTCCAGGAAGTCCGCGAAATATGGGTGGACTGCGATGACGATACGGTGGTGCTGAAGGTAAAACAGATCGGTGGCGCGGCATGCCACACCGGCTACAGAAGCTGTTTTTACAGGAAAGTGAAAAACGGACGACTTGAAACAATCGGAAAAAAAGTCTTTGACCCGAAAGAGGTATATAAAAATGGATAACAAGCTTAAACTGGGCATCCCCAAGGGGAGCTTACAAAAATCGACCATAGAGCTGTTCAGAAAATCAGGCTGGAAAATAAACGTCAACGGCAGGAGTTACTTTCCTGACATCAATGACGCAAACATTGAATGCACGCTCTGCCGGGCACAGGAAATGTCCATATACGTGGAAAACGGGGTACTGGACGCCGGCCTTACAGGATTGGACTGGATCGCTGAAAACGAGTCCAACATTCACGTGGTTTCCGATCTCGTGTATTCAAAGGTGAGCCAAAAGCCCGCCCGATGGGTAATCGCCGTGGCCAAGGATTCCCCATGCAAAAAAATAGAAGACCTTGCGGGAAAAAAGGTCGCCACCGAGCTGCTCCGCTATTCCAAACGTTTTTTCGCCGAACGAGGAATCGATGTGGACGTGGAATTTTCCTGGGGCGCCACCGAGGCAAAGGTGGTCTCGGGCCTTGCCGACGCCATTGTGGAGATCACGGAAACCGAAAGCACCATCCGGGCCCACGGTCTAAGAATTATTTATGAAATGATGGAGACCAACACCCGGCTTATCGCCAATCACGATGCCTGGGCCGATGGGGAAAAACGCAAAAAAATTGAGCAGATATCGCTTTTGCTCAAGGGCGCCCTGGTTGCCGGCAAGCTCGTTGGTATTAAAATGAATGTTTCCGAATCCAACATAGACAGGATAGTTGCTCTCCTGCCCAGCCTTCACGCGCCGACCGTGGCAAGACTCTATAAATCGGACTGGTATTCGGTTGAATCAGTCGTGGGCTCGGACATGGTCCGGGACCTGATACCCGAGCTGCTTGAAAACGGCGCCGAGGGGATTATTGAGTATCCCTTAAATAAGGTAATCTAGCGCTGAACGGAGAGGTTTATGCTTATAAAAGCAGCCCAATTTGTCACCAGCGCCGTTACTCCGTCCCAATATCCGGAGGCTGATTTTCCGGAAATCGCCTTTGCCGGAAGGTCGAACGTGGGCAAGTCTTCGCTGATCAATCGGCTACTCAACAGAAAAAAACTGGTAAAGACCAGTTCCACGCCCGGCAAGACCCGTTTGATCAATTTTTTTCTGGTCAACGGGTCTTTTTATTTTGTCGATCTCCCGGGATTCGGGTACGCAAAAGTCTCTGCCGCAGAACGTAAAAAATGGCGGCCCATGGTGGAAACCTATCTCAACACCCGACCCACGCTGCAGGCCGTAGTGCTGCTCCTGGATATCAGAAGGACTCCGGGCGAAATGGAACATGACCTGATCGCTTTTCTTTCAAAAAAAGGCATCCCGGTTCTTCCCGTGCTCACAAAATGCGACAAATTTTCCAAAAGCCGGCAGGCGGTCCAGGCAAAGGCCATCTGTGCCGCACTCTCGATCGCGAAAGAAATCGCCATCCTCTTTTCCGCGAAAACAGGCCAGGGCAGGGATTTACTCTGGGAGCGGATTGAATATTTAATTCAGGAGTTCATATGAATATTGATTCCAATCCATATAAGGATTTTAAATCCGGGTTTGCGGTTATTGCGGGCGCGCCCAATGCGGGGAAATCCACGCTCTTAAATGCCATGATCGGACAGAAAATCTCGATCACCTCGGAAAAACCCCAGACCACGAGGAACAGAATCGCCGGTATCGTGCACGGCCAAAAATCCCAGATTATATTTATTGACACGCCGGGCATTCACGACAGCAAAAAGGTTTTTAACAAGAGGATCGTGGACGTTGCGCTCTCAGCCATTGACGACATGGATATGGTCCTGGTGGTGGCGGACGCGGCCCGGCCGGACCCTGCCTCAGAAGAGCTGATTATCCGTAAACTCCGCAAACGCAAAAGGGTATCGGCCATCCTCGCACTAAATAAGATCGACCTGGTCCCGGGGCCCGCCATCCTGACGCAGATCGACCAATGGGCGCGCCGCATGGACTTTGAGGAAATCGTGCCGGTTTCGGCCGCAAAGGGGACCCAGGTTGAAGAACTGGTTGCCGAGATGGCCCGCCGTCTCCCCGAAGGACCGCCCTATTTCCCTGAAGATTCAATCACGGACGTGCCCGAGCGTTTTATTGCGGCCGAGATCATCCGGGAAAAGATATTCAGGCTCACGGGCCAGGAGATCCCCTATTCCACGGCGGTCACCATCGAGGAATTTTCAACCGACCCTTCCACCGGGCTTGTGCGTATCCTCGCTGTTATTCACGTGGAGCGCAGCTCGCAAAAGGGGATCATCATAGGAAAACAGGGGAGCCTGCTCAAAAAAATCGGTACGCAGGCCCGGGCCGAGATCAAACGGATGGTGGGCGCCAAGGTCTTTCTCGAATTGTTCGTAAGGGTGGAAAAGAACTGGAGCAAGGATACAAGGGCGTTAAGAAGGCTTGGCTATTAAGGGCTCACTCAAAAACAACTTCACATTTTAATAAGCCGATGTATCCGGCCTGGCGGTGTTGCTCGGCGCTCAAATACGCCCGATATTATCGCTTCTCGCGCCTTGCCATGCCGGCACCTCGACTCCTGAAAAATGTAAATTTATTTTTTCGTGTACCCTAAGGGACTGACCCTGATGCTTCTATCATATCATCCATGCTATGCCGGGGATAAAAACCGCCTCTGCGCGGGCAGGGACCCGGATGAATCTGACAGGCGCGCCATGACCGAGGCGGATGGCGTGGTTCTTCCCCAGGGATGCAGACAGAGCCTCTTTGAAATGGCGGCAGCCACCTGTGCTAATGTGTTTCCCGATTATCACGCACGTTTTAAATATCCCGGCAAAACCGGCCAGTCGCGCTTGTTTAAAAAACTCGGTGTTCATTATCCCCGCACAGAAGAATTTTCAAACCTGGCCGCATTTTACCGCCGCGCTCAGGAACATCCCATTATACCCGAAACCTTTGGCTATCCATTTGTATTCAAGTTCGACTGGTCGGGAGAAGGCATCAATGTCCTGCTGATCAAATCTCAGGACGACTTCAACCAGGTACTGCAACTTGCCGAAACCTATGAGGGAACCGGGCAGAAAGGCTTTGTCATTCAGAAATACATTCCCGCCGGCAGCAGGTCGCTTCGCGTGGTTGCAGCGGGCAGCCGGTTTATTTCCTATTGGCGGGTAGCCCCGGATGGGATATTTGGAACGGCGCTTGCGGACGGTGCGGTAATAGACCACAAGTCGGACCCGTCTTTACAGGAAAAAGGGATCAACAGCATAAGGCAGATCTGCGCCATGACCGGGATCAACCTGGCGGGGTTTGACCTTATATTTGACGAAACAGATGAAAAAGAGGTACCCTGTTTTCTTGAAATCAACTATTTTTTCGGCCGTCGGGGACTGGGCGGATCAGAGATGTTCTATGAATTGCTCTGCTCAGAAATAGACCGCTGGAGGAAGAATCTAGGGCTATGAAAGAAGACATATTCTTTCACGACGACACAATCCTCCGGGCTGAAAAGGAAAAAGCCCGGAAGCTTCGCGCATCGCAATGGTGGAAACGCAAATGTTCCAAAGGATTTTGCCATTACTGCGGAAGCAAGGTGAGGCCCGCCGAACTTACCATGGATCATATCGTCCCCCTTTCCCGTGGGGGGAAAAGCACAAAAGGGAACGTGGTTGCGTGCTGCAAGGAATGTAATAACAAGAAGAAAAGTATGCTGCCCATGGAATGGGAGCAATACATGGAAAAAATCGCCCAGGAGGACACGCCATGAAGCAACAAAAAAAACGATGGTGTAAAATTGCAGTCGCGGCCCTTGTCCTTATCGCCGTTGCCGCGACCGCGCAATCAGCCGATTTTCCCCTCTCTTCTCCTGCAATCGAGCCGGGCCGGACCATACCGGACGCATTTACCTGCAAGGGCATGAACATCTCCCCGCCCCTTTCATGGTCGGGCACGCCAAAAGGCACAAAAAGCCTCGCCCTTATGGTGGATGACCCGGACGCGCCTTCAGGAACCTTTACGCACTGGATCGCATGGAACATCCCGGCCGGGAGCACCCGGCTGCTAAAAGGGGTTTCAAAAAACGCGCTTCCGGAAAAAATGGCCGAGGGGATCAACGACTTCCACCGGCCCGGCTACAACGGCCCCTGCCCGCCCCCGGGCAGAATTCATCACTACCGGTTCACGCTTTATGCCCTTGATACGCTTCTTGATCTTCCCGCGCAGACTACCCGCGCAGGTCTTGATGACGCCCTGACCGGCCATATCATAGGGACGGCACGCTTTTCAGCCCTGTTTTCCATCAGCCGGTAAACCGCCGATAAAAATCTTCATCACGCTGTTCATCAACCTTCGGAATCACATCAACGACATCAACATCCACAAATTCCAGCTCTATTTTTCCAAACATTGAATAGATCCACAGGCCCAATGCAAAACAGACCCAGATCATGCCCGAAAAAACAAAGCAAAAGACGGGATAAATAAGCAGCATTGAAAACAGCCCCATTATCCCGGTCACCGGCACATGATTTACGGTAACCGTATGTGCGCCGAACAGACTGGCGATTCCATATATCAACATCAAGGGGAACAACGGCATGCCAAAGCCGATAAAAATCAGCTTGAACAGCGATCCTTTAGTCATCTTTCGTGCACGGATTTTCATCTGATCTCCATTTTATCACAAGCGGGCTTATGCAGGCCGGCATCCTGATGATGTTTGTTCCGAGTCGAAGAGTGACGTCTGCACATAACATCTTGCATTTCATCAATAAGCTTTTTATTTGACACCCGGAGCCTCCGGGTGTTAAGCCTATTTTGACACCCGGACTTCATCAAGCAGTCGTTTGTCTTTTGAACTTGATACAGCTTGTCTCCCCGATGAAAAATTATCAGGGAAATTTTATATGATAATAGCCTTTTTTTCAAGTTATCAGAGAAAAAGGTTCTGCTAATAAATGATGGCGTCGTAAAAAGTCCCATCTACTGCGTTGTAGCGGGTCGCGAAATGCTCGGAATACTATATGTATGCCTCCGCTTTCGCGACA